>NZ_JBEBPO010000017.1:0-34848 GCF_040395855.1 Herminiimonas fonticola | reverse complement strand
GAACTGGACGGCATGATTTCGGTTCTGCAAAAGCAGGCCGAACGGGCTGAAACGATAGAGCAGTGCCGGGTGCGCGGAATTGAAATTGCCACCAGGCTGGATGCATGGAACAAGCCCAAGGGCGAGGTGATCATCGGACAGGAAAGCGTGCTGTGGGTAGAGGCGTTTTCATCATCACTGCAGCTGCACCAGACGCCGCTGTCGATTGCGCCTATTTTCAACAAGCAGCGTGAAGGCGTACCGCGCACATGGATTTTCACTTCTGCCACGCTGGCGGTGAAAAACGATTTCAATCACTACAGTGCGCAAATGGGTTTGTGGGACGAGCCGGCGCATTCCTGGCCCAGTCCTTTCGATTACGATAGCCAGGGTTTGCTGTATGTGCCGACCGGCCTGCCGCAGCCGAATTCGCCTGACTATACCGATGCCGTCATCGATGCGGCGCTGCCGGTAATAGAAGCGGCAGGCGGTGGCGCATTTTTTCTGTGCACGACGATACGCGCGGTCAATCGTACCGCAGAACGTTTGCGCGAAGAATTCGAGCGGCGCAAACTGCCATTCCCGCTGATGGTGCAGGGCGAAGCCGGACGTACAGAATTGCTGGATCGTTTTCGTGCGGCCGGCAATGCGGTATTGATTGGCAGCCAGAGTTTCTGGGAAGGTGTCGATGTGCGCGGGGACGCACTGTCGGTGGTCATCATCGATAAATTGCCGTTTTCGCCTCCTGACGATCCGGTGCTGGCAGCGCGCATCGAGGCGCTGGAACGCAAGGGTATGAACGGCTTCATGCATCACCAGTTGCCGGCTGCGATTATCAATCTGAAGCAGGGTGCCGGCCGCCTGATTCGGGATGAGACGGATCGCGGCGTGCTGATGATTTGCGATCCGCGTCTGATCGCCAAGCCCTACGGCAAGCGCATCTGGCAAAGCCTGCCGCCGTTCAAGCGCACGCGCGAACTGGATGTGGTGCGCACATTTCTTGCGTCGATGGACAATGAGTTGGATGTTGCAGAATAAATTGACACATGACTCTGCACGTTTTTCCGGTGCTTGAGCGGACATGAAAGCTGGTTCGGAAAGCAGTATTGCTTCAGGTAAAATTCACCCATGAAAATTCTTATCAGTAACGATGACGGTTATCTTGCGCCGGGACTCATGGCACTGGCCGACGCGCTGGCGCCGATCGCCGATATTGTCGTTGTGGCGCCCGACAGCAATCGCTCCGGCAGTTCCAATTCGCTGACGCTGGACCGGCCTCTATCGGTCTATCAGGCGTCCAACGGTTTCTATTTTATTAATGGCACGCCATCCGATTGCGTCCATATTGCGCTGACCGGCATCATGAGTTTCCGGCCCGACCTGATCGTTTCCGGTATCAATCAGGGGCAAAACATGGGCGATGACACGCTCTATTCCGGCACGGTAGCGGCGGCAACCGAGGGTCATTTGTTCGGTATTCCGGCAATTGCGTTTTCACAGCTCGACAAGGGATGGGCCGAGCTCAAATCGGCAGCACGGGTAGCGCGCGATCTTGTCGAGCGTCGTTTCGATAGTTTGTCCGAAAATTTCCTGCTCAACGTCAATATTCCCAATTTGCCTTATGAACAGTTGAAACCTGCGGTCGCCACGCGTCTGGGCCGGCGTCATCAGTCGGAAGCCGTGATCAAGGCACAGGATCCGCATGGTCGCGATATCTACTGGATAGGTCCGTGCGGCGGACAAAAGGATGCCGGCGAGGGTACCGATTTTCATGCCACGGCCCTGGGACATGTATCGATCACACCCTTGCAGATAGACCTGACGCAAAATACGCAACTGGCGGCCCTGAAGAAGATGCTGGCATGACGGACAAGACCAAGCGTTTTCCATTGTCGCTTTCTTCTATTTCGGAGAAGGCACCGCGCAACGGTGCGCGCAGCGATCCCCAGCGCGTTGCAGGTAAAACCGCTACGCCGCAAACGGCGACATTGAATGCATCCCGGCATGGAAAAATTCAAGTGCCGGCAACGCGGCAGCAGGAAGTGCCGCACAAGCTTGCCGCACCGGCTGCGGCGCATGCAACATCGTCACGTAGCACGCCGCTGGTGTCGGATGCGATACGCAAGGCCATGACGGCGCGCGTGGCCAAACAAGGGGTCACGGACAGCAAGGTGCTGGCGGCGATGGAAGCGGTGCCGCGTCATTTGTTCATGGAGCCGGCGCTGGCCAGTCAGGCTTATATCGATGCTTCGTTGCCAATTGGTTATCACCAGACGATCTCGCAGCCGTATATCGTGGCAAGAATGATTGAAGTCATGCGGAACAATAACAATGCCGGCGTACTCAATCGTGTGCTGGAAATCGGTACCGGTTGCGGTTATCAGGCGGCGGTGCTGTCGCTGGTGGCCAAGGAAGTCTATTCCATCGAGCGCATCAAGGGTTTGCACGAATTGGCGAAATCCAACTTGCGGCCCATGCGTGTGGCAAATATCCGCTTGCATTACGGAGATGGTATGCTTGGCCTGCCTCAGGCGGGGCCGTTTGATGGCATTATTTTGGCCGCCGCCGGACTGGAAGTGCCGCAGGCCTTGCTGGAACAAATGACAATAGGCGGACGGCTGGTTGCCCCGGTTGGCGACCGTCATCAGGTCCTGCAATTGATAGAGCGCGTCAGCAAATTTGAATGGAAGAGTTCGACCCTGGAGGATTGCCATTTTGTGCCGCTCCGTCCGGGTACTGTAACTTGAGCGCAACGAACAAACACCGCTGTAGATAATTGAACGTAAAGAGAATGAAAAAATTTCGAATCACATTGCTGGTATTGCTGGTCGGCTCGCTTGCCGCCTGCGGCACCACGCATCGCGCCGCACCTGTCACAGAACGAACGATAGGCGGTACCGGCACGGCAAAAAGTGCAACAGACGACCGGAATTTTTATACAGTCAAAAAGGGCGATACCTTGTATCGCATCGCGCTGGATTTTGGACAAAGCTATAGCGAACTCGTAACCTGGAACAAGCTGGCCAATCCAAACGACATCAAGGTCGATCAGGTGCTGCGCGTTGCGCCGCCCGATGCACCCGTCGTACGCAGCGGCGGTGCGCAAACCGGTGCAGTGGCGACCGCATCCGGTACCGAGGCGCGTTCCCTTTCCGCACCGGCGGGCAGCACGGCAGGTAATAAAACCAGTCCGCGCGGCGAAAAACGCCCTTATTCCGATAGCACGCTGGCTGAAATGCAAAAGTCGGAAGGCAACGCGGCAAGTACGCCGCCAAAGGCAGTGGCATCGAGCGACAAGCCGGCAGAGGCTCCTGCCGCTGCTACGGAGGACGAAACCGTGTCGTGGATGTGGCCAGCAGAAGGCAAGCTCGTTGCCACCTTTGACGATAATAAAAAAGGCATCGATATCGCCGGCAAGTCGGGACAGCAGGTGCTGGCAGCCGGTGCGGGCAAGGTCATGTATGCAGGTAGCGGGATTCGCGGCTACGGCAATCTGGTCATCGTCAAGCATACGAGCACCCTGTTATCTGCCTATGCGCATAACAAGGCGATTCATGTGAAAGAAGGCCAGAGCGTCAGCAAAGGACAAAAAATTGCAGATATGGGCGATTCCGATGCCGATACCGTTAAGCTGCATTTTGAAATTCGCCAGCAAGGCAAGCCGGTCGATCCTTCCAAATTCTTACCCAGTCGCTAGCTAATGAACCGCAATCGAAACGCTCAGGTAGACGATGAAGAAGGCGCGGAAACTGCGCCTACTGAGCTATTGTTTCAGCCTGATGATGAAGAAAAAACGGACGACGCCGATCAGGAAGGCGATACGGTCGAGTCGCATGAGCCGGTAGAAGCGGTTGAAGTTGCCGGCATTGATGAACTGAAAAAAGTTCTCTCCAGCGAACTTTCCACCGATGCAACACAGCATTACCTGAACCAGATTGGTGCTCGTCCCCTGTTGACGGTGGCGGAAGAAGTGCATTTTGCCACGCTGGCCAAGCAGGGTGATTTTGCAGCGCGCCAGAAGATGATCGAACACAATCTGCGCCTGGTAGTGTCGATTGCCAAGCACTACATCAATCGCGGCGTGGTTCTGCTCGACCTGATCGAAGAAGGCAATCTGGGTTTGATGCGGGCGATCGACAAATTCGAACCGGAACGCGGATTTCGCTTTTCAACCTACGCTACCTGGTGGATACGCCAGAGCATAGAGCGCGCAATCATGAATCAGGCGCGTACTGTGCGCTTGCCGGTGCATGTGGTGCGCGAATTGAACCAGACTCTGCGCGCCAAATTTCATCTTGAGGCACAGCATCACGACGGCAAGGATGCGACGGCAGAAGATATCGCTCATCTGGTCGAACGCAGTGTCGAGGATGTGCAGGATATCCTCGCGCTGTCTGAACATGCCAGTTCGCTGGATGCGCCGCTGGATGGCGATCCGCAGTCCAGCCTGATGGATTTGCTGCAGGGCGATCATACGAATGATCCGGATGTACTGGCCGAGCACCAGGAAATGATCGTGCTGGTGCGTGACTGGCTGGATAAACTGTCAGACAAGCAGCGTCTGGTCATCACGCGTCGCTTCGGTCTGGATAACGACGATCCGGCCACTCTGGAAGAGCTGGCGACAGAAATGCATGTCACGCGCGAACGGGTGCGGCAAATCCAGCAGGAAGCGCTGGTCAAGCTGAAGCGTTCGTTGACCAGAACTGGCGTGGACAAAGACTCTTTGCTATAGCCGGACTGACGCACTGCAGCGCATGCTGTCCGCGTAGGTGCGCAGTTTGCTATCATCCGGTTCTTTTGATTTCACCTTCTTCTTTAACACCAGCCGTTCCCGGCAGGCTCACCTGATTCAACTCCTATGCAGCAAACAATTATCGATATCGAATCCCTCGACATGGAAGCGCGAGGCGTAGGCCATCTGCAGAATGAAGACGGTACGCAGGGTAAAGTGATTTTCGTCGAAGGTGCCTTGCCTAAAGAACGCGTCGTTTATTCTTCCTATCGCAAGAAAGCGAACTGGGAAGCGGCGAAAATGATGTCCGTGATCAAGGAATCGTCGCTGCGCACCAAACCTAAATGCAGCTATTTCGGCATTTGCGGCGGTTGCTCGATGCAGCATCTTGAGGCTGGTGCGCAAGTTGCGCTGAAGCAGCGCATCCTCGAGGATAATCTGAAGCATATCGGTAAGGTCAGGGCAGAAACCATGCTGCGCCCGATCCACGGGCCGACTTGGGGTTATCGCTATCGGGCGCGGATATCGGTGCGCAATGTGCCGAAAAAGGGTGGGGTACTGGTCGGTTTCCACGAAAGAAAATCGTCTTTTATTACCGATATGAAAACCTGCGAAATACTGCCGGCAAACGTATCGGCGATGCTGGTGCCTTTGCGTCACCTGGTTGCATCGCTCTCCATCATCGATCATCTGCCGCAAATTGAATTGGCCATTGGCCAGGGCGAACAAGACAAAATTACCGCGATGGTGTTGCGCATCATGGCTCCCTTGTCGGCCGAGGATGAAGTCAAGCTCAAGGCATTTGCCGATGAATACAAGGTGCAATGGTGGTTGCAGCCAGCCGGCCCGGATAGCGCCTATCAGTTCTATCCGACGGATAACAAGCTGCATTACTCTTTGCCTGAGTTCGGTGTGAAGATGCCGTTCAAGCCGACTGATTTTACGCAGGTGAATCACCAAATCAACCGGGTGCTGGTAGCACGTGCCTTGCGCCTGCTGGATGCGCAAGCAGCGGACCGGGTTGCCGATCTGTTTTGCGGTTTGGGCAATTTCACGCTACCGATTGCAACGCAGGCGCGCGAGGTGGTCGGCATTGAGGGCAGCACCACGCTGACTGAACGTGCGCTGGAAAATGCCGTGGCCAATGGACTGGATGCCAAAACCACCTTTTATTCACGCAACCTGTTTGAAGCGAAAACGGATGATTTCATCGCGTTGGGTAAATTCGATCGCATGTTGATCGATCCGCCGCGCGATGGTGCGCTGGCAGTATGCGAAGCCCTGGCCGGCCTGAGCGCCGTGCAGCCGGATTTGCTGCCGAGTCGTATCGTCTATGTTTCATGCAATCCATCGACGCTGGCGCGTGATGCAGCGGTGCTGGTGAATGAAGGGCCGTATGTACTGAAAAATGCAGGCGTGGTGAATATGTTTCCGCATACCTCGCATGTGGAATCGATGGCGGTTTTCGAATTGAAGGAAACGGTGGGCCAAGCAGGCTGAGCAAAGATTGGACCGGCCATTTTCCATAATGCTCACGAATAAAAAAGCCGACTCGTAAGTCGGCTTTTTTGTGTGCGTCCGATATCAGTCGCGTTCGCCGCCGAAAATCCCCAGCAGGGAGAGCAGGTTGGCAAAAATGTTATACACGCTCAGGTAGATACCCAGTGTCGCCGTGACGTAATTGGTTTCGCCGCCATTGATGATGCGCTGTACATCGTACAGAATGAAGGCCGAGAATATGCCGATGGCGACGACCGAGATCGTCAGTTGCAGTGCCGGCAACTGCAGCCAGATATTGGCGATGGCCGCCACGATGATCACCAGTACGCCCATGAACAGCCATTTTCCCAGGCCCGAAAAATCGCGCTTGGAAACGGTGGCAACCGTGGCCATTACACCCAGGATGGCTGCCGTACCGCCAAAAGCGGTCATGATCAGCGAGGTGCCGTTTGCAAAGCCGAGTATATGGCCGATCAGGCGCGACAGCATCAAGCCCATGAAAAAGGTGAAGCCGAGCAAAAGCGCTACGCCCAAGCCTGAATTCTTGAATTTTTCAATGGCGTAGAAAAAGCCGAAGGCTATGGCCAGGAAAACCATCATGCCCATGAAAGGGCTGGCGGCGAAGAATGCAAATTTGAATTGCACGCCCAGCCAGGCACCCAGCACAGTGGGAATCATCGATAACGCAAGCAGCCAGTACGTATTGCGCAGCACACGATGTCTGGTTGACGCAATGTCATAGGTGGACCCGTAGGTCTGTTGTAGATTGCTCATGTTTCCTCCAGTTAATATCAAGCTCGAGTTGTTGCCAAGCAGGTTCTTGACATGGGCATAGTATAAACGCTTCTGTTCTTAACGCTATCTTCACATAAAAACCAGTGTTTCTGCTCGAAGAGAAGGGCACTTTCATGTTAGAATTAAAGGTTAGTTGAAATATCAGATTTTTGTCTTAACCCTTTCATTTTATTGGAGTTTTTTCAGATGGCAATCGAACGCACCCTGTCGATTATTAAACCCGACGCAGTCGCTAAAAACGTAATCGGTCAGATTTATTCCCGTTTCGAAGGCGCTGGCCTGAAAATCATCGCTGCTCGCATGGCGCAATTGTCGCGCGCTGACGCAGAAGGTTTCTATGCTGTTCACAGCGCACGTCCTTTCTTCAAGGATCTGGTCGATTTCATGATTTCCGGTCCTGTGATGATTCAGGTTCTGGAAGGCGAAAATGCAATCGCCAAGCACCGCGACCTGATGGGCGCAACCGATCCTAAGAAAGCTGAAAAAGGTACGATTCGCGCCGATTTCGCTGATTCGATCGACGCTAATGCCGTGCACGGCTCCGATGCAGAAGAAACAGCGAAAGTTGAAATCGCTTACTACTTCCCTGCATTGAACGTGTATTCGCGTTAATTTGGAATTGCCGTTCTGCGCAGGTTTGTACCTGTGACTGAATGGCTTGAAATGGCTTTATGACGACGACTCTCACCAATCTGCTGGATCTGGATCCTGCACAACTCATCGCTTATTGCGGCGAGTTGGGTGAGAAGCCGTTTCGTGCCAAGCAATTGCAGCGCTGGATACATCAATTCGGCGCCAGTGATTTCGACGCGATGACGGATCTGGCCAAGTCGCTGCGCGACAAGCTGAAGACGCGCGCGATGATTGCCGCACCTGGCGTCATTTCCGATCACACCTCTTCCGACGGCACGCGCAAGTGGCTGATCGATGTGGGGCAGGGTAATGCAGTCGAGACTGTCTTTATTCCCGAAGAAAACCGCGGCACCTTGTGCATTTCGACACAAGCGGGTTGTGCGGTAAATTGCCGGTTTTGTTCAACCGGAAAACAAGGTTTTAACCGCAATCTGTCAGTGGGCGAAATTATCGGTCAGCTGTGGATGGCGGAATTTGAATTGCGCAGAACCAAGGGGATTGAACCTGGCCCGAAAGGCGAGCGCCAGATCACCAATGTGGTGATGATGGGCATGGGCGAACCTTTGCTGAATTACGAACCGACCGTTACCGCTCTCAAGCTGATGCTGGACGATAACGCTTATGGCTTGTCGCGTCGCCGCGTAACGCTATCGACCAGTGGCGTGGTGCCTATGATAGACAAGCTGTCACAGGATTGCGCAGTGGCGCTGGCGGTTTCGCTGCATGCGTCGAACGATGCCTTGCGCGACGGCCTGGTACCTTTGAACAAGAAATATCCGTTGCAGGAATTGATGGCGGCGTGCAAGCGCTATCTCGAATTCGCGCCACGTGATTTTGTGACCTTTGAATATTGCATGCTGGATGGCGTCAACGACAGCGATCAGCATGCGCGTGAATTGCTGGCACTGGTTCGCGATGTGCCGTGCAAATTCAATCTGATTCCCTTCAATCCGTTTCCGGAATCCGGTTTGACGCGCTCCAATAATCCGCGCATCAAGGCATTTGCCCAGGTGCTGATGGATGGCGGACTGGTGACGACGATACGCAAGACGCGCGGCGATGATATCGACGCTGCATGCGGTCAGTTGGCGGGCGAGGTGCAGGATCGTACGAGAGTGCAGGACCGCATGAAAAAAATGGCCGAGTATCAAGAGAAATTCGGCAAGAATTTTGGACGTATTGTGGAGATTCCATCTTGATGACAGCGCGCCGATTTACCTGGTTTGGAACTTCGCTTTTGTGTGCAGCCCTGTTGGCGGGATGTGCATCCAGCCCCGCAGTCAAACAGGATGGCGAGCTGGCGACCAGTTCAGACAGGACCGATCGGCAAAAGCGTGCGGGGATTCGCCTGCAACTGGCGATCGGCTATTACCAGCAAGGGCAGATGAGTATTGCGCTGGATGAAATCAAGCTCGCCTTGCAAACCGATTCCGAGTTTGCCGATGCCTATAGCATGGCCGGCTTGATTTACATGGATATGGGTGAGACACGGCTGGCGGAAGAAAACTTTACGCGCGCGATCCGCCTGGCGCCGAACGATCCGGATTTAAGTAATAACTACGGTTGGTTTCTGTGCCAGAACGGCCGCGCCAGCCAATCGATTGCCTATTTTGAGGCGGCCCTTCGCAACAAGGCGTATCAGTCGCCTGCCAAGGCTTTGAATAATGCCGGAACGTGCAGTCTGATCCTGAAGGATGCTGTCGCAGCGGAGCGCTATTTTAACGAAGCATTCCGTTACGAGCCGGGCAATGCGACGACGAATACCAATCTGGCGCGCATGAATTACGAGCGCGGTGATTTCGAGCGTGCGCGCTTTTACATCGCACGTGTCACCAAAGCCGATGTGCTGAGTGCAGAAGTGTTGTGGCTGGCAGTCAAGATTGAACGCAAGATAGGTGATCGGGCGGCAGAAACCAGTTATGCGACGCAGTTGCGTCGCCGTTACCCGAACTCAAATGAATTTGCGGCTTATCAGCGTGGAGCCTTTAATGAATGACGATGTGCCTGTGAATGAAACGACAAATAACGTGTCCGCCGAACCTGTTGCGGAAAGCGTGAATGAGACAGTTGAACCGATGGTGTCGGCAGGAGCGCAGCTTGCCGCCTTGCGTGAGGCACGCGGCTGGACTACGGTACAGATTGCCGGTCAATTGAATCTTGCAAATCGGCAGATTCAGGCGCTGGAAGCCGACAATTATGCAGCTTTGCCGGGCATGGTGATTGTGCGCGGTTTTATCCGCGCTTATGCAAAAGTATTGCAGGCTGATCCTGCGCCTATATTGGCTGCAGTGATTGACGATACGGTGGCACCACCTGTGCTGCTGCCGGAACGCAATACGCTTTCTGCATCGTTTTCCGAAACCAGACTGTCGTCTCCTGGTTCGCGCGGCTTGTCGTCCAAGAGCGTGATGGGTGTGGCTGCTGTGGTGGTGATAGGCGTGTTGTTGTTCGCCGGTCAACGCATGGGCTGGCTGCCTGAGGGAGCGTCGTCTGTATCCTCTACTGCGGAAGAAAAAGTAACGTCAGCCGAGCCTGTCGAAACGGTGGTTGAAGTACCAGAAACACCGTCTGAAGCAGTAGATGCGCCGGCTGGTGCAAATGAAACTGCTCAATCAGCACCCCCAGTGGCAGCAAAGTCTCCGGTGGTAACACCTGCGCCGGTAGTTGCGGCAGTCAAGCCGGTGGCGGCACTGCCTGTACCTGCTGCTCCGACGCCAGTGCCAGTGTTGACGCCTGCACCGACTCCAGCGGCTTCGACTTCTGTCTCTGCAGCTGCGCCGTCGGCGAACAAGGTGGCGACACCAGCCGTTGCAGTTCCGGTTAATAGTAAGGATGCGCTGGCAATTAAAGTACGTGAGGATTCCTGGGTTGAGATCAAACGTGCCGATAACAGCATTGTGCTTTCGCGGTTGCTGAAAGCTGGTTCATCCGAGGTCGTTGAAGTGACCGGGCCGGTGTCCATGGTGATCGGTAATGCCGCCGGTGTTGATGTAACTTTGCGCGGTGCACCGGTTGATATTGTCGCAGGCAATACCAGCAACGTTGCCCGCTTGAATTTGAAATAGATTACGTATGTCGTCATCCGATCCGATTGCCACTGGCCCTTTTTCGCGGCGTAAAAGCCGCCTGGCCGTTGTCAGCTATGGTGGACGCGAAATCCGCATAGGTGGCGATGCGCCGGTCGTCGTGCAATCGATGACCAATACCGATACCGCCGATGTGATCGGTACTGCGATCCAGATCAAGGAACTGGCCCGCGCCGGTTCGGAACTGGTGCGCATCACGGTGAATACGCCGGAAGCCGCCGCCGCCGTGCCGGCAATTTGCGAGCAACTCGACAAGATGGATATCGTCGTGCCGCTGGTCGGTGATTTTCATTACAACGGCCACAAGCTGTTGAACGATTATCCGGATTGCGCAAAGGCGCTGGCCAAATACCGCATTAATCCGGGCAATGTAGGCAAAGGCAACAAGCGCGATACGCAATTCGCGCAGATGATAGAAACGGCCTGCCGTTTCGACAAGCCGGTACGCATAGGTGTGAACTGGGGCAGCCTGGATCAGGAACTGCTGGCGCGCATCATGGATGAAAATGCAGCGCGCGCGAATCCGTGGACGTCGCAGGCGGTCATGTATGAAGCACTGGTCACCTCGGCAATCGAAAACGCAATGCGTGCCGAAGAAGTGGGCCTGGCTGGTGATCGAATCATCCTGTCGTGCAAGGTATCCGGCGTGCAGGATTTGATCGCGGTCTATCGCGAACTGGCGCGTCGTTGCGACTATCCGCTGCATCTGGGATTGACTGAAGCGGGCATGGGCAGCAAAGGCATCGTTGCCTCGACTGCTGCACTGTCGGTGTTGCTGCAGGAAGGCATAGGCGACACGATCCGTATTTCGCTGACGCCGGAGCCGGGCGGCGATCGCACCAGGGAAGTCATTGTCGGGCAGGAAATTCTGCAAACCATGGGCTTGCGTAAATTTACGCCTATGGTGATTGCGTGCCCTGGTTGTGGTCGCACCACTTCCACCGTATTTCAGGAATTGGCTGATGGCATTCAAACGTATTTGCGTGATCAGATGCCTGTATGGAAAAAACAGTATCCGGGTGTGGAAGCGATGAACGTTGCGGTGATGGGTTGCATCGTCAATGGCCCGGGCGAATCGAAACACGCGAACATCGGTATCAGTTTGCCGGGGACCGGCGAATCGCCGGCGGCGCCGGTATTTGTCGATGGCGAAAAAACAGTCACGCTGCGTGGCGACAATATCGCCGCAGAATTTCATGCGATTGTGCTGGATTACGTCAAGACACGTTACGGTAAAGAAAATAGTCCAGCTTAGTAGTGCTGTGCGCTAAGTAAAAAACATCAGGCAGCATCAAACAAGTTAAAGATAAGTTTTTAAAAATAAATGTCAGATACCAAGAAAATAGAAAAAATTGTCGGCGTAAAGGGAATGAACGACATTCTCCCAACCGATGCACCTTTGTGGGAATTGTTTGAAAATACCGTACACACGGTGTTGAAAAGTTACGGCTTCCAGCAAATTCGTACGCCTATCGTCGAACCGACCGCCTTGTTTGCACGCGGCCTGGGCGCAGTCACCGATATCGTCGAAAAGGAAATGTATTCCTTCACCGATTCGATGAATGGCGATGAACTGACTTTACGCCCGGAATGTACGGCAAGTGTGGTGCGCGCTGCGCTGGAACACAATCTGACCTACGATGGCCCCAAGCGTCTGTGGTATTCAGGCCCGATGTTCCGTCACGAAAGACCGCAGCGCGGCCGTTATCGTCAGTTCCATCAAATCGGTGCGGAGGCGATTGGTTTTTCCGGCCCTGACATTGATGCTGAACTGATCATGATGTGCCAGCGTTTGTGGGACGATCTTGGTTTGCAGGATGTGCGCCTGGAATTGAATTCGATCGGCAATGCCGAGGAACGTAACAAGCATAGAGCCGATCTGATTGCGTACTTTGAGCAACATGCCGAATTGCTGGATGCCGAAGCGCAAAAGCGTTTGCACAGCAATCCATTGCGTATTCTGGATACGAAAAATCCGACCATGCAGGATATGGTCAATGCGGCACCTAAATTGCTCGACTATCTGGGCGAAGATTCGCGTGCGCATTTTGAAGGTGTGCAGAAAATTCTGAATCACAATGCGATTCCGTTCACGATCAATCCGCGTCTGGTGCGCGGCATGGATTATTACAATCGCACCGTGTTTGAGTGGGTCACTGATCAACTCGGTTCGCAAGGCACGGTTTGCGGCGGCGGTCGTTACGATCCGCTGGTTGAAATGTTCGGCGGCAAACCGACGCCGGCTTGCGGTTTCGCCATGGGTGTCGAACGTTTGCTGGAGCTGATGAAAGCCAGCGGCGAAAAATTTACGCCGAATCAATGCGATGTTTATCTCGTGCATCAAGGCGAGCCGGCACAACTGCAGGCATCCGTTGTTGCAGAACGCTTGCGCGATGCCGGCCTGGATGTCGTCCTGCATTGCGCATCGTCGACCGGTACCGGCAGTTTCAAATCGCAGATGAAGCGTGCAGACAATAGCGGTGCAGCTTATGCCGTGATTATCGGCGAAGATGAAATCGCAAAAGGCGCAGCCGTCGTCAAGGAAATGCGCGATGCAGAAGGCAGGCAATCGGAAGTCGCATTCGAAGGCATTGCCGATTATCTGGTTGACCAAATCGTTGGCGATGATCATGACCATGATCACGCCGATCACGTTCACTATCATCATTAATAGCAGACCACTATGGCATACGATCACGCAGAACAAGAACAACTCGCCAGCCTTAAATCCTGGTGGAATCAATACGGCAATCTGGTTACCTGGTTGCTGATTATCGTGCTGGGTGCTTATGCTGCCTGGGCAGGTTGGGGTGCTTACCAGAACAAGCAGGCCAATCAGGCTGCACAACTGTATGAAGAGTTGCAGAAGGCCGTGACCGCGCAAGACAAGGAACAGGTGCAGCGTGTTGCCGCCGATATGGAAGGGAAATTCCCCGGCACTGCTTATGCGCAAATGACAGCCCTGGCTGCGGCTAAATCCGCCTTCGATGCGAATGATTTCAAAGCGGCAAAAGCACAATTGCAGTGGGTAATAGACAAGGGCGTCAGCGACGACTACAAGGCGATTGCAAGCATACGTCTGGCCGGTATCCTGCTGGATGAAAAGGCTTACGACGAAGGCATGAAGTTACTGTCAGCCAGTTTTCCGGCGCAATTCGCCGGTGTGGTTGAAGATCGCAAGGGCGACATCCTGGTGGCGCAAAACAAGCTGGACGAGGCGCGTACGGCTTATCAGGCTGCACTGGAAAAAACCGATGTAAAAAACCCTGGACGTCAGTTGATCCAGATAAAACTGGATGCCATTGGCGGCGCTGCTGCGAAAAAAGCTGCTTGATAAGCGGCTTACATAAACTGCTTGAACAAGCTCTTTAGACAAGCTTGCATACACGCTTAAGGAAGACGATGCGTATTACATCAAATGCCACATTAAAAGTTCTGGGCGCCGGATTGCTGGTGGCAACGACGGGATGTTCGTTCATGTCCTCGCTCAATCCGTTTGCAAGCAAACCATCGACGCGCAATCAACCTGCAGCTCTGGTTGAAGTAAAAGCAACCGCAACCGTGCGTACGGTCTGGTCGGAGCGTGTAGGCAAGGCTGACCAATATGTCTTTACGCCAGCGGTAGTCGGCGGTGACGTTTTCACGGCGGCGGCAGATGGCACGATTACGCGCATCAATGCAGCAACCGGGCGCTCGATATGGAATATCAATGCCGGCAGCAAACTGACGGCAGGGGTCGGCAGCGATGGCGACACCATTGTGGTGGCGGGTGAAAAAGGAACGGTGCTGGCATTCGACGGCAATGGCAAGCAACGCTGGAAGGCGCAAGCCAGCAGCGAAGTGTTGTCCACTCCGGCAGTAGGGCAAGGCGTAGTCATTGTGCGCAGCCTGGACAATCGTGTTGTGGCACTGGATGCAGAAACGGGCGCGCGCAAATGGTTCGTGCAACGTACGGCGCCAGCCTTGACCTTGCGTACATCACCAGGCATCACGATTGCGAATTCAAATGCCTATGTCGGCTTGGCCGGTGGTCGTCTGTTGGCGGTGACCTTGAATAACGGCGCACCACGCTGGGAAGTTGCTGTAGGCGATCCGCGCGGGACGACGGAACTGGAACGTATCGCCGACATTTCCGGTGCGCCTGTTGTCTCCGGTCGTGATGTGTGCGCGGTCGCTTATCAAGGCCGTGTAGCCTGTTTCGATGCAGTCAGCGGTACGCCGCGCTGGGCTAAAGCCTTGTCCAGCGATGTGGGCGTGGCTGTCGACGAACGCTTTGTCTATGCTGCCGACGAACGCGGTGCATTGAACGCGTTTGCGCGCGATGGCGGCGTCAGTGCCTGGCGCAACAATCAACTCGCTAATCGCCGTCTGTCGACACCGATCAGCTCCAGTCGTCTGGTAGCGGTGGGCGATTATCAGGGTTATATCCATTTTTTCTCGAAAGAAGATGGCTTGCTGGCGGCGCGTATCAGCACCGATGGCAGTCCGATTCTTGCCGCACCGGCCAGCGCCGGCGCGAATTTTATTTTTCAAACTCAATCAGGAACATTGGTCGCTGTCGCGGCTGAGTAAACAATTAGATGAAGCCGGTTATTGCACTTGTAGGTCGACCTAACGTCGGCAAATCCACGCTATTCAACCGACTAACACGGTCGCGCGATGCGTTGGTCGCTGACCTTCCGGGCTTGACGCGTGACCGGCACTACGGCGAAGGCCGTGTGGGCGAACGTCCGTTTCTGGTCATTGATACCGGTGGTTTCGAGCCTGTTGCCAAGGAAGGCATCATGCATGAAATGGCCAAGCAGACCAAGCAGGCCGTGGCCGAAGCCGATGTCGTGATCTTTATCGTAGACGGTCGTCAGGGACTGACGCCGCACGATAAAACCATTACCGATTTCCTGCGTAAATCCGGTCGCTCCGTGATGCTGGTGGTGAACAAGGCCGAAGGCATGAAGTACACCACGGTCACTGCCGATTTCTATGAGCTCGGCATGGGAGATCCGTATGTGATTTCCGCGGCGCATGGTGATGGCGTTACCGATCTGGTGGAGGAGTCGCTGAATATCGCTTTTGCGCAGCGCCCGCCGGAAGAAGAACTGCCGGTTTCCAACGACAGAAGCATCAAGCTGGCGATTGTCGGTCGTCCGAACGTGGGTAAATCGACACTGGTCAATACCCTGCTGGGTGAAGAGCGCGTGATTGCATTCGATTTGCCGGGCACCACGCGCGATTCGATTGAAATTCCGTTCGAGCGCGAAGGCAGACATTACACGCTGATCGATACGGCCGGTATCCGTCGTCGCGGCAAGGTGTTTGAAGCGATCGAGAAATTCTCTGTCGTTAAAACACTGCAATCGATTTCCGAAGCGAACGTCGTACTGTTATTGCTCGATGCGCAGCAGGATATTTCCGAGCAGGATGCACACATTGCCGGCTTCATTCTGGAATCCGGCCGGGCGCTGGTGGTTGGCGTGAATAAATGGGATGGCTTGACCAGTGACAGACGCGATGAAATCAAGATCGATCTGGAGCGCAAACTGGGCTTCCTGTCGTTTGCGAAAACGCACTTTGTTTCTGCACTCAAATCGAGCGGCATCGGCCCGATGATGAAATCAGTTGACAGCGCATACGCTGCGGCGATGTCCAATCTGTCCACGCCTAAACTGACGCGTGCGCTGATTGAAGCAGTCGAGCATCAGCAGCCACGTCGCAAGGGTTCGATTCGTCCGAAACTGCGTTATGCGCATCAGGGTGGCATGAATCCGCCTATCGTCGTCATTCACGGCAATGCGCTGGAATCGATCGATGCCAACTACAAACGTTTTCTTGAAAAGCACTTCCGGGAAACTTTTTCACTGGTTGGGACTCCACTACGTATCGAGTTACGTAGTGGAAAAAATCCTTTCAGCCGGTCGGAAAAATAAGCCGGCTTGGCGGAAAAACTCGAAATCGATTACATTCCCACTGAGAGAGGCACTTGAAAATAAGCAAGATGCCTCAACCTCCTAATCACAACAACACAATGGAGCTGTCATGACCAATAAAGGGCAACTGTTACAAGACCCGTTTCTCAATGCACTGCGCAAAGAGCACGTCCCCGTTTCGATTTATCTCGTCAATGGCATCAAACTCCAGGGTCATATCGAATCCTTCGACCAATACGTCGTTTTGCTGCGTAATACCGTTACCCAGATGGTCTACAAACACGCAATCTCCACAGTTGTTCCTGCACGTGCGGTGAATCTGAGCCTTGAATCAGACGCTGAATAACACCCGCGTCATCCTGCAACTGGCGCAAGGTTGATATGCGCGCCGTGCTGGTAGGCTTGGACTTTGGCAAAGGCGATTTCGCTGCAAGCCTGGAAGAACTTTCCCTTCTATCAAGATCGGCAGGTGCTGAACCGATCATGACGATCACCGGCAAGCGTGCCAGTCCGGACGCTGCCTTGTTCGTCGGTTCAGGCAAGGCGAATGAAATAGCAGATGCCATCGTTGATCATGAAATCGACATTGTCATTTTCAATCACGCATTGTCGCCGGCGCAGCAGCGCAATCTGGAGCGCCACCTGAAGATCAGGGTGGTCGACCGTACCAGCCTGATTCTGGATATTTTTGCGCAGCGGGCTCAAAGCCATGTGGGTAAAGTCCAGGTTGAGTTGGCTCAACTGCAACATTTGTCTACGCGCTTGATACGCGGCTGGACCCATCTGGAACGTCAGAAGGGTGGTATCGGCCTGCGTGGCCCGGGTGAGACACAGCTGGAAACCGATCGCCGTTTGCTCGGTGTGCGGGTGAAAGCCTTGCGTGCCAAGCTGGAAAAGCTGCACAAGCAGCATATAACCCAGCGCCGCGCACGGGGTCGCAACAATGCATTTTCAGTGTCGCTGGTCGGGTATACCAATGCCGGCAAGTCGACCTTGTTCAATGCTCTGGCCAAAACAAAAATGTTGGCGGCGGATCAGTTGTTCGCTACGCTGGATACGACTTCGCGCCGCATTTATCTGGGTGAAGCCGGTAATGTGGTGATTTCCGATACCGTGGGTTTCATTCGCGAGTTGCCGCACCAATTGGTTGCTGCCTTTCGTGCCACGCTGGAGGAAACCATCCACGCCGATTTGCTGCTGCACGTGGTCGATGGCGCCAGCCCGGTACGGATGGAGCAGATAGAAGAAGTGAATGCAGTTTTGCGCGAAATCGGCGCTGATCAGATCCCGCAGATTCTGGTTTGGAACAAGATTGACGCGGCAGGGCTGGAACCTGCTTTGGAGCGTGATGAATATGATAAAATCCGTCGTGTTTTTATCAGTGCCCAGACTGGAAGCGGATTGGATCTATTGCGTGAAGCGATAGCCGAATGTGCGAAAGAGCGCGCCGCTGGACTTGAAGATGTTTTGCTTGCTGCATCTGACGACGCCAATATATAAAAATTATTTGGTATTCCAACCCATTATTTTTCAGCCCGGACCGCAAAAGAATGCTTGTTTCCCTACTCAAAAAATTTGGCTTGAAATTCTCGCTCAATGATCCTCGCTGGGGTCGTGGCTCTGACGATAACAACAAGAATCAGGATGGCAAACGGCCGAACGACGGCCCGCCGGATCTGGATCAATTGTGGCGCGATTTCAATCAGCGTTTAGGCAATCTGTTCGGCAACCGGAAAAACGGCGGCGGCAACGGTAACGGAGGCAATGGCGGTAACGCCGGCGGTCCGGGCTTCAAGCCTGACATGCGCGGCGCTGGCATTGGTGCTGCCGTCATTGCGGGCATCGTTGCATTCCTGTGGCTGGTCAGCGGTTTTTTCATTGTGCAGGAAGGTCAGACTGGCGTCGTTCTCACTTTCGGTAAATACAGCCACATGACGCCAGCCGGTTTCAACTGGCGCTGGCCGGCACCGATTCAAAGCCACGAAACCGTGAACGTTTCGCAAGTACGTACGGTGGAAATCGGTTATCGCGGCAACATCAAAAACAAGCAGCATCAGGAATCGTTGATGCTGACGGAAGATGAAAACATCATCGATATCCAGTTCGCGGTTCAGTACACATTGAAAAACGCATCCGACTGGGTATTCAATAATCGCGAACAGGGCGAGATGGTCAAGCAGGTCGCCGAAACGGCGATACGCGAAGTTGTCGGCCGCAGCAAGATGGACTTTGTACTGTATGAAGGCCGTGAAAAAGTCGCCTTCGATACAAGCCAGCTGATGCAGGAAATTGTAGATCGTTACAAGGCGGGCGTACAGATTACCAACGTGACGATGCAGGGCGTACAGCCGCCGGAACAGGTGCAGGCTTCGTTCGATGATGCGGTGAAGGCAGGCCAGGATCGCGAACGGCAAAAAAATGAAGGCCAGGCGTATGCCAATGACGTGATTCCGCGTGCCCGTGGTGCCGCATCGCGTCTGATGGAAGAGTCGGAAGCTTATCGTTCCAGTGTGACGGCCAACGCACAGGGTGAAGCTTCACGCTTCAAGCAGGTGCTGGTGGAATATCAAAAAGCGCCCGCAGTGACGCGTGACCGTATGTATCTCGAAACGATGCAAAAGATTTTCTCAAGCACGACGAAGGTGATGGTCGATGCAAAAGGCGGCAACAATCTGATTTATCTGCCGCTGGACAAGCTGATTGCACAAACTGCTGCGCCTGTTGCCGGAGCCGCAGTCGCTCCTTCTGCTGCCAGCCCTTCATCATTACCATCTGATTCAGTCGCATTGGAGACGCAATTGCCGCAGGATTCCCGTACTCGTGATAGTCGTAGTTCCCGTGATCGGGAGAGCCGATAATGAATCGTCTTATTTCTATCGTCATCGCATTGGTGATTGTGGTCGGCGTATTTTTCTCGACCATGTTCGTGGTGGATCAGCGTCAATACGCGATTGTATTTGCACTGGGTGAAGTCAAAACCGTGATTAACGAACCCGGCTTGCATTTCAAATTGCCGCCGCCTTTCCAGAACGTCGTTTTTCTGGATAAACGGATTCTGACGCTGGACACGCCGGATGCAGATCGCTTCATCACCGCGGAAAAGAAAAACATTCTGGTCGATGCTTTTGTCAAATGGCGCATTGTCGATCCACGTCTGTATTTCGTCAGCTTTAGTGGCGACGAACGCAGCGCGCAAAATCGCATGGCGCAGATTGTGAAAGCGGCGCTGAATGATGAAATTACCAAACGTACCGTGCGTGAAGTGATCTCGGGTGAGCGCAGCAAGGTGATGGATGGCATCCAGAAAAAAGTGACCGAAGAAGCCAAGCAGATCGGCGTCGAGATTGTCGATGTGCGCCTGAAACGTGTCGATTACGTCGAGCAGATCAACGCCTCGGTTTTTGATCGCATGAAGTCAGAGCGTGCACGTGTGGCGAATGAATTGCGCTCGACCGGTGCTGCAGAATCGGAAAAAATTCGTGCCGATGCAGATCGCCAGCGTACCGTGATTCTGGCGGAAGCCTATCGTGATGCGGAGCAGATTCGCGGTGAAGGCGATGCCAAGGCGTCGCAGATTTATGCGCAGGCATTCGGCCAAAGTCCCGAGTTCTACAAGTTCTACCGTAGTCTTGAGGCGTATCGCGGCAGCTTTAAAACGCGTAACGATATGCTCGTCATCGATCCGAATTCCGAATTCTTTAAATACTTCAAAAATCCGACAGCCGGTAGCGGCGCTGCAAAGAAATAATACGGACTGCCGTGCAATTGCTGCGGGACGCAAGTTCCGGGTTGTGCGCGGCAGTGTTTTTTGTTAGCGCCGGTGTTTTGCAAAGCGAATAAATTTGGTCAGGTATGATTCTGCTTGCGGATCATGCGCTGGCCATTATGTTGGCGTGTAAGCCGTGCCTATTTTATTTTTCTGACCTATTTCATTTCCTGTTATGCCCAATTGGCTGTTGCCTGAAAATATTGCCGATGTTTTGCCGTCAGAAGCGCGCAAAATTGAAGAATTGCGTCGCCTCATCATCGACAATTTCCACCTGTACGGCTACGAGCTGGTGATGCCACCCATGCTCGAGTACCTGGAATCGCTGCTGGCTGGTGCCGGGCAGGATATGGACTTGCGCACCTTCAAGCTGATCGATCAGTTGTCCGGTCGCACCTTGGGTGTACGTGCAGACATGACGACGCAAGTGGCGCGCATTGATGCCCATCTGCTCAATCGTGCTTCCATCACGCGCCTGTGTTATTGCGGCAGCGTGCTGCAAACGCGACCGAATGGTTTACATGCGACGCGCGAGCCTTTGCAGATTGGTGCGGAAGTTTACGGTCATGGCGGTCTGGAAGCGGATGCTGAAGTCCAGGAACTGGCGCTGGCCTCGCTGGCACTGGCGGGCTTTACGCAGGTGCGACTCGATTTGTGCCATGTGGGCGTATTGCGTGCAATTATTGCAAGCGATATTCAGGCGCAAAAGGACGAGAACGCGCTGTATACTTTCCTGCGGGCGAAAGATGTTCCTGCGCTGCAGGAAATGACGCTGACCTATGGCGCCGATACGCGCCGCGCCTTGCTGGCCTTGCCAGGTTTGTATGGCGATGTGTCGGTAATTGCACGGGCGCGCGAAATATTGCCGACATTGCCGGGAATCGATACGGCCCTGGATGAATTGACTGCGCTGGTCAGCCTGGCTGGTGAGGCAAGCGTGACGATAGATCTGGCCGACCTTGGCGGTTATCAATACGAAAGCGGCGTCATGTTTGCGATCTACGTTCCCGGCCTGCCGAACGCAGTGGCACGCGGCGGCCGTTACGATCACGTTGGCGAAGCGTTTGGTCGGGCGCGTCCGGCTACCGGCTTCTCGATGGATTTGCGCGAGTTGGCGCGCTTGTTGCCTGGCGCAGAACCCAAGCTCGCCATACGCGCACCATGGGGACGCGAACCGGCATTACGTACAAAAATCGGCGCATTGCGCAAGGCAGGAGAAATTGTTATTCAAAGTCTCTCCGGCCATGAAAACGATCAGGATGAGTTCGAGTGCGATCGCGTACTCGTACTTGAAGATGGCAACTGGATTATTAAAAATTTAGGTTAAGTGATGTCTACAAAAAGCATGGCAAAAAACGTCGTCGTAGTCGGTACTCAATGGGGCGATGAAGGCAAGGGCAAGATCGTCGATTGGCTGACTGATCATTCGCAAGGCGTGGTGCGTTTTCAGGGCGGCCATAACGCCGGTCATACGCTGGTCATTGGTGGCCATAAAACCGCATTGCAGCTGATCCCGTCCGGCATTATGCGCGAAGGCGTGGCGTGCTACATCGGCAATGGCGTGGTGCTCTCGGTGCCTGACGTACTGCGCGAAATCGACAAGCTGCATGCGATCGGTGTTGAAGTGCCATCGCGTCTGAAAATTTCCGAAGCGTGCCCGATCATTCTGCCGTACCACACTGCACTCGACGTGGCGCGTGAAGTCGCACGTGGCGATGCAAAAATCGGTACTACCGGCAAAGGCATCGGCCCTGCATACGAAGACAAGGTTGCGCGTCGCGCGATTCGTGCAGCCGATTTGCTGAACGAAAAACGCTTTGCAGAAAAACTGGCGGAAAACCTCGATTATCACAACTTTGTGTTGGCGAATTATTTGAAGGTGCCGACCGTTGATTACCAAAAAACTCTGGATGCAGCATTGGCAGATGTGCCGCGCCTGAAACCTATGGTTGGCGACGTATCGAGTGCCTTGTATGCTGCTTACAATGCAGGTGCAAACCTCTTGTTTGAAGGCGCGCAAGGCAGCTTGCTGGACGTCGATCACGGTACTTACCCTTACGTCACATCGAGCAATTGCGTGGCAGGCAATGCTTCGACAGGTTCGGGCGTTGGTCCAGGCATGCTGCATTACATCCTCGGCATTACCAAGGCTTACACCACGCGTGTCGGTTCGGGTCCATTCCCATCCGAATTGCCGACCGATCAAGGTGTCGGCAAGCATCTGGCTACCGTTGGCCACGAGTTTGGCACCGTTACCGGTCGTGCACGTCGCTGCGGCTGGTTCGATGCAGCCTTGCTGAAGCGTTCGGTGCAGATCAATGGCGTGACGGGCATGTGCTTTACCAAGCTCGACGTGCTGGATGGCCTGGAAACACTGCGCATTTGCACCGGCTATAAATTGAATGGCAAGATTGTTGATATCTTCCCGGTTGGTGCGGAAGATGCGGCAGCATGCGAACCGATTTACGAAGAAATGCCGGGCTGGAAAGAAACGACAGTGGGAGCAAAAACGCTGGAAGCCTTGCCGGCCAATGCGCGCGCCTATATCGATCGTATCGAAAAACTGGTCGGCGTGCCTATCGACATGATTTCTACCGGCCCTGACCGCGAAGAAACCATCGTATTGCGTCATCCATTCAAATAAGAATTGCTGCGGCCGGCGACATGCACGATGCCTGAATCAAGCGACAAGGATTTGTGGGTTACATGGGATGAATATCACCATGCAATCGAACGCTTGGCTTTATTGGTGCATGAATCCGGCTGGAAATTCGATCAGGTCTTGTGTCTGGCCCGTGGCGGTTTGCGTCCGGGCGATGTGTTCTCCCGCATCTTCGATGTGCCGCTGGCGATACTTTCGGCCAGCTCGTATCGCGAAGAGGCGGGCACTACGCAAGGCACACTCGACATTGCCAAGCACATCACGATTATCAACGGATCGCTAGGCGGCAAGGTATTGCTGCTCGACGATCTGGTGGATTCCGGTGTCACGCTGGCAGAAGTGCAGCGCCATCTTGCCGAACAATTCCCCGCCGTGACAGAAGTCAGATCCGCCGTCATCTGGTACAAGGCTTGCTCATCGACTGAGCCTGACTTCTATCTCGATTATTTGCCGCACAATCCCTGGATACATCAGCCATTTGAAGAGTACGATGGTTTGCGGCCGCACCAATTGGCAGCATGGATGAAGAAGGGTGATGCAGAATAGGGATAGTTGCGTTCAGTCACCGGCCTGTCACTTTTTGCAGGCACTATCGATTTTTATTGCAGCGTAAAAAGTGGTGAATGAATTTTGTAATGAGAAGGCAGCAGAAAAACGCAGCCTGAAATAAGAAAAACCCCGTTGACGAATCAACGGGGTTTTAATAACTTGGTGCCCACGGAGGGACTCGAACCCCCACACCTTGCGGCACATGGACCTGAACCATGCGCGTCTACCAATTCCGCCACGTGGGCCTTCTGAAAGATGAGCAGTATAGCGGAAATCACTTGAATGTCAATCGTCGTTTGCAATCATTTTGCATGATTGCTGACTTATTATGCAAACATCGTCACCGTCCGTTACACTGACTCCCGTTCCAACAACAATTAATCGAAACAGCTTTTGAGCCAATACTCTTATACCATTCCCAGCCGCGAGGAAATTCTCGGCATCTTACGCACGGCGACCAGCTCGCACGATGCGTCATCCCTTGCAACCGTACTCGGTGTAAAACCTGACGAAATGGACGGCCTGATGCGCCGCCTCAATGCAATGGAGCGCGACGGACAGATCAAGCCTGATCGAACCGGAAATTATCAACTCGCGCATTCATCCAATTTTATCGAAGGCCGCGTCAGCAGTCATCGCGACGGTTTCGGTTTTCTGATTCCGGACGACGCCAGTGCCGACATTTTCCTGCCTGAAAAAGAAATGCAAAAAGTGCTGCACGGCGATCGCGTGCAGGCACGCATCATCGGTACCGACCGTCGCGGCCGTCCAGAAGGCACGATTGTCGAAGTGGTGGCACGTGCCAACACGCATGTGATCGGTCGCTTGCTGAATGAAAACGGCGTCTGGATCGTGGCTCCTGAAGATCAGCGCATAGGCCAGGACATCATGCTGGCCGGTTCGCCCGGCAAGGCAAAAACAGGACAGGTTGTCAGTGTTGAATTGACTGAACAACCATCGCGTTTCAGTCAGCCGGTCGGCAAGATCGTTGAAGTGCTGGGCGATATCGACGACCCCGGCATGGAAATCGAAATCGCCGTGCGCAAGTACGGTGTGCCGCACGAGTTTTCTGAAGAGGCAAAAAAAGCTGCCGCCAAATTGCCAAGCGAAGTGCGGGCAATTGATTTGACCGATCGCGTTGATTTGCGCGATGTGCCGCT
The DNA here is from genome assembly GCF_040395855.1 of Herminiimonas fonticola. Lineage (GTDB taxonomy): Bacteria > Pseudomonadota > Gammaproteobacteria > Burkholderiales > Burkholderiaceae_D > Oxalicibacterium > Oxalicibacterium fonticola_A. Next base: position 10,059 of record NZ_JBEBPO010000017.1, on the reverse strand, counting down.
GGTCACGATTGACGGTGAAGATGCACGCGATTTTGATGATGCCGTTTATTGCGAACCATGCAAGATCGGTCGCGCCGACGGCTTTCGTCTGATCGTGGCGATCGCCGACGTCAGCAATTACGTGAAACCGAATGAAGCGCTGGATGTCGATGCGCTGGAACGCAGCACCTCGGTGTATTTTCCGCGTCGCGTAATTCCGATGCTGCCGGAAAAATTGTCGAATGGCTTGTGCTCGCTCAATCCAGGCGTCGATCGTCTCACGCTGGTTTGCGATGCCGTGATCACTGCCAAGGGCGAGATCAAGGCATATCAGTTTTATCCGGCGGTGATTCATTCTGCCGCCCGTCTGACCTACACCGAAGTGGCAGCGATACTGGGCAATACCAAAGGCATAGAAGCTGCCAAGCGCCCAACGCTGGTGCCACATCTGTTGCATCTGCATGGCGTGTATCACGCCTTGCTGCAGGCCCGTCACGCGCGCGGTGCAATCGATTTTGAAACGACGGAAACTTATATCGTTTGCAATGAAGTCGGCAAGATCGAACAGATATTGCCGCGTACGCGTAATGATGCGCACAAGCTGATTGAAGAATGCATGCTGGCAGCCAATGTATGTGCTGCCGATCTGCTGGAGCGTCACAAGCATCCGAGTTTGTATCGCGTGCACGCCTTGCCAACGAAAGAGAAACTGAACCAGGTACGTACCTTCCTGAAGCAGGTCGGTTTGAATCTGGGCGGTGGCGACAAACCTAGCGCTTCGGATTATGCAGAGCTGATGCCGAAGATCAAGAACCGTCCCGATGCCTTGCTGCTGCAAACGATGTTGCTGCGTTCGATGCAGCAGGCGGTTTACAGTCCGGAAAATATCGGCCACTTCGGTTTGTCGTATGAAGCGTATGCGCATTTCACCAGCCCGATTCGCCGCTATCCTGATTTGCTCACGCATCGCGCCATCAAGGCGATCCTCCAAGGCAAGCGTTACACGCCTAAAGGTATGGATACCAGCGCGCTGAATACGATGCTGTCGTCCGCCGCGCGCAAAAAGCATGCGCAGGACAAGGCGGAAGGAAAACAACGCGAAAAAGCCGAAGGCGATCTGGCAATCTGGGAAGCGCTGGGCATCCATTGTTCAGCCAATGAAAGGCGTGCCGATGAGGCCTCGCGTGACGTGGAAGCCTGGCTCAAATGCTATTTCATACGCGACAAGCTGGGTGAGGAATTTACCGGCGTGATTTCCGGTGTCGCTACCTTCGGTATTTTCGTACAGCTCGATTCGCTGTTCATCGAAGGCATGGTGCACGTGACCGAATTGGGTGCGGACCACTTCAAGTTCGATGAAGCGCGCCATGAATTGCGTGGCGAGCGTACGGGTATCCGTTATCAGTTGACCGATCGTGTCACGGTCCAGGTCAGCCGTGTCGATCTGGATGCGCGCAAGATTGATTTGCGTCTGGTGAATGAACCCGGCATACGCACGGTTCTGAAGAACGAAGCCCGTCGTGCCGATACCGAACATCAGCAGCGCACGAAAAAAGGCGAGCAAAAAAGTGAGCCAAAAGGTGCGAAGAATGCAGTGAAGGGAGCTGTGAAAGCTGTCGATACTGCACCTGCGAAAAAGGCCAAGGCGGCCAAACGTCCGCCTGCCACACCCAACAAACAACGCCCACCGGCGGTAAAACCAAGCAAGAAGAAACGATAAAAAATGAAGAGCAAGATGATTTTCGGCTTCCATGCCGTCACGGCGCGTATGCGTCATGAAGCCTCTTCGGTAGAAGAAATCTATATCGACGCCAGCCGTCATGATCAGCGCATGAAGGATTTGATACGTGCTGCGGAAGCGGCCAAGGTGCGCATCATTGCCGCCGATGACGCACGTCTGAGCAGCATAGTCGGCACGCGCCGCCATCAGGGCGTGGTTGCCAAGGCTGGCGAATTGTCACTGGCGCGCAATCTGGATGAACTGCTCGATGCAATCGACGGTCCGCCCTTGTTGCTGGTACTGGACGGCATTACCGATCCACACAATCTGGGCGCCTGTCTGCGGGTGGCCGATGGCGCCGGTGCACATGCCGTGATTGCTCCAAAAGATCGGGCGGTCGGCTTGAATGCGACGGCTGCCAAAGTCGCCAGCGGCGCTGCTGATACCGTGCCTTACATTACGGTGACGAATCTGGCGCGTACCTTGCGGGAATTGAAGGAACGCGACATTCTGTTGATCGGCACTACCGACGATTCTGAAAAAGGCTTGTACGAAGCCGATTTCTCCGGCCCTGCAGCACTGGTAATGGGTTCGGAAGGCGAGGGTATGCGTCGCCTGACGCGTGAAACCTGCGATGTGCTGGTTGGCATCCCCATGTTCGGTTCGGTCGAGAGCTTGAACGTCTCTGTGGCTTCCGGCGTTTGTCTGTACGAAGCGCGCCGGCAACGCATCGCTACCGGTTCGTAGCAGATCCGGCGATGGCAGGCGGGATGCCGGATGAAAATCCGGTACTCGTCAGGCATTGTCATAACAGGCTAATATTGCTGCTTAAGCATCTCTCGCATAATTATTCATCTCATGTTCAGTCGCATTAAAGAAGATATCGCCAACATCATTGCCCGCGACCCGGCCGCGCGCAGCGTGTGGGAAGTCATTACCTGCTACCCGGGCCTGCACGCGATCGTCATGCAGCGTTGGGCACATTGGTTCTGGGTAAACGACTTGAAATGGCTGGGACGCTTTACCTCGCATATTGCACGCTGGTTGACCGGGATTGAAATTCATCCCGGTGCACAAATCGGTCGTCGCGTATTTATTGACCATGGTTTTGGCGTTGTGATTGGTGAAACTGCAGAGATCGGTGACGATTGCACGATCTATCAAGGCGTCACACTAGGCGGGACTTCACTGAGCAAGGGCGCAAAGCGTCATCCTACGCTGGCCAATGGCGTCATCATAGGTGCCGGTGCGCAAGTACTGGGCGCGTTTACCGTGGGTGAGGGCGCGAAGGTCGGATCAAATGCCGTTGTCGTGAAGGAAGTGCCGGCAGGTGCGACAGCGGTCGGTAATCCGGCGCGGATTATCCTCAAGGATGATGCCCGCGACCAGGCTGCGGCACGCATGTTTGCGTCCTATGGCGTAACCCCGAATGGCGACGATCCGCTCTCCAAGGCCTTGCACGGCTTGATCGACAATGCGGCCACGCAGGAACATCAAATCGAAAAAATTCTGGCCGCGTTGAAATGCGCCGGCATTGATTGCGAGACTCTGGCCGCAGCAGAAAAATTCGACCCCGAACAGATGAACAAGCTGGTTGAGTAGGCTGATCAAATAAGCTGATTAAGCAAGCTGGTTAAATAAGCGTTTAGACATGAATACCGAAGTAATGCATCCCACCTCCACAGAATCCGACGCGCAGGAAAAACCGCAAGCCATGTTCGATACGGGCGCAATGCGTGTGCTTGCCGTCCTGGCGGAAAAAGAAGCGCTGACGCCGGATAGTTATCCGATGTCGCTCAATGCACTGACCAATGGCTGCAATCAGTTGACCAGCCGCGATCCTGTGATGGCGATGGGCGAAGATGAAGTGCGGGATATCCTGCAGCGCCTGATACAGGAAAAATTCATTGCCGAAGTCAATCAGGCCGGCGCGCGCGTCAGCAAGTATGAACATCGGCTGCGCATGAAATGGTCGCTGGAGCAGGACAAGCTGGCAGTGCTGACTATCCTGATGCTGCGCGGCATACAGACGGCTGGTGAAATCCGCAACCGCTCCGGTCGCCTGCATGAGTTTGCCTCGATTGCCGACGTCGAAGCAGGATTGCAATTCCTGATGGATAAATATCCGCCGCTGGTTGCGCGTCTGCCACGCGCTCCCGGCACCAAGGAGGCACGCTATGCATCGCTGCTGTGCGGTGAAAGTTTTCCGGAAACAGCCGAAGGCGCAACGTATGCGGCTAGCGCTGCAGCCGGCGTTTCCAGGCAGGATCGTATTGCACAACTGGAAGGCGAAGTCGGCGCCTTAAGGGAAGAAGTCGCGGCACTTGCCGCGCAATTGCAACAATTCAGGCAGCAGTTCGAATAAGCTGTCGCCCTCGCTCATCGCAGTCTAATCTGCGATGATTGCGCCATGCAAAGCGTGGCGTGTGATCTGCCCGGCCGCATCGAGCGCCAGCCAGTCGCCACGCGGCACAGCGCCATCCAGATCCCAGTCCGACAATACATAGCGTGTGCGTGTCTGACCGTCGTGCGTTTCGTCATGGCGCGCCGGTCTGTGCGTGTGGCCGTGGATCATGGTCGCGCTGGCACTCTGGGCGAATAGCGCGGCGATGGCGTTCTTGTTGACGTCCATGATGTCGTAAGACTTGTCGCGCTGCGCTGCACGGCTGCCGGCACGCAGGCTTTCGATGATGTCCTTGCGTTGCGTCAGTGGCAGCGCAAGAAAATTCTTTTGCCACTCATCTTGCCGTACCTGCGCACGAAACTGCATATAGGCTTCATCGTCGGTACAGTAGGCATCGCCGTGCGTGAGCACCAGCGGGCGGTTGGCAATCGTCGTCACGAAGGGATCGGGCAGCAGGGTGATGCCGGTCGTCGCAGCAAACTCCCGGCCGACCAGAAAATCGCGGTTGCCGGCCATCCAGAAAATTGCAATGCCGGCGTCGCTCAACTGTTTCAGCTTGTCCACGACCTGCTGGTTGTAGGCATCTGCCATATCGTCATCACCGGCCCATGCCTCGAAGATATCGCCGAGCAGATACAGTTGTCGGGTTTTGCTGGCGTGCCGCTGCAGAAAATCAAAAAATGCCTGGGTGGTGCGTGGCATCGCCGCCTGCAGGTGCAGGTCAGAAACAAAAAGCGCAGCCGTTTCCGGCTGCGCTTGCTGGTTCGATGCAGAAGATGAAGTGGTCATGTTATGCGTCGAATGTGCGTCGAAAATAATCAGGCGATAGCTATGCTTAGATCACTTCTGCTTTTTCGATGATCACGTCTTCCACCGGCACATCGGCGAACATGCCGCTGCGCGTGGTTTTGACGGATTTGATTTTTTCCACAACATCGGTGCCGTCAGTGACTTTGCCGAATACGCAGTAACCCCAGCCATCCTGACCTGGATAGTCGAGGAAGGTGTTGTTGTTGATGTTGATGAAGAACTGCGCGGAAGCCGAATGCGGCGCCGAAGTACGTGCCATTGCCAATGTGTAGATATCGTTCTTGAGGCCGTTTTTCGCTTCGTTTTCAACCGGATCGTTGGTTGGCTTCTGTTTCATGCCTGGTTCAAAGCCGCCGCCCTGGATCATGAAACCATCGATCACGCGATGGAAAATGGTGCCGGCGTAATGGCCGGAATTGACGTAGGCAAGAAAGTTTTCAACCGTTTTTGGCGCTTTTTCTGCGTCGAGTTCAATCGTGATTTTGCCGTGGTTGGTGGTGAGGATGACAGCCATATGAGTCCTTGTTAGGTGTGAAGTAAAAAAATTATTGCGTAATGGTAGCGGATTCAATGATCACTGCTTGCAGCGGTACGTTTTGATGCGGTCCGCGATTGCCGGTATTTACCTGTTTGATCTTGTTGACGACTTCCGTGCCTTTGACGACTTTGCCGAATACCGCATAACCCCAGCCATCCTGGCCTGGATAGTTCAGCATATTGTTATTTTGCGTATTGATGAAAAATTGCGCAGTAGCAGAATGCGGATTGCCGGTACGTGCCATCGCGATTGTGTAGGTATCGTTTTTCAAGCCGTTTTGCGCTTCGTTCTGGATAGGTGCGCGCGTTGCTTTTTCACGCATGTCCTTGTCGAAACCCCCGCCCTGAATCATGAAGTCACCTATGACGCGATGAAAAATCGTACCGTTGTACTGACCGCTTTTTACGTATTGCAGAAAATTTTCTACTGTTTTCGGTGCCTTGTCCTGATTCAGTTCCAGCACGATATCGCCCATATTCGTTTTTAGCAAAACCTGCGGCGCATCGGCTGCATGCGTCAGTTGCAATGCACCTGACAGCGACAGGGCTGCGACGATGGAGAGGGCGCGACGACGGGAAAATTTCATACGGACTTCTTTCATTCTGGATGGACAGGTTGCAAAATGCCGGCTGCTGATGCTCGCTTTTTTCAAGTAAGTGTCAGTCCGCCTGGCAGGAATTTATTCGATGCTGCGGTTGCAGGAAAGGCGGCACTATCATATTATGCCGTCCCGTTTGCAAGTTAAGTATCGGGTGTTTGCGGTTTGCCAAATTTGTTGTCGCATTGCTGAAGCCTCACCATCATTCTGGTGACGGGAGGAAATTTCATCAATGCTATACTGCCGCAAAAACGTGCATTTTATCAAAAGAAGTATGACAAAGTGTTTTGCGACATTGTCGCATCAGTGCCGTGGATAAGCTGATACGTATCGATGGCGATGCGTATCAAGGCTTGTAACAAATTCCTGGCCGAAACAGACAACCATTCATGAGTGCCCTGAAGATCTACAATACGCTGGCGCGTGAGAAGCAGCCGTTTACTCCTATTGATCCGGGCAAAGTCCGGATGTATGTGTGCGGCATGACGGTGTACGACTATTGTCACATCGGGCACGCGCGCGTGATGGTGGTGTTCGACCTGGTGCAGCGCTGGTTGCGTGCTTCCGGTTTCGATGTCACTTACGTACGCAATATCACTGACATTGATGACAAGATCATCAAGCGGGCGGCAGAAAACGGCGAATCAATTTCGCAACTGACGCAGCGTTTCATCGATGCGATGGATGAAGATGCCGCTGCACTGGGTGTACAAAAACCCGATCACGAGCCGCGCGCGACGAACTATGTGCCACAAATGCTGGGCTTGATCGAAACGCTGGAACGTAACGGTCTGGCATATAAATCATCCGATGGTGACGTCAATTATTCGGTGCGCGATTTTACCGGTTACGGAAAATTGTCCGGCAAGTCGCTGGACGATCTGCGCGCCGGCGAACGTGTTGATGTCAACACGGGAAAACGTGATCCACTGGACTTCGTATTGTGGAAGTCGTCGAAAGAAGCCGAACCGGAAGAGGTGAAGTGGTCGTCCAAATGGGGTAGCGGCCGCCCGGGCTGGCATATCGAATGTTCGGCAATGGCCTGCGAATTGCTCGGCGAACAATTCGATATTCACGGCGGCGGTGCCGATCTGCAATTCCCGCATCATGAAAACGAAATCGCGCAATCCGAAGGCGCGAGCGGGCATCCCTTTGTCAATTACTGGATGCATAACGGTTTTGTGCGCGTGGACAATGAAAAGATGTCCAAGTCTTTGGGCAATTTTTTCACGATACGCGAAGTACTGGAAAAATTCGATGCGGAAGTTGTGCGCTTCTTTATTTTGCGTGCGCATTACCGCAGCCAGTTGAATTATTCCGATGCGCACCTGGACGATGCGCGCAATGCCCTGACGCGCATGTATACGGCCCTGAAAGAAGTGGCGCCCGATCATCTGCCGCTGGATATGACGGAGGCACATGCAGTCCGTTTTATCGACGCAATGAATGACGATTTCAATACGCCGCTGGCGATTGCCGTGTTGTTTGAACTGGCAAATGAAATCAATAGGAAAAAATCACCGGTACTGGCGCGCCAGTTGGTCAAGCTGGCTGGTATAGTCGGTCTTTTGCAGCGTCCGCCGCAGCAATTCCTGCATGCAGGATTGGCAAGTATTGACGGTGCTGACGAGATGGAAGCATTTATTGCCGGACAAATCACTGCACGCGTAGATGCAAAAAAGGCAAAGAACTTTGCCGAGGCGGATCGTATTCGTGCCGCCTTGCTGGAAAAAGGCATCATCCTGGAAGATAAACCCGGCGGTTTAACCGAGTGGCGAAGGGCGTAGAGCTGGATGGGGAAAATGACTGCCGCCGATGAAATGCGCATCCTGCCTGTCTACTGGGAGGAGGCGAAGGTCGAGTTGATGAAACGCGACCGCATCATGCGCAAGCTGATTCCGCAATTTGGCGATTTGCATCTGGCCAGCCGCGGTGAGCCGTTTTCAACCTTGGCGCGCTCCATCATCGGCCAGCAGATTTCCGTCAAGGCCGCTGATAGCGTGTGGCAGCGTTTTCTCGAAGTTTGTCCGAAATGCACGCCCGTGCAGGTTATCAAGGCTGGCGACAAGCTGACCAGCTGCGGCTTATCCAAGCGAAAATCAGAGTACATTCTCGATCTGGCCGACCATTTCAAGGCGAAACGTGTCAATTGTGACAAGTGGGCCGAGATGGAGGATGAGGACGTTATTGCCGATTTGATTCAAATTCGCGGCATTGGACGCTGGACAGCGGAGATGTTTTTGATATTTAATCTGCTCCGGCCGAATATTTTGCCGCTGGACGATCTCGGTTTGCTGGCAGGCATCAGTCGTAACTATTTTTCCGGTGAGCCGGTTTCCCGCAGCGATGCGCGGGAAGTCGCCGCCAATTGGGAGCCTTACCGTACGGTGGCAACCTGGTACCTGTGGCGCAGTCTTGATGCGGTGAACGCACCAGCTTGAGCAGCCATATGAATATATATCCACCTCGTGTTGATCAGAAGGAGGCACGATGAGTAAAACGACTTTTCTCGGCTTTGAACAGCCGATTGCAGAACTCGATTCCAAGATCGAAGAGCTGCGCTTTGTACAAGATGATTCTGCAGTCGATATCTCGGAAGAGATCGATAGACTGTCGAAAAAAAGCCAGCAACTGACCAAAGATATCTACGCCAAGCTCACGCCATGGCAGGTGTCGCAGATTGCGCGTCATCCGCAACGTCCATACACAATGGACTATGTGAATGAAATCTTTACCGACTTCCACGAATTGCACGGCGATCGCAGCTATGCCGACGACTTGTCCATCGTCGGCGGTCTGGCGCGCTTCAACGGCATGCCTTGCATGGTGATCGGCCATCAAAAAGGGCGTGATACCAAGGAACGCAGTCTGCGCAATTTCGGCATGCCGAAACCGGAAGGCTATCGCAAGGCGATGCGCCTGATGAAGCTGGCTGAAAAATTCAATCTGCCGGTGTTTACCTTTGTCGATACGCCAGGCGCCTTTCCCGGCATTGATGCGGAAGAACGCGGCCAGTCGGAAGCGATCGGTCACAATCTGTATGTGATGGCTGAATTGAAAGTGCCGCTCATCGCGACCATCATCGGTGAAGGCGGTTCCGGCGGTGCGCTGGCGATTGCAGTCGGCGATGCAGTCTTGATGTTGCAATATTCGACTTACTCGGTGATTTCGCCTGAAGGTTGCGCATCGATCCTGTGGAAGTCTGCAGAGCGTGCATCCGATGCGGCAGAAGCCTTGGGCCTGACCGCACATCGCTTGAAGGCAATGGGTTTGATCGACAAGATCATCAATGAACCACTGGGCGGTGCGCATCGCGATCCGAAACAGATGGCGGCACTGGTCAAGCGTGCATTGGCGGATACCGTGCGTCAGTTCCAGGGCATGAAAACCAAGGATTTGCTGGCTGCTCGCCATGAAAAGTTGATGAGCTACGGAAAATTCAAAGAGATCAACACACCGGAATGAGCCTTGATCGATAAAGACATTGCGGCAACGCAAAGTGAATTTGAACGCGCGTTAGGGGAAATCCGGACGCGCGTTTCTCTTTCCGGATCTGCTGCGCAAAAAATAGCCATTGCTTATAGCGGGGGACTGGATTCGGCAGTGTTGCTGCATCTGGTGCATGCATACGCCCAGCTGCATCAGATAGAAATATTCGCCTTTCACGTACATCACGGCCTGAGTCCGAATGCCGATGAATGGTTGGCACATTGCGGGCAGCAGTGCGCAGAGTTGAATATCGCATTCGATGCGCGCAAGGTACAGGTCGGCAAGAAGGAAAAAAACGGCATCGAGGAAGCGGCAAGATTAAGCCGCTACGCTGCATTGGGCGATATGTGCCGCGCCCACGATGTCCCGCTGTTGCTGACCGCGCATCATCAGGACGATCAGGCCGAAACTGTGCTGTTGCAATTGTTGCGCGGCTCCGGCGTGGCAGGATTATCCGGCATGGATAGCGCCAATTACGCGACAGATTTGCTCGGCGATGCGAACTTGCTGATGGGCCGTCC
>NZ_JBEBPO010000016.1:0-35583 GCF_040395855.1 Herminiimonas fonticola | reverse complement strand
AACGCCACATTGCCGCGCGCACGCGGGCGGGCCAATGCAACAGGTTCATCCAGCGTGATGCGGCCATCTTCGATCAGCACCACTCGATCGGCCAGCGCAATGGCTTCCTGCACGTCATGCGTAACCAGCAAGGCCGTGAAGCCGCGCTCCTGCCACAATGATTCGATCAGCTGCTGCATCTCGATCCGCGTCAATGCATCCAGCGCACCCAGCGGCTCATCGAGCAACAGCAATTCCGGATCGTGCACCAGTGCACGCGCCAATGCGACGCGTTGCCGCTGGCCGCCGGACAGCACTGCCGGCCATTCACCGGCCCGGTCTTCCAGGCCGACCTGCTTCAATGAATGCAGGGCCTGTTCTTTTTTCGGCAAGCCGAGCGCCACGTTTTCCAGTACGTGCTTCCACGGCAACAGCCTTGAATCCTGAAACATGATGCGCGTCTCCGGTACGGCCTTGCCATCGCCGAAAACCAGTTCACCGTGATTGGCAGTTTCCAGTTCCGCGATCAGGCGCAACAAGGTGCTTTTACCGCAGCCACTGCGACCGACAACCGCGACGAACTCGCCCGGCTCCAGTGTCAGGTCGACCGATTTCAATACATCGCGACCGTTGTATTCCTTGAACAGGCTTTTGACCACAACGCGTATGCCGCGCTTCGCCGATGCCTGCACGCTCTCTTGTTCGATTTTATAGCTTTGCATGATGTGCTTTCTTAATGACGATAGCCGGGATGCCAGCGCAGCCAGTAACGTTCCAGCAAACGCGACACTACATCGGCCAGTTTGCCGAGCAAGGCATACAACAGGATGCCGACCAGCACCACATCGGTTTGCAGGAATTCACGTGCATTCATCGTCATGTAGCCGATGCCGGATTGCGCCGAAATGGTTTCCGCCACGATCAGCAGCACCCACACCAGGCCGAGTGAAAAACGCACGCCCACCAGGATCGACGGCAATGCGCCCGGCAGGATCACATCGCGATACAAGGACCAGCCGGACAAGCCGTAGCTCTTCGCCATTTCGATCAAGCCTTTATCAACCGAACGTATGCCATGAAAAGTATTCAGGTAAATCGGAAAAAACACGCCAACCGCCACCAGAAAAATTTTCGATGTTTCTTCAATGCCGAACCACAGGATCACCAGCGGAATCAGGGCCAGCGCCGGAATGTTGCGGATCATCTGCAAGGTGGTATCAAGCAGGGTTTCTGCCGTCTTGAATGTGCCGGTCAGCAAGCCGAGCAGCAAGCCGAGTCCGCCGCCAACGGCGAAGCTGACAGTGGCACGCCACAAGCTGACTTTGACGTGCACCCACAATTCGCCAGACTCAGCCAGATTCCACGCTGCTTTGGCAACTGCAAGCGGCTCCGGCAGAATACGACTGGAAAGCCAACCGGTTTGCGCGGCGATCTGCCATACGGCAATCAGCAGCACCGGCACGATCCACGGCACTACGCGCGACCAGGACGATGAACGCCATATGGAGGCTGGCTTGCGAGCCGGAATATTGTTCGTAACAGAAGTTGAAAGAACGGCACTCATGCTTGCACTCCCTGGCTCTGCGAAACCTTGGGCAGAATATCGTTGGAAATCACTTCACCGAACGGACCGGTCAATGCGACCTCGTCAGAACGCACCTTGCCTTTATTCAGCAACGGGAACACCAGTTCGGCAAAGCGGTAGGATTCTTCCAGATGCGGATAGCCGGACAGGATGAAAGTTTCGATGCCAAGATCGGCATATTCCAGCATCCGCGCTGCGACCGTTTGCGGATCGCCGACCAGTGCCGTCCCTGCACCGCCGCGCACCAGCCCGACACCGGCCCACAGATTCGGCGATACTTCCAGCTTGTCCTTCTTGCCGCCGTGCAGCGCAGCCATGCGGCGCTGGCCTTCGGAATCCATCTTTGCAAATGAGGTTTGCGCACGTGCAATCAGATCGTCATCGACGTACTGAATCAGTTCGTCGGCAGCTTTCCATGCTTCCTCACTGGTTTCACGCACGATCACGTGCAGGCGTATGCCGAACTTCAGCGTGCGGCCATGCCTGGCTGCCCGTGCGCGCATGTCGGCAATTTTTTCCGCAACGGCGGCCGGCGGCTCGCCCCAGGTCAGATAGACATCAACCTGCTCGGCCGCTAGTTCGTGCGCTGCATCCGACGAGCCGCCGAAGTACAGCGGTGGATACGGTTTTTGCACCGCCGGATACAAGGTCTTCGCGCCCTTGACCTGTATATGCTTGCCCTTGAAATCGTAGCCGCCGCTTTCATTGCCGACACCTTCGCCGGCCAGCGATGCACGCCATACTTTCAGGAATTCATCGGTGATTTCATAACGTTCGGAATGGCTTGCGTGCAAACCGTCCGCTTCCAGTTCAGCCTGATCGCCGCCGGTGACGACGTTGATCAGCAAGCGCCCTTTCGACAGCCTATCGAAGGTAGCGGCCATGCGTACCGCCAAACCCGGCGTGCTCAAGCCCGGGCGTATCGCCACAAGAAATTTCAGCTTGCTGGTTGCACCTATCAGGCTGGCTGCCGCCACCCATGCGTCTTCGCATGAACGGCCAGTCGGCAGCAGCACGCCGTCGTAACCAAGCGTGTCGGCGGCAACTGCGACCTGTTTCAGATAATCGAAATCGACCTGGCGTGCACCTTTCGACGTGCCGAGATATCGACTGTCGCCATGCGTAGGCAAAAACCAGAATACATTCAAACTCATGCTGTCATCCTTTAAACACGATAGAGTCGTCACGACTGTTAAGCGTGACGGGCAGGCCTGCTACGTCAATGCTTCGCGGCCAGCACCGCATCCTTGACGCTGATTTTTTTGGGGATCAGTTTCAATTGATAAAACGCATCGGCGATCTTTTGCTGTTCGGCGATCACCTGCGGCGTCACCGGTTTGACGCCATATGAAAGACGCTTCGTCGCAAGCTCAACGGTGGCCTGATCCAGTCCCGTTTGCGCTGACAGCACTTTGGAAACTTCCGCCAGATTCTTGCTGCTCCATTGATCGACCTTGTCGAGCTCATCCAGCACGATGGAAATGATCTTGGGATTTTTCTCGGTATAAGTGCGCGATGCGAGGAAGAACTGATGATTGGCAACCAGACCTGTGCCATCGGCCAGCACACGTGCTTTCAACTGTATTTCTGCAGCGGCCTGGAATGGATCCCAGATCACCCATGCGTCTATGCTGCCGCGTTCAAATGCAGCCCGCGCATCGGCAGGAGCGAGGAAAATGGTTTCGATATCCTTGTAGGCTAGGCCGGCTTTTTCCAGCGCCCTGACCAGCAGATAATGCACGTTGGAGCCTTTGTTCAACGCGACTTTTTTACCTTTCAAATCCGCGACTGTTTTCAGTGGCGAACCCTGAGGAACCAGAATTGCCTCGCTGGCTGGCGAAGGCGGCTCGCTCCCGACATAGACCAGGTTGGCCCCGGCAGCCTGCGCAAAAATCGGCGGCGCTTCGCCGGCAGTGCCGAAATCGATGCTGCCTACATTCAAGCCTTCCAGTAATACCGGGCCGGCAGGAAACTCCGTCCATTTCACTTCCACGCCTTCAGCCGCCAGACGTTTTTCCAGCGAGCCGCGACCCTTCAAAATCACCAGCGTGCCGTATTTCTGATAGCCGATGCGCAATACGTTTTTTGCCTGTGCGGTCGCCAGCCCCGGCAAACCGGCCGTCAGTGCGCCCACTGCGGCGGCAGATAAATATCCCAGCGTGCGACGCTTGGCCTGACGCTTGTCGTTTGCATTGCTCATGTCATTTTCCTTTACACAAATTTTGAGAAAAAGAATCCCCGCCGGCGCAAGGCGCCGATTTTTTCGGGGAGAGATATTCTTTGAAACCGGCCTGCTGCCAGGCCACTTGAGTTATCCGAGAACTACACGCTACATCGCACGCTGGAAAACGGAATTGAAGCGAAGGTATTCAGCGCGACTTCATTCAATGCAGACAGGCTGCCGGAAAGATTTTCTATACCATCTCTGACACGTTTCTCTATCGCCGGGTCCAGCGTCAAACCCAGTTCGGCCGACCAGTTGATTTGCAAATCCGTCGCGTAAATGCTGGGCAATACATGTTTCGCATCCAGTGCCGACAAGACCGGACGCAAACCGTAATCCAGCGCCAGCATATGCGACTGACTGCCACCGGTAGCCAGCGGCAATACCAGCTTGCCGCGCAAACCATCCTGCGGCAGCAAGTCGAGAAAAGTCTTGAGTATGCCGCTGTACGCTGCCTTGTACACTGGAGTGGCAATCACGACTGCATCCGCCTGTGCGACCTGTTCTCTTGCCGTTTTTAATGCCGCATCATTGAAGTCTGCATGCAGCAGCGCTTGTGCCGGTAGATCACGCACATGCAGTTTCACGTAGCGATGACCGAGCAATGCCAGCTTCTCGCCAACGTGATGCAGCAGGCGGGTAGACCGCGACGGTGTGGATGGACTACCCGCGAGCAGCAAGATATTCATTTTCTATTCCAGGGAAAGGCACAGATTATTTTTTGCCTGGTTGATAGATCTGGTCAAATACGCCGCCATCAGAGAAATGCTTCTTCTGTGCTGCAGTCCAGCCACCCACATCGGCAATCGTGTACAGCTTCAACTTTGGAAATTGACCTGCATATTTTTTCGCCACTTTTTCATCGATGGGACGGTAGTAGTTTTGCGCTGCAATTTCCTGGCCTTCGTTTGAATACAGATATTGCAGATAGGCTTCAGCCACTTTGCGTGTGCCGCGACGATCGACAACCTTGTCCACTACAGCAACTGGCGGTTCAGCCAGGATACTGACCGAAGGCGCGACGATTTCAACCTTGTCCGGGCCGAGTTCCTTGATCGCCAGGATGGCTTCGTTTTCCCATGCCAGCAAAACATCACCTATGCCGCGCTCGACGAAAGTCGTGGTTGATCCACGTGCGCCGGAATCCAGCACCGGTACGTTCTTGTACAGTTTGGAAATGAAGTCGCTTGCGGTCGCTTCGCTACCGCCCGGTTGTTTCAATGCGTACAGCCATGCGGCCAGATGGTTCCAGCGTGCGCCGCCCGATGTTTTCGGATTCGGCGTGATGACGGCTACGCCCGGCTTGACCAGATCGTTCCAGTCCTTGATGCCTTTGGGATTACCCTTGCGCACCAGGAACACGATGGTCGAGGTGTAAGGCGAGCTATTGTGCGGCAAACGTTTTTGCCAGTCTTTGGCGAGCAGGCCTTTATCGGCGATGGCATCGATGTCATACGCCAGTGCCAGCGTCACCACATCTGCTTCCAGGCCATCGATGACTGCACGTCCCTGTTTGCCCGAACCGCCATGCGATGCTTTCGCCTTTACGTCGTCGCCGGTTTTTGTTTTCCATTCTTTCGCGAATGCCTTGTTGAAGTCCTGATACAACTCGCGCGTTGGATCGTAAGAGACATTCAACAACGATACTTCTGCTGCATGTACGGCTGGTGCAATCAGTGCGATTGCAAAGGCGGTGCCTATCAATTTTTTGAGCAACATTTTCTTTCCCCTTGGGCGTTTCGTTTCTGAGGATTGAAGATTAAATTGCTGCAAAAAAAAACGACACGAATTGTTTCATCCTTCCTTATGCGTTTTACGCATAAAGATTTTTTATGACTCTTCAAAAAACATGGTTCTTCATGCCAAAAACGTTTAGCGCATGCCTGCGCATAAGCTCATGCGCAGAGTGGTGAGCGACACGAAAATACATTCGACTAGTCGGATGAAATCCATTGAATGCAACACTGAAATAAAAAACTGCCATAAGCAAAGATGCTTATGGCAGCCTGTATAAACATTTGTTATTAGCTTATTCCATCATCAGCGAACGAAGCGCTTCGTTCACAGCAGAGACCTTCATGTCCCTGCAAACAAGGGCCATAAAATAACCAGCCAGGTTGCGGCAGCCAGCATCAGTGTCAACAACACCGCAGCACTGCCAAAGTCTTTCGCATTCTTCGATAGCGGATTGCGCTCCAGCGAAACACGATCCACTACCGCCTCTATCGCCGAGTTGATCAGTTCCACAATCAGCACCAGCACAAACACGCCTATCAGCAGTAATTTCTCCCATGCTGCGACGGGCAACAACAAGGCTGCAATGGTCGCAATCACGACAACAAATAATTCCTGGCGAAAAGCATGTTCGCTGCGCCATGCAGCTTTGAAACCTGCCATGGAATAACCGAAGGCAGAAAAAATACGCTTCAGGCCGCTCTTGCTTTTAAATTCGCTCACTGCTGGTTCTGGATCGATCATGCGATTTGAGGTTGGTGTATGGGTGTGCGCGATTATCGGCGCAACAGTGCATGGGCACAAGTGAATAGGCAGGATGCCATTTGCCTCGTGAATATCGCGTTAAACAGCATGTTACAGCGCCGCACGAAAACGCAAAAATTACACGGATAAAGCGCGGCAAACTTTTTTCATCTTTCACAATGTGATATAAAGACTGGACTGCATAGCATAAGTCAAACATGAAAACAGATCATCCTGCAGAGACGGACAAAACCTCGATACAAGTCATAGAGCGCATGGTGTCGCTACTGGATGCACTCGCGACCTACCCCGACCCGGTCAGTTTGAAAGAGCTTTCCCGCGTTACCGGCCTGCATCCCTCCACTGCGCATCGCATCCTGAACGATCTGGTCCTCAAGCGTTTTGTCGATAGATCCGAGCCCGGCACGTACCGCCTCGGCATGCGTTTGCTGGAACTGGGAAATATCGTCAAAAGCCGCTTGAGCGTGCGCGAAGCAGCACTGGACCTGATGCGTCACCTGCATCGCAAAACCAATCAAACCGTCAATTTGTCAGTACGGCAAAACGATGAAATCATCTACATCGATCGCGCCTTTTCCGAACGTTCCGGCATGCAGGTCGTGCGCGCCATCGGCGGCCGTGCGCCACTGCACCTGACCTCGACAGGCAAACTTTTCCTGTCGATAGACGAACCAAAAATGGTGCAGGCCTACGCAAGTCGCACCCACCTGGTCGGTCACAACAAGAATTCGATTACGGATTTGAACAGGCTGGAAAATGAATTAAGCCTGGTGCGTGCGCACGGCTATGCGCGCGACAATGAGGAACTGGAACTGGGAGTGCGCTGCATGGCAGCCGGCATTCATGACGATACCGGCAAGCTGATTGCCGGCCTGTCGATTTCTGCGCCGGCCGACCGCTTGCAGGAAGAGTGGCTGGATGATTTGATGCGCACTGCACGGGAAATATCGGTGGCGCTCGGTTATATCGGACATGAAACGACATCAGGCAATTAATGTCCGCTACTGGCGGCAATAAAAAAGGCGAACCCCGGTTCGCCTTTTTTATGATCGATATATTGATAATCAATCTATCTCAACCCTCTATCCTGCGATTGCTGCGCGCAACGTTCTGCGGCTCCATCGTTTCCAGCCATTTGCGGATACGTGTCGCATCACCCAGACGCGACAGCTTGCCCTTGGAATCGAGGAAGATCATGACGATAGGTCGTCCGCTGATATTGGCTTGCATTACCAGGCAACGACCCGCTTCGGAGATATAGCCGGTTTTCTGGAGGCCGATTTCCCAATCAGGGCTGCTGACCAAACGATTTGAATTTGCGTACTGAAGCGCGCGTCCGCCCGGCTCCACCACATATTTCGAGTCAGTTGAATACTGACGAAGAATTGGATGGTTGTACGCCTCTACGACCAATTTCGCCAGATCCCGCGCGCTCGCCACGTTGTTGCTCGACAAGCCGGTCGAATCAACATAATGCGTCCCGGCCATGCCCAGCGATTTTGCCTTGGCGTTCATTGCCGCGACAAAGGCGCGCAGCCCACCCGGATAATGACGACCCAGCGCAGAGGCAGCACGGTTTTCCGAGCTCATCAAGGCAATGTGCAACATGTTCGCGCGCGACAATTGCGAACCCACGCGCAAACGGGATGAACTGTTTTTCTCGCGATCGATATCTTCATCGGTCACTTCCAGGATTTCATTCATGTCCTGCTTCGCTTCCACGACCACCAGACCAGTCATCAGCTTGGTAATCGAAGCGATCGGCAGCGTGACATTCGCATTTTTCTCGAACAGCACTTCGGAATTGGATTGATCCATCACCAGCGCCACGCTGGATGCCAGCGCCAGCGCATCACGCGTCATGCTCAAACCTGCGATATCGCCGGCCGTCATCACCGGTGGTACTGTTGGAATCACCGGCTGCGCGACGCGTTGATAGATAACCCTGCGCTTGCCGTTTACCGTCACCACTTTCTTGACCAGCTTCTCATCGGAATTCAGTGAAGCACTGCGTGAGCGGGATGTTTTGACGGATGCCGTCTTTGCATTGCTGCGTTTAACCGACTTGGAAGATGCGTGTTTGGATGATGCAGATGATTTGCCGCTGGCTTTGTGCGCAGCAGTATTTTTCGATGCTGTTTTACGCTTTGCGCTTGATGCCGCTTTGCTTGGTGTCGCTTTGCTGGCAGTTGTTTTTTTCGCCGAACTGGTGACTGGCTCTTTCGCCTGTGCAATGGGGGCGTGAGCGATCACTAATAAAGAAAAAAACACCCCTAGCGCGGACTTAAGCATCTGCGAGTCTCCAATTGGTACAGAAATGATGGATTGCAGTGTAGCAAATATCGTGAAATGTGCAAGAGAATTAGATAGTTAGCAGCATTCATTAATCTGCTTTCTAACTGAAGATGTTTTTTTGATCACAAAATTGCAACATTTTATTGGCCTGTCAAACAAGCAAGACGGCCCTTCAGACAGATGCATTTCAGCTATTTTCTGACAACAAATACAACACCTATCACGGCAAGCAACATACCGGCTGCTCCGATCAGACTGAAAACCTCGCCGAATGCCACCCACGCCATCAAGGCTGTTGTGGGTGGCGTCAGATAAAGCAGGCTCGTGACCTGCGTGGCAGCGCTCTTGCGTATCAATGTGAAGAGCAGAAAGATCGAACCTATCGACAAGGCCAGGCTTGCCCACAGCAAGGCGCCAATGAAATTGGGCGTCCACTGCACTGTCTGCAATGCGGGCGAAAAGTCTTCCAGCCAGATTGCCAGCGGCAGCACCACGACACTGGACGCGGCAAACTGGATGATGGTGCCGGTACGCAAATCGAAATGCGGGCAATAGCGTTTTTGATACATCGTGCCGACCGTAATCGACAGCAAGGCCATCACGCACAGTGCAATGCTTTGCCAGCTCAAACCGGTCAATGTGATTTTATTGGCAACCACCAGCGCCACGCCACACAGGCCGAACACCAAACCTAGCCATTGCCGCCCGCGCACCTTTTCACCAATCAGGGGAGCGGCAAATGCAGTCAGCACCGGCTGCATGCCGACGATCAAGGCCGACAAACCGGCCGGCATCCCCAACTTGATGGCACACCAGACACCTGCCAGATAACCGGCCTGCACCAATACTCCCGCCACTGCGATATGACGCATGCTGCCCAAGGGCCACGGTGCGCGCAGCAGCAAGACCAGCGGTAACAGGACAATCAGCACGCCAAGGAAGCGCAACAATAAAAACGTCAATGGCGGCGCATATGGCAAACCGAATTTTGCAACGATAAAACCCGTACTCCAGATCAGCACGAAGAAAAAAGGCACCAAAGGCATGGTGGCCAGCCAGGAGCCGGCGGTGTTTTTGAGAGAACTCATTGAATCGTTATTGATCGTTGACATGAATCTGCGAAAAGAGGCGCATTAATGCAACATTGCGCTGAAGCAGCTAGTGTGCGGCGCAAACCATCAACGCGTGTTGAATTTTTTGCAGCTCACAGCAATGGCTTATGCAAGGCCGCCATCTTGCCCAGCCCTCAAACAGGCCATGTTCCGACACTCTTGATTCAGGCGCGAATTTTATCGTTCGGATGATAAATATTTCTTTTGTGCATCGCAACAAATTTATCTTGACATGGATTGTGAGGAGCATAGAATCGTTTATGCTGCATCGCATCAATTACGGCTTTGCCCT
Organism: Herminiimonas fonticola; assembly: GCF_040395855.1. Lineage (GTDB taxonomy): Bacteria > Pseudomonadota > Gammaproteobacteria > Burkholderiales > Burkholderiaceae_D > Oxalicibacterium > Oxalicibacterium fonticola_A. The sequence continues at coordinate 25,597 of NZ_JBEBPO010000016.1, read as the reverse complement.
GTATTTTCATGCATCATCCGATTAGGAGAAAATCCATGTTTACCATTCCCGAACAATTTTCCACCGCCACCAAAAATCAGTTTGAAGCGCAACTCGCCATCCTGAATTCCTTCGCCAGCACCGCGTTCGACAGCGTGCAAAAAATCGTCGACCTGAATCTGAATGTCGTCAAATCGTCACTGCAGGAATCCAGCGCCACTGCACAACAGTTGATCAGCGCAAAAGATCCGCAGGAATTCTTTTCCCTCAGTACTGCGCAAGCACAGCCGACTGCAGAAAAAGCGCTGGCCTACAGCCGCCATCTGGCCGGTATCGCCAGCAGCACGCAGGCAGAATTTGCCAAGGTGGCAGAAACGCAAATTGCAGAAACCAATCGCAAGGTACTGTCACTGGTTGAAGAGTTGAGCAAGAATGCACCGGCCGGTTCGGAAAACGCCATTGCAATCATCAAATCCGCAATCGGCAATGCCAATGCAGGTTACGAGCAATTGTCCAAAACCACCAAGCATGCAGTAGAAACACTGGAAGGCAATTTGAACGCTGCCGCCAGCCAGTTTGTTAGTGCGACAGAAAAAACCACCGCACGCGCACGCAAATCCGCTTAAGAACCGGTGATCTTGCCTTCATTTGAAAATGATGGCTGAAGAAAAACGCCCCGCACTATGCGGGGCGTTTTTTTAGCTGTCGCATCTGGCATCCATTCAACGCCTGGTTCTGGCAATCGCACGCGCCAGAATCACTACCGGCACAATGGCGATCAGCACAATCGTCAATGCCGGTAATGCCGCTTCGCCGAGTCGTTCGTCGGATGCCAACTGATGCGTAATCACCGCCAGCGTATCGAAATTGAATGGACGTATCGTCAAGGTCGCCGGCAATTCCTTGACCACATCGACAAACACCAGCAGACCGGCAGTCAGCACGCTGCGCCACAATAGCGGTACATGAATATGCATCAGCATCGATCCGATGCCATGCCCCAGACTGCGCGCACTGGCATCCATCGCCGGCGTAATCTTGGTCAAACCTGCTTGCACGCTCTGGAATGACACGGCGAGAAAACGCACCAGATAAGCGTAAACCAGCGCAATCACGCTACCGCTCAATATCAGCTTTATTCCGTGTTCGCTATTCCATGCATCGATGTACGACAGCGGAATCAGAATGCCGACGGCAATCACTGCGCCCGGAATCGCATACCCCATACTGACGATGCGATTACAGATGGCCTGCACCTTGCTCTTCGTGACGCGCGCTGCATACGCCATCAATACGCAAATCACGACTGCGATCAGAGCCGTGATACCGCCGAGCACAATCGTGTTTTCCAGCCAGCCTATATAGCGTGTGCCAAACGAGAGTGCATCTTCATTCAGCAGCAGGCGCAGCAAGATAATCAGCGGCACAAAGAATCCCAGCAGTACCGGCAATGCGCAAAACAGGCTTGCGCTCCAGGCGTGTCGCCCTGTGAGTACAGTTGCCGCCTGCGCAGCGCTTCGTCCGCCCACTGCGTAATAACGCGCACGCCCCCGGCTCTTTTGCTCCAGCAGCATCAATCCCATGACAACCATCAACAGCACTGCAGCAATTTGCGCAGCAGCCGCGCGGTCGGAAAAGATATACCAGGATTTATAAATCCCGGTCGTCAATGTCGGCACGCCGAAGTAAGCCACCGCGCCGTAATCGGCCAGCGTTTCCATCAGGGCCAGCGCGATGCCGGCAGCAGCAGCCGGACGCGCCAGCGGCAAACTCACTTGCAGGAAGGCCCGCCACGGACCGGCGCCCAACGTGCGCGCCGCATCCCACATGCGCGGACTGCGTTCGATAAACGCATTGCGCACCAGCAGATACACATACGGATACAACACCAGCGCAAACAGCAAACCGGCACCGCCTACCGAACGAATCTGCGGAAACCAGTAACTCGCGCCCTGCCAGCCGAACAGCGTTCGCAAGCCGGTTTGCACCGGGCCGGTGAATTGCAGAAAATCGGTATACGCGTAAGCCACCACATAAGCCGGCATCGCCAGTGGCAGGATCAGCGCCCACTCGAAAAATTTCTTGCCCGGGAAATCGAATACCGCCACCAGCCACGCGCAACCTATACCGATTGCCGCCGTCAGTACTGCAACGATGACAGCGATGATTGCGCTGTTGACGATGTATTCCGGCAGTACCGTGTCCCACAAATGCGAGAAGGTGCTGACGCTGGCAGACAATTCTGCGTACGAAAACAGATTCGACAGCACACCGGCAATCGGCACGCCGACCAGCAAGGCGATAGCGAGCGAAGCAAGCAACAGCGGATGCAGACCACCGCCTTGATATCGTGCGTCAGGCACGGAGGTCATGCTGGACATGAAAAAAACATGAATTCATTCTTGATTAAGTGGATGAGAATTATAATCAATCCCTCATTTCATTCTGCATTTACTTTTGGAACTGGAAACCATGTCAGCAATTCACGCTCTGCCACCGCATCTGTCACTGGAGTCGATCCGGGTCGGTTACCGGCTTGGTCAGCAGATGCATGAGATTGTGCACAGCCTGTCATTTGCATTGCAACGCGGGCAGATCGGCTGCCTGCTGGGGCAATCCGGTTGCGGCAAAACCACCGTGTTGCGCGCCATTGCCGGTTTTGAACCCCTGACAGAAGGCCGCATTACCTTGGGCGGTAAAGAGATCAGCAATGCGCATTTCACCGCGACGCCGGAAACCCGTCAGGTCGGTGTCGTGTTCCAGGATTACGCGCTGTTTCCGCATTTATCGATCGCAGACAATGTCGGTTTCGGCCTGCGCAAGCTGGCGGCCCCGGAGCGGCAGGCGCGCATCGCCGCATTGCTGACGCTGGTCGGGCTGGCATCGCAGGGGAAAAAATTTCCGCATGAATTATCCGGCGGCCAGCAGCAGCGCGTCGCCCTTGCACGTGCGCTGGCGCCGCAACCGGATCTTCTGTTGCTGGATGAACCTTTTTCCAATCTCGATGTGGATTTGCGCGAACGGCTGGCCAGCGAAGTACGCGATATTCTGAAAGAAGTCGGCACCACTGCGGTGCTGGTCACGCACGATCAGCATGAAGCGTTTGCGATTGCAGACCAGATCGGCGTGATGCAGGATGGCGTCATCGTCCAATGGGACAATGCCTACAACCTGTATCACCGCCCTGCCAATCGTTTTGTCGCCGACTTTATCGGCCTCGGCGTGTTCACACCCGGCATCGTCGATCAGGCAAGGCAGAACGTGAACATCGAACTGGGTTCGCTACCGCTGTGTCACGGCCTGGAAATATGCGACCCGAACGCACCGGATGGGCAGCGGGTCGATGTCTTGCTGCGCGCCGATGACGTCGTGCATGACGACGCCAGTCCGCAGCAGGCGGAAGTCGTGCGCAAGGCCTTTCGCGGTGCAGATTTTTTGTACACACTGAAACTGCCTAGCGGCCAGTTGCTGCTGGCGCTGGTGCCTTCGCATCACGATCACGCGCTGGGCGAACGCATAGGCATACGACTGGAAGCCGACCATGTGGTGACATTTTCCAAGGAAAATGAAGCGCCCGGCACTTCTGCTTAGATCTGTTGCACTTCCACCTGCAACAGATCTAATTCAGCCACCAATCTGGCAAATGCAGCAGCGGCCTGCTCGGGTTCCCCTTTGACCCCGAGTTCGATATGACGCCGCGTTTCCGCATCGCCCACGCTAGGCAAACTGAATACTTTCACCTGCGGATACTCGCTCTCGATCGCTTCCATCAAGGGTGTCAGTGCCGATTCCATGGACTGAAAAACCAGCACTGATTTTTCAAATTTCGCTTGCTGGTGAAACAGATGCGGATAATGCGTATCCAGTATCCATTCCATCATCGGCCACGCCATCACCGGAAAACCCGGCATGAAATAATGCGCGCCGCCATTGCCGTGGCGAATCGCAAAGCCGGGAATCTTGTTGTACGGATTGGGAATGATTTCTGCACCTTGCGGGAATTCACCCATCTTCAGGCGATGCAGATTTTCCGGCAGGTTCAAGTCGAAAGGCACGTTCGCTTCGCGCGCCATGTCCAGCATGCGTTCCTGAATTTTTTGTTTCGCTTCCGGATGCAGAACGACAGGCACATCGAGTGCCGCCGCCGCGCATTGCCGCGTATGGTCGTCCGGTGTGGCGCCTATGCCGCCGCAGCTGAACACGATATCGTCGCTGGCGAAAGTACGCTTGAGCGTTGCAGTAATCCGCGCGCGATCGTCGCCCAGGATTTCCACCCACTCCAGCGACAATCCCCGCGCACCGAGCAACTCCAGAACCTTGGGGAAATGCTTGTCCGCGCGTTTGCCTGACAAGATTTCATCGCCGATGATGATGAGTCCGAATCCCATGTTTTTCTTTCTTGCGTTGGCGTGAGAAGCACCTGAAAAGGAGCGCGTCGATTTATTTATCGTCTTCGATCAGCGGCGGTTCGGCAGCAGCTTGCGGCACACCGGCAGCGCGATGGCGTTTCAAGGCATCCATGCAGTAATGCTGGAACCACAAGCCGCTGAAGATGAATACCAATACATACAACCAGATCGCACCGGCTGCCAGTACCGGGAAAAATATCACCGAGAAGGCACCGCCCAGCCACAACAGCGTGGGCGCAGCACCCATCGCGCCGGTAATCGCGCCTATGGCCAGCAGCTGCCAGCGATGCATGCGCAGGATCAGCTTGCGTTCCTCGGGATCGGCATGATCGGCCAGCGCATCGTAAGCCATCACGCGATAGGTTAACCAACCCCACAACAGCGGCTGGATCACGAAAGTCAGTGGCGGAATCAGCGAAAGCGGCAAGGTCACCAGCCACAACACCAGGAAAATCGTGAACGATGAGGTCGACATCCACAAGCTGCCGAAGAAAGTGCCGCCTTTGCGCGTTTCCAGTTCCTGATATTGCCGGCTGCCGACGTGCTTCGCAATCACCGGCATCGCCATCATGCCGACGAAAATCAATGCCGTCAGTATCATCAGCGGCAACAGTATCCACATCGCAATCAAGGGCACCACGACTGTCTTCAGTGCACCCATGCCCAGCCACAGCAGCACCTCGTTGGTGACACGGAAACCATCGTTTTCGACAAAATAATTTTGCAGCGTATCAATCATGCTTTGCAGATACAGCCACAAGACGATGCCCCAGACCGCAATCGACAGCGCGAACGGCAGCACGCTCAACAACAGCATCCTGATGTGCAACTGGGATAACAGGGCTCGTCCGAATGCATTCAATACCGGGCGCATGATGGGAATATCCTTAGAGAAATCAGATTCGCAGCCAGAAACCTGGCAATGGATGCCAGCCTGCGCGAAGAGCGATCATTTTACCGTGCCGGATTCTTCCACGCCGGCCGGCCATCTGCGGGCAGATAAAAGCGTCTTCACCTGCTACAATCTGCCCACTTTCTGATCATATTTTCAAAGGAATAAACATGGCAACGACCTCGACCTCATCCGGTTTGCAATACGAAGACAAAGTTGTCGGCGACGGCGCAGAAGCAGCAGCAGGCAATCACGTTACCGTGCATTACACCGGCTGGCTGCAAAACCCGGACGGCAGCGCCGGTGCAAAATTCGATTCCAGCAAGGATCGCAACGATCCATTCCAGTTCCCGTTGGGCGCAGGCCATGTCATCAAGGGTTGGGATGAAGGCGTACAAGGCATGAAAATCGGCGGCACCCGTACACTGATCATTCCTGCCGCGCTGGGTTATGGCGCACGTGGCGCAGGCGGTGTCATTCCACCGAACGCAACCCTGATTTTTGAAGTGGAATTGCTGGGCGTATAAATCCGGATCGAACTGCGATCAGGCATCTGCCGATCGTTCTCGACCACTTTTTACTGGGAGCAGCTATGAGCCTGCAGGAACAATTTGATCAAGCGTTGGCAGATTCCAAGAACCTGCCTGAGCGTCCGGACAATCTGACCTTGCTGAAAATCTATGGCTTGTTCAAACAAGCCAGCGGCGGCGATGTCACGGGCGAGCAGCCGGGAATGACCGATTTTGTCGCGCGTGCCAAATGGGATGCGTGGAATAATCTCAAGGGACTTTCCAGGGACGAGGCGATGCAGCAGTACGTCGATCTGGTGAATGATCTGAAAGGCTGAGCCTTCGCTTGCACAGCCTGAAAATTGAAAAGCCCCGTATTTTATTACGGGGCTTTTTTATGACCGGACGCCAGGCTCAGGCGGCTTCGGCAAAATACTTCTTCATATTGCGTGCGACTTTTTCTTCCAGCGTCCCCGCAAAGGCCTTGAACAGAAAATCCAGCGTAATATCGATCTGCGCTTCTGTTTCCCGCAATGCCAGCGTACCGGCTACGCCGCTGCGCTTGAACGACAAGACATCGCCGTCCCACTGCGTCGCCATGTCGAATTCAGTGGCCATTCTGTCCGCCACTTGTTGCGCTGCTTCCTTTGCCTTGGACAAAGGAAGCTGATGCTCCTGCTTGATACTGATATCGGCCATCTTTATTTCTTCGCTTGAACTTCGGGGTTGAGTAAATTCGGTGGGCGCTGGCCGCTCAATGCCGCGACCATGTTGAGCGAGGCGCAATCCGACATGGCACGTCGGGTTTTTTCCGATGCGCTGCCGATGTGCGGCGTCAGCACGACATTGGACAGCGTCAGAAAATCCGGATGCAGGGCCGGTTCGTTTTCATAGACATCCAGTCCGGCTGAAGCAATCCGGTTTTCGCGCAGAGCCGCGATCAAGGCGACGTCATCGACGATGCCGCCGCGCGCGATATTCACCAGCGTTGCACTCGGTTTCATCAGCGCCAGTTCAGCCGCACCGATGATGTGATGCGTTTGCGCCGAGTACGGCAACACCAGTATCAAATGATCTGCCGTACGCAGCAATTCTTCCTTGCTGACGTAACGTGCATTGTTTGCGTGCGCTTCCTGCTCCGGCGTCAGGCGACTGCGATTGTGATAAATCACCTGCATGTCGAAACCCATGGAACGGCGTGCGATCGCCTGTCCGATACGGCCCATGCCGAGAATACCCAGGGTCGCACCGTGAATATCGGCGCCGAGGAATTGATCGAAACGCCAGTTCTTCCATTTCCCTGCGCGCAGATAGTGTTCGGATTCTGAAGTACGTCGTGCATTCGCCATCAACAGTGTCCACGCATAATCCGCCGTCGTCTCGTTGAGCACATCCGGTGTATTGGTGACCATGATGCCGGCCCTGGTTGCGGCCGCCACATCGATATTGTTATAGCCGACGGCCACATTGCAGATCGCCTTCAGCTGCGGATTGGCAGTAATCACCTCACCCGACAGTTTTTCACTGCTGGTGATGATCACCCCCTCTTTTCCCTGCATCTTTTCATGCAGCTCGGCGGCCGAAAAAATCCTGTCTTCCTGATTCGATTCGACCTCGAACTGCTGCTGCAAACGTTCGATTACATCAGGAAAAGTTGCACGCGCCACGAGTATTTTCGGTTTCATATGCATCGCCTTAAACGAAGAAGATAAAGGTCATCAGGATAAACAAGGGTATCAGGATCGCGCACGACCAGCCCATGTAAGCGAAAAACGAAGGCATGCGGATGCCGCGCTCTTCCGCGATCGCCTTCACCATCATGTTGGGTGCATTGCCGATATAGCTGTTGGCGCCCATGAAGACCGCACCGCATGAAATAGCGGCCAGCGTTGCCGCCATCGTGGTCATCAACGTGTTCGCGTCGCCACCCGCCGTATTGAAGAAAACCAGATAGGTAGGCGCATTGTCGAGGAAGGATGAAAGTATGCCCGTCGCCCAGAAATACATTCCATTGATTGGTGCACCGTTGCCATCTGTCACGGCACGTACGATACTCGCAAATGCACCGGATTCACCGGCGCGCAACATGGCGATCACCGGAATGATGGTGATGAAAATACCGGCAAATAATTTACCTACTTCCTGGATCGGCCCCCAGGAAAAATCATTGCCACGGCGTGCACTTTCCGGCGTCAGCCACAGTGACAGGAAAATCACGACGATCAGCAAGCCGTCGCGCAGCAGATTTTGCAGTTCCACCGTATTGCCGAAGAAGGAATAGGCAATGCCGGGTTTCCAGAAGCCGCTGATCAATACCAGAGCAACCACTGCGGCTAGCAAGAAAAAATTGACCTTGCCTTCAAAACGGATCGCCGAATCCGGCGTCGGGTCCTGCTCCGGCGGTTTGATCTCTTCGCGCTTGTGATAGTAGTGACTATCGAGCAGATAAAAAATAATCAGCAGCACGCTGCACAGGAAGATCGTCGGCGCAAACAGATGGCGCACAGTCCAGAAAAAATCCACACCCTTCAGAAAGCCGAGGAAGAGCGGCGGATCGCCGAGCGGCGTCAAGGCACCGCCGGCATTCGCCACCAGAAAGATGAAGAACACGACGATATGCGCTGCATGCTTGCGATTGTCGTTGGCGCGTATTAGCGGCCGTATCAACAGCATGGCTGCGCCGGTGGTTCCCATGAAACTCGCCAGCACCGTACCTATCGCCAGCAAACCTGTATTGAGTGCCGGTGTGCCATGCAAATTGCCGCGCACGCAGATACCGCCGGCCACAACAAACAAGGACGTAATCAAAATCAGAAAGGGAAAAAACTCGGCGACAAATGCATGCACCGCACCATGCACGGCCGTCGTGGTACCGAAGTAGAAGGCGCACGGCAGCAGAAATGCCAGCGACCATGCCACCGTCAATTTTCCGAAGTGGTGATGCCAGAAGCCAGGCGTCAACAACGGACACAATGCGATCGACAACAACAAACCGGTGAATGGAATACCCCACAGGATGGATAAACCACCGCCGTTTAATTCTGCCGCACCACACAGTGCAGGGGTCAGGGCAAGCATGCCGACGAAGATATTTGCACGCATGGGTGACTCCAAAATGAAGAGCCGCCATTTTAGCCCAGAAAAAATATGTCTTGCCAGCAATGCTGGCTGCGGCGCATTTATCCGCAGCCAAAAGGTCTGAATTTGCCGCTTCGTCAGACACTGAATGCATTTACTTATTCAGAATCGGTATAAGGTTGGTTTGTGGGAAAGAGCGATATGCCTTAAAATACAGTGCTTTGCGGCTGCTATCAGGTATATGAAATTGCATACCCTCGTCATAGCGTAGCCGGCTCATTTCAAATATTTACAGTTAGGACTGGTATGACCCACGTAGTGACCGACTCCTGCGTACTTTGCCGTTACACAGACTGTGTCGATGTATGCCCGGTGGATTGTTTTCGCGAAGGCCCGAATTTCCTGTCGATCGACCCCGATGAATGTATCGATTGCGCAGTATGCGTAGCCGAATGTCCGGTAAATGCCATCTATGCAGAAGAAGATGTGCCGGCCGATCAGCAACATTACATCAAACTGAACGTCGAGCTCTCGCGCGACTGGCCATCCATCACCAAGACCAAGGCACCCCTGCCTGAAGCCGAGGAATGGAAAGACAAGACGGATAAATTGCAGTTTTTAAAGCGTTAATAAAGCTTTCTGCCTGCAAAACGCCCCCTGGTTCGCCACGGGGCGTTTTTTATTTACCGCAGCATTTGCAAGAAACCAGGAAGAAACCGTGCATTTATTGTGCATGACACAACAAATGTGCACTTTGCTCCGATTCTTCCGATTAGTTGGTAATGGTGCATTGCAATAAAAGTATTTTCTAGCGACAATCATTTTCAATGATCGCCATCGAAAGAGGCCGCTATGCTTTACCAATTGCATGAATTCAACCGCAGCCTGCTCAATCCCTTGATGCATTGGGCCGAGGCCTCGTCCAGACTATTTACCGATCCGGTTTCGCCACTGGCCTACTCACCATATGCGCAGCGCATTGCCGCCGGTTACGAACTCCTCTACCGCTTGGGCAAGCAATACGAAAAACCGAATTTCGGTATCGAGTCCGTATTGGTGAAAGGCAAGGCTGTCGCCATCGTCGAAGAAGAGACAGAGAAAAAACCCTTCTGTACCCTGATTCATTTCAGGAAGAAATTGCCGCCGAAAGAATTCGCCGCCCTGAAACAACCCACCGTCTTGCTGGTAGCACCCTTGTCCGGCCATCACGCCAGCTTGCTGCGCGATACCGTGCGCAGCCTGTTGCAGGATCACGATGTCTACATTACCGATTGGCTCGATGCGCGCATGGTGCCGCTGACGGAAGGCCCCTTTCATCTGCACGACTATGTGTATTACATCCAGGATTTCATCCGCAAGCTGGGGCCCGATCTGCATGTGATTTCGGTATGCCAGCCTACTGTGCCGGTGCTGGCAGCCATTTCACTGATGGCCAGCGAACGCGATACCAGACTGCCGAAAACGATGACGATGATGGGCGGTCCTATCGATCCGCGCAAATCGCCGACGCAGGTCAATAATCTGGCGGTGGAAAAACCGTATGCATGGTTTGAGAATCAGGTGATCTACGGCGTACCTACCAGTTATCCCGGCTTCGGCCGCAAGGTGTATCCGGGTTTCCTGCAGCATGCCGGCTTCATCGCCATGAATCCCGGCCGTCACGCGCAAAGCCACTGGGATTTTTACATGCACCTGCGCGAAGGCGACAACGAGTCAGCGGAAGAACATCGCAAGTTTTACGACGAATACAATGCCGTACTCGATATGCCGGCCGAATATTATCTGGAAACAATCAAAACAGTTTTCCAGGAACATCGCCTGCCGCTGGGCACCTGGGAAATCGAAGGCAAGCTGGTACGGCCGCAGGATATCAAGTCAGTCGCCCTGTTTACCATCGAAGGCGAGAAGGACGATATTTCCGGTGCCGGACAAACCCATGCCGCACAGGATTTATGTTCCTCGATTCCGAAATCGGACAAACAGCAATTCACCGCACCGCAATGCGGGCATTACGGCATCTTCTCCGGCCGCAAATGGCGCGACATCATTGCGCCGAAAATCGGCGAGTTTATTGCCGCGCATTCCTGATCTGCTGCGCCAAGCCTGCTGGCAATTAATTTGCGAAATGCGTTCCAGACACACGGAGAAAATCCGCCCAACGCAATATCCGCATTTTTCTGTTTGGCGCATCGCCCCGTATAAGACGATAATTGTGTTTTATCCTTTTATTTTCCGCTGTGTCATCACCCACCGACAAATCGCTCGCCGATCAGCTTGAAGACCTGCTGCCGCAAACGCAATGCACGAAATGCGGTTACCCCGCATGCCGCCCCTATGCGGAAGCAATGGCCAACGGCAGCGCCAGTTACAACCAATGCCCACCCGGCGGCATTGAGGGCGTGGCACGACTGGCACAGGTGTTGGGCAAGAAGGTCATTCCGATCAATCCGGTCAATGGCGTGGAACGGCCGCGTCCGGTTGCAGTCATCGATGAGAGTTTGTGCATAGGCTGCACCTTGTGCATACAGGCTTGTCCGGTGGATGCGATTGTCGGCGCCGCCAAGCAAATGCATACGATCGTCACCGATCTGTGCACGGGTTGCGACCTGTGCGTGGCGCCCTGCCCGGTCGATTGCATTGCGATGGTCGAGTACACGCCAGGCAAGACCGGCTGGGATGCGTGGTCGCAGGCAGAAGCCGATGCAGCACGTGCGCGGCATGATTTTCGCACGCAGCGTTTGCAGCGCGAAAAAGAAGAAAACGAGGCGCGGCTGGCAGCCAAGGCCGCCGCCAAACTGAAGGCCCTGCAATCCGAAACGCCGCTCTCGGAAGCGGAACAAACCGAACAGGCACGCAAGAAAGCCATTATTCAAGCCGCCATCGAACGTGCGCGCCTGAAAAAAGAACAGGCAGAAAAGGACGATCAATGAACGCGGAAAAACGCCGTGAAATTTTCAACCGACTGCGCGCTGCCAATCCGCACCCCACTACCGAACTTGAATACCAGACGCCGTTCCAGTTACTGATCGCGGTATTGCTGTCGGCGCAGGCAACTGATGTTTCCGTCAACAAGGCCACGCGCAAACTGTATCCGCACGCCGGTACACCGAAGAAAATTTATGCGCTGGGCGTGGAAGGCTTGATGCCTTACATCCAGACCATAGGCTTGTATCGCACCAAGGCAAAAAACGTCATTGAAACGTGCCGGATACTGATCGCCGAACATGGCGGCGAAGTGCCGCGTACGCGCGCAGCACTGGAAGCCCTGCCAGGCGTCGGCCGCAAGACCGCCAACGTGGTGATGAATACGGCCTTCGGTGAAGCTACCATCGCCGTTGATACGCACATCTTTCGCGTCTCGAATCGCACCGGCATTGCGCCGGGCAAGAACGTCGATATTGTCGAGCAAAAACTGATGAAATTTGTCGCACCGGAATTCCAGCAGGATGCACATCACTGGCTGATCCTGCACGGCCGCTATACCTGCATCGCACGCACGCCAAAATGCTGGAACTGCATCATTGCCGATTTGTGCGAATACAAGCAGAAGACGCCCCTGCCGGCCAAAGGCGTCTAGGGACTGCAGGTACAGCTTCCTTTTCGATCGTTTTAAATAACGATGATTTTGTCAGGCACCAATTACAGAACGATGGCGCACGCAGCCTCAAAAGTCAGACGCGGCAAACGCGCCTTGATTTTTTCATGGTCGCCATAACCTATGCTGCAGAGGAAATTCGCCTTCACCTGGGTACCGACAAAGAAGGCTTCATTCACTTTAGTCGCATCGAAACCTGACATAGGGCCGCAATCCAGGCCGATCGCGCGTGCCGCCATAATGAAGTAAGCACCTTGCAGCGAAGAGTTGCGGAAAGCCGTTTCTTCGGTCAATTTTTCGTTACCGGCAAACAGCGCCTGCGCGTCCATGTGCGGGAACAATTGCGGCATCTTGCGCGGGAACGCCATGTCCATACCGATGATGGCGGTAATAGGCGCGGTTTTAACTTTCTGCACATTACCGGCGGAGACGCATGCTGCCAGTTTTTCTTTCGCTTCCGGCGACTTCACGAAGGCGATGCGTACAGGCTGGCAGTTCATCGAAGTCGGCGCCCATTTCATCAATTCATAAATCTCGCGTAACTGGCCGTTGGTGACCGGCTTGTCTTGCCAGACGGTATTGGTATGGGCATGGGTAAAAAGGGTTTCGAGCGCTTGCTGATTCAACATGAGGACTTTCTTGTTCAGATTTTAAAAAGACATGCCGCAAGGCGGCAATCGCGGCAAAAACTACAATAGTTGCGTATGTTAACCGAAACCCGCCCGGCAGTTCAGCCGCAAGCCACGTACAATGGCAACCTGCGTTCAATGAACTGCCTTTTTTACACTCTTCATGTTCACACCATCACAACACGATGTACGCCGCTTTTTCTGCGAAACATTTCGCAAACAGCGCGCCAATGAAATTCTCACGCCGCTGGAGGCGATTGCGCGCGACTGGATCATTCAGCACCCCGAATACGCAGATGCGTTGACGGATGTGGAAACCGCGCTGGCGCAGGATTACTCGGTCGAGTCCGGCCAGGCCAATCCCTTCCTGCATCTGTCCATGCATTTATCGATTGCCGAGCAGATTTCCATCGACCAGCCGCCGGGAATTCGCGCCGCCTCTCATGCACTGGCGCACAGACTCGGCTCTGAACACGAAGCACATCATCACATCATGGAATGCCTGGGCGAGATGATCTGGACTTCGCAGCGCAACGGCCTGCCGCCGGATGGCGCGGCCTACATCGAATGCATCAGGCGACGCTGAAGCAAAAGGCGATGCAGACGTAAAAAAGCCACGGCAAACCGTGGCTTTTTTATTTGGCAAAACATCCAGCCAATAATTATTTGCGCAGAACCAGTGTGGTTGGCAGGCTGTGCAGGTAGGTGGCGATGTTCTCGATATCCTGACCCGACAATTGCTTGGCCAATGGCCCCATGATGGCATTGCTGCGGCCATTTGAAACCTGATTGCCGCGCTTGTAGGCGACCATGGCATGCTTCAGATAATCCTTGTGCTGACCGGCCAGCTTTGGATAACCGGGATCGATCGGTGTCTGGAAGTCGGCACCGTGGCAGGATGCGCAATTGTATTTGGCAACTGCGGCCTTGCCGGCTTCGATCTTGCTTTCAGCTGCAGCGTTGAATGAGACGACTGCCGACATCAATACGACAGCCAATGCGAGAAATTTTTTCATATGGGCTCCCGTTATTTCTGTTGCGAGTAGTAAGCGGCGACGTCGGCAATATCCTGATCCGACATGCTGGCTGCAATACCGTGCATGGACGGATGATTACGCTCGCCCTTCTTGTACGCATGCAATGCGCTGATTATGTATTTTTCCGACTGTCCACCTATCATGGGGACTTGGTAAACTTCCGGAAAAGTCGCTTTGTAGCCCGGGATGGCGTGACACCCGATACACATCGAAACCTTGTTGACAGCTGCCTTGGCATCGCCAACAACTTCCGCTGCAACAGCGATGTTGGCCACACCCGCGAATGCGAGAAGTGCAAATAGTTTTTTCATGATATCTGTGTGGATAGTGTGAATACGAAACCCGCTGCTGCAGCGCCGCAAAACCACATACCTCACGTGGAAAAATTGCCTGGCTACACCAAAACCGCTCGATTTTACCTGAAGACCGCAAGACAGTCCATGTTCAAATCACCACAGCGTGTACGGTATCCGACAGCCCTGTTTACAGCTGCATCCAGCCACCTTCCCGGCCACTTTACGCAACTTATTTGGTGCCCGTTTTCATACCAATTTCTCTCTGTCGCTCTGCTGGCGCAGCTTCCGGCAATGCTTCATCTTCTTCCGCCACAGACGCAGCAGCGGCGCTTTCCGCCTGCACCGGCCAAAAGAATATATAAGGCGTCAGTGTAAAACGCCGTAATACTGCGCGAAATACCAGACGGCGTACCCGCCCCGGCACATCGCGCGCGCGCAAGGCCAGCGCCAGCGCACAGGAAAATGCCACGCCGACGTTCAGTACACCTATCGCCACGATACCGGCGCAGGCCAGCCAGAACTGCGGCAGTGCGAATGCCTCCCAACCCAGGGTACTCACTGCGGCCGTCAGGGTCGCCGTCGACAAGGTCACATGGCGCACATCCAGAGGCAGGCCAAAGAACTGCGCCATCACCGGCATCATGCCGAGCAACACTGCCAGCGCCACATTACCAACGATGCTGGACACATTGTGCTCCAGCCAGCCGGCCCAGCGTTCGGCACGATGTGCACCCAGTGCATGCACCAGACGTCTATGGTGTGCAATCGATTCCTTCACGCGGCGCAAGGCAAACCAGTTATCGGCAAACCCCGCCATCAGGCTGGCCAGCCACAGCAGCAGACCTGTAAAGGCCGCGTACAACGGCGTCACACCGACCAGCGACAAGGAATCGATAGTGGCATGCGCCTTATCCGCACTCATGACCGGCTTGTCGAACATCAGCACGGCAGCAAATGACAGCGCCGCAACCATTGGCGCCACGGCCAGCAGATTGCCGAATACTGCCGCCGCCTGTGAGCGCAACAAGGCAGCGATACGCGCCAGCAGTTCACGCAAACCCTCGACTGTATCCAGCTCGCCCATCTGCGCCGCCAGCGCTGGCGCGGTAACAGCCGGTTGCTTGGTCGCCAGCACACCGCCGATTGCGGAAATAAGGAGGAAACTCAAGGCAAAGTTAAGCGACAGGAAGGCGCCCTCGAAAAAATGCGCCAGGCCGAGACCGGTAATACCGAGCTTGATCAAGGCCGTGAAAGCGGTAATGACACCGCCCCACATTGCCGCCTTGAACATGGCCCGGTATTCGCTGCGATCGCGTGCAATGTAATGCTCGCCATGGCTGGCATTGCGTTCCACCATCTTGCGCGCCAGCAGAGAAAAACTGCGATTGACCAGTTCGCGCACGGACGAACGGCGATGATGGGCGATGATCAGATCGACCAGCACTGCCTGTACCTGACTCGCGCCGCCCTCTACATGCGGTGCGGAACGCAAATCCAGCAGGCGCGAAATCCGCATCAGATGCGCACGCATGCGTTCGACGTGATAGACCAGTCCGACCGATACACCATATTCATCCAGATGCGCATAGATCTTGTCGGTTTGCGCCTGGCACACGGCAATCAGCATGCGCACGCTGCGCAAGCCTGCATCGTCCCTGGCGCTATTCATCAAATAATTTTCCAGCTCGCGGCGCAGCGACATGAAGGGCGTCGCCAGCAAGGGCATGCGCGGCGCCAATCGTTGACGGAATGCCGGACTGATGCCAACCGAAATGACCATCGTTACCAGATACAGCATGGCCTCATCAATTTGCTGCCGGTAACCGTGTGCAATGCCATCGTCCCCCGCCAGCTTCCACAGCCGCGACAAGGTTTTGGGATCGAGTTCCAGCAACCATTCGGCATCCGATTCATCCGGAAACATTGCAGTAAACAAGGTCGACAAATCCTGCTGTCCGACCGGACGCGGCAAAATCAGTTTGACCATGCGCTCCGACAATTCGGAAAAGAATGCCGATTCGCGCGGCAGGCCGGTGGCTGAAAAAAGCTCGGGGCCGGTCGCTTCGCGCAGAGTCTTGCGCAAACTTGCCTGCACGACTTGTTTCACGTCGCGATTGCCATCCAGCCAGTCGAGCATGAAACGGATGCGCTGATGCTTGACGCGTCGCCATGCGCCATCGTCCAGCAGCGACACCTTGGGTTCACGGCGTATCCAGTCGGCCAGATCGATCATCCAGTTGGCGCGCGCATGCCAGGATGCATGCGGATCGGCACGACGCATCAGCGATTCGATTTGCGGCAGGTAGGACGCATGGTCCGTATGGTGCCGTAATGCACCGCGGCGGAATCTGCGCCACACGGCACAGATTCTGAGAAAAGAGATTTTCATTGATAGCTTGAAATGGAGGAAAATTTCCAGGAACGACTACCGGGTCATACGCCACACGCGTGCGCAAACCAGTCTTGTTCTACGGTATCTGTTGTTGCCTTGCTGACAGAACTGCTTGCCTTGTTCTCGCTTATACTCCGATTTCTTTTCACCTTAATGACACGTCATGCGACAAGACACACGCTTCGAAGGTTCCCGTACTTACGTCACCACCGGCGATTTGAAGCTCGCCGTCAACGCGGCCCTGACCTTGCAACGCCCGCTATTGATCAAGGGTGAGCCGGGCACCGGCAAAACCATGCTGGCGGAAGAAGTGGCCGCCGCACTCGGCATGCCCTTGCTGCAATGGCATATCAAATCGACCACCAAGGCGCAGCAGGGCTTGTATGAATACGATGCCGTATCGCGCCTGCGCGACTCGCAACTCGGTGACGAACGCGTCAAAGTCATCGATAACTACATTCTCAAGGGCGTATTGTGGCAGGCCTTCGCCGCTGATGAACAAGTGGTGTTGCTGATCGATGAAATCGACAAGGCCGATATCGAATTCCCGAACGACTTGTTGCGCGAGCTGGATCGCATGGAATTCTATGTGTACGAAACGCGTGAAATGGTGAAGGCCAGACACAGGCCGCTCGTTATCATCACATCGAACAATGAAAAGGAATTGCCGGATGCCTTCCTGCGCCGCTGCTTCTTCCATTACATCAAATTTCCCGATCGCGATACGATGGCGCAAATCGTCGACGTACATTTCCCCGATCTGAAAAAGGAATTGCTGGCGAAAGCGCTGGAAGTGTTTTACCAGGTGCGGGAAATCAATGGCCTGAAGAAAAAGCCATCCACATCGGAATTGCTCGATTGGCTCAAACTCCTGCTCGCGGAAGATATTCCTGCGGAAGCACTGCGCAGCCAGGATGACAAAATCGTGATCCCGCCACTGCATGGCGCCTTGCTCAAAAACGAGCAGGACATACATCTGTTCGAGCGGCTGGTGTTCATGTCGCGTACCAATCGCTAAAGCGCAGCTACTGGAATTGCCGTGTTAATCGATTTTTTCTTCATGCTGAAAGAAGCAAAAATTCCGGTGTCGATCAAGGAATTTTTACTGCTGCTGGAAGCACTGGAAAAAGAAGTCATTGGCCCCTCGCTGGATGATTTCTACTATCTGGCGCGCCTGACGCTGGTCAAGGACGAAGCGCACTTCGATAAATTCGATCGTGCCTTCGGCATGTACTTCAAAGGCATTGCTGCCGTCTTCGATGACAAGGCAGCGATTCCGCTCGACTGGCTGCTCAAACGTGCAGCGAAAGATTTAAGCGCCGCAGAACGTGCGCTGATCGAAAAATTCGGTTACGACAAACTCGCCGAACGCCTGCAGCAATTGTTGAAGGAGCAGAAGGAACGTCACGAAGGCGGCAGTAAATGGATAGGCACCGGCGGTACCTCGCCCTTCGGCAATAGCGGCGTCAATCCGGAAGGAATACGCATAGGCGGCGAAGGCGGCAATCGTTCCGCCGTCAAGATATGGGAAACGCGGACCTATCGCGATTACGATGCGGCGCGTGAGATCGGCACCCGCAATATCAAGGTCGCGCTGCGCCGGCTGCGCAAGTTTGCCCGTCAGGGAGCGCACGATGAACTGGCACTCGATGCCACCATACGCGCTACCGCGAACAATGCCGGTTATCTCGATATCAAGATGCAGCCGGAACGCAGGAACAACATCAAGATGCTGATGCTGCTGGATGTAGGCGGCACGATGGATGAACATATCCAGCGCATCGAAGAATTGTTTTCTGCCGCGAAGAGCGAATTCAAGAATATGGAATTTTATTATTTCCATAATTGCGTCTACGACTACCTGTGGCGCAACAACCAGCGCAAGCACGCCGAACGCTTTGCCACCTGGGATGTCTTGCGCAAGTATTCGCCCGACACCAAACTCATCTTCGTCGGCGATGCCACGATGAGTCCGTATGAAATCCTGCAGGCAGGCGCCGCAATCGATTATCACAACGAGGAAGCCGGCGCCGAATGGCTGCAACGGTTTACCAGCATGTTTCCCAGCTATATCTGGCTCAATCCGGAACCGGAAAATATCTGGGAATACCGGCAGTCGATCGCGATCATCCGGCAGCAGATGAACAATCGCATGTATCCGTTAACGCTGGAAGGTTTGGAACGCGGCATGCGCGTGCTGAGCAAATAAGTACGACAGAAAGAAAAACGGCGTGCCGGAATTAGCGCGGCAGATGCATGAATTTTTTCAGCGCACTAATCAAATGATGGCTGGCAACAGGCTTGGTCAGAAAACCGTCCACGCCTGCCTTGCGCCCCATCTCGACATCGTAATCGCCGGATTTGCTGACCAGGAAAATGACGGAAGTCTTGTCATGCGGACGCGCTGTTTTGACCGTCTGGCATAAACGAAACGGATCGATATCCGACACTGAAGTATTAATCAATACTACCGATACGCGCTGGCGCACGCAGGCGCCTTCCGCTTCCGACTCGCCTTTGGCCCACAAAACCTCGACCTGGTAACGCGCCATCAATTCGGCAACGAAATCGCGAAAGGCCGGCGTCTTGTCGATCAACAGCACGGCGCCACCATGCGGCAACTCGGTGCGCAATCCTTCGTAGGCAGCCGGATCGGTCAAATCGATATCGACGCGATTACGCCGTCTGCGCTCCGGCACCAGAACGACATCGGACGCTTCCAGCCGCGCCAGCGTATCGGCACGTTTTTCAATCAATACATCCAGTGCTTCAAACAAGCGCTGCCAGCGAATGGGACGCTCCACCCGCGCATACGGCAACGCAATACTGGGGGTACCGACCAGCAGCACCGGTCGCACATCGCTGGGCCTTAAATCGGATACGGCGACCAAGGCGCGCAGGTCTTCCGCATTGGCGATGTATAAATCCGGGTCCTGCAAATTATCTTCGGCCAGACGAAAATAGCCGTAGCCCTTGCCTTGGTCCAGAGCAAAAGTGGCATCGAATATGTCGGTCTCCTGCTGGTTGAAACCAATCAGGCGTACCGCAAAGGGGAAACTGTTAGCGGACATCGGTCATGAAGACAAAGCGCAATCACTGTTTTCTACAAACGTCTTTATACAAGCATTTGAAGCGAAGCTATGTTGTATATTTAACATTTATTGCACGAAAAATTCCTTGTTGCCTTCAAGAAATAAGGAAAGCCGCAGGGGGAAATGTATAAAATTATGTCAACTATTTATCAAAACGCACATATTTGAACGCTTTTGTTGAGAAAGCACCAGTAGTGAGTCACGAATCTAACCTTATTTAACAATTACCCCTCTTTTCCTCCTCCGCGATAAACACGTTAAAGCATGCACTTCGTTTTTTTTCATTAGAATGCAGACACTCCATGCCACGCCATGTTGCACAAGCGACAAGCAGGCAGCCGACATGCAATCATTTTTCCGCTCCTTACTCGTATCAGATTGAATGGCCACTAAAAAATCCTCTGCAGACTATAGCGAATCCTCCATCCGTGTATTGAAAGGCCTGGAGCCGGTCAAGCAACGCCCCGGCATGTACACGCGTACCGAGAACCCGCTGCACATCATTCAGGAAGTCATCGACAATGCCTCCGATGAAGCGCTGGGCGGCTATTGCAAGAACATCGTCGTCACATTGAATACCGATGGCAGCGTCAGCGTCGAAGACGACGGCCGCGGCATCCCGGTCGGCCTGCATCCGGAAGAAAAAATCCCGACGGTGGAAATCGTCTTTACGCGTTTGCATGCAGGCGGCAAGTTCGACAAGGGCTCGGGCGGTGCGTATGCATTCTCCGGCGGCCTGCACGGCGTAGGCGTTTCGGTGACCAATGCCTTGTCTTCGCGTCTGGAAATCACTGTGTGGCGCGAGAGTGGCGTGCACACGCTGACTTTTTCCGGCGGCGATGTCATCGAGCCTCTGAAGTCACGTGCCATATCGCGCGATGAAAAACGCAGCGGCACCCGCGTCACTGCATGGCCTGATGCAAAATATTTCGATTCCTCTGTCATTCCGCAAGCCGAACTGCAACGTCTGCTGCGTTCCAAGGCGGTGCTGCTGCCGGGTGTCAAAGTCACACTGGTGCACGCAAAGAGCGGTGAAACGCAAACCTGGCAATACGATCAGGGCTTGCGTGGTTACCTGACTGAATCGCTGGCGCAGGCATCGAATGCGGAAACCGTTATCCCCTTATTTGAAGGTGAGCAATACGCCAATGCAGATACCGAAGGCTTTGCCGAAGGTGAAGGTGCAGCCTGGGTCGTCGCATGGACCGAAGACGGAGCCGTGGTGCGCGAATCCTATGTCAACCTGATTCCGACTTCCAACGGCGGCACGCATGAATCCGGTTTGCGCGAAGGCTTGTTCGGTGCGGTAAAAAGTTTCGTCGAAATGCATTCTCTGTTGCCGAAAGGCGTGAAGCTGTTGCCGGAAGACGTGTTCGCACGTGTCTCGTTTGTCCTGTCGGCAAAAGTGCTCGACCCACAATTCCAGGGCCAGATCAAGGAGCGCTTGAATTCGCGCGATGCAGTGCGTTTGGTCGCCACCTACACGCGCCCTGCGCTCGAATTGTGGTTGAACCAGCATGTCGATTACGGCAAGAAGCTGGCCGAACTCGTCATCAAGCAGGCCCAATCGCGTCTGCGTTCCGCACAAAAAGTAGAAAAGAAAAAATCCTCAGGCGTCGCTGTGTTGCCGGGGAAATTGACCGACTGCGAATCGTCAGATACCTCGCGTAATGAAATTTTCCTGGTCGAAGGCGACTCCGCCGGCGGCTCGGCCAAGATGGGGCGTGACAAGGAATTTCAGGCCATCCTGCCTTTGCGCGGCAAGGTCCTCAATTCATGGGAAACCGAGCGCGACCGCCTGTTCGCCAACAATGAGATACACGACATCGCCGTCGCGATCGGCATCGACCCTCATGGTAAAAACGATACCGTCGATTTCAGCAGCCTGCGTTACGGCCGCATCTGCATCCTGTCCGATGCGGACGTCGACGGTTCGCACATTCAGGTGCTGTTGTTGACACTGTTCTTCAAGCACTTCCCGCAACTGATAGAGCGCGGTCACATCTGCATCGCACGTCCACCGCTGTATCGTGTCGATGCACCTGCGCGCGGCAAGAAGCCGATACAAAAAATCTATGCACTCGATGATGGTGAGCTGGCGGCAATCGAAGACAAATTGCGCAAGGACGGCGTCAAGGAATCAGCGTGGGCCATCTCGCGCTTCAAGGGTCTGGGTGAAATGAATGCGGAACAGTTATGGGAAACCACGATGAATCCGGATACCCGCCGCCTGTTGCCAGTCTCGCTCGGCGAATTCGATCTGGACTTCTCCGAAGCACGCTTCAATATGCTGATGGGCAAAGGCGAAGCCGCGGCACGCCGCACATGGATAGAAGAACACGGCAACGAAGCAGAGGCCGATATCTGATCATGAACATCGTGCGCACTTCCCTGTTGGCCTTATCCTTATCGCTGTTATGCATTGCTGCGCATGCAGACGTGTACGGCTATATCGATGCCAACGGCGATGCGCATTTTGCGACGGAAAAACTCGACCAGCGTTACCAGTTATTTGCACGCGGCGACCAGGTTTTGAATGCTGCGCGACTCGTTCCGCTGAATAATTCAGAAGAGGCGACAGGGAAAGAAACGCCCTTGTTCCGCTATCTGTCGCAGCATCCGAATCTGAAAAAATACGAGACACTGTTGAACGATGCCGCCAATGAATTCAATCTCGACCCGGCCTTGCTGAAAGCAGTGATGGCGGCTGAATCGGGTTTCAATCCGAATGCCGTTTCACCCAAAGGCGCAATCGGATTGATGCAGTTGATGCCGGCAACAGCCGAGCGCTTCGGCCTGCAAGCCGATCGCAAGAAAAGCATCGCGCAAAAACTGACCGACCCAAAAACCAATATCCGCATCGCTGCGCGCTATCTGCGCCTGCTGCGTGATATGTATCCGAATCAGCAGCATCTGGTGCTGGCCTCGTATAACGCTGGGGAAGGTGCGATTCAAAAATACAATAATGCGATTCCGCCGTATCCGGAAACCCGTAATTACGTGAAGCTCGTCACGCAGTTTTACAAGCTGTATCAGCCGACCTCGCACTTTGCAGACAATGCTGTTTTCTCGAGTCGGCGTTCAGACTCCAAACGCATACACATGATCATTCCTGGACGGCGCGACAGCAATTCTTCTGCGGACATCTCTTCTGCCTATCCAATTACTTCCATCGAATAATCCGAAAAAACTACGCAAAACAATAATGACTGATCAAGCCAATCTTTTTGACACTGCAGCACCAGCCGATGACGGCGAATCACTGACACTGGCAACCTTTGCCGAACGCGCATATCTGGATTACGCAATTTCCGTGGTCAAGGGCCGTGCCCTGCCGGATGTCTGCGACGGCCAGAAACCGGTACAACGCCGCATCCTTTATGCGATGAACGAACTGGGCTTGAACGCTGCCGCCAAACCGCGCAAGTCAGCGGCTGTAGTCGGTGACGTACTCGGCAAATTGCATCCGCACGGCGATCAATCCGTCTATGACGCGCTGGTGCGCATGGCGCAGGATTTTTCCTTGCGTTATCCATTGATCGATGGTCAGGGCAACTTCGGTTCACGCGACGGCGATGGCGCAGCAGCGATGCGATATACCGAAGCACGCCTGACACCGATCGCAAAATTGCTGATGGAAGAAATCGACATGGGTACCGTCGATTTCCAGCCCAACTATGACGGCTCGACGGAAGAGCCGAAACTGCTGCCCAGCCGCTTGCCTTTTGTCCTGTTGAATGGCGCATCCGGTATTGCGGTTGGTATGGCGACTGAAATCCCTTCGCACAATCTGCGGGAAGTCGCGAGCGCAGCCGTCGCCATCATCCGCAATCCGAAACTGACGCATGAAGAATTGATGGCAATCGTGCCCGGCCCTGATTTCCCGGGTGGCGGCCAGATCATCACTTCGCCGACTGCCATCAGCGATATCTATCGCAGCGGCCGCGGCAGCGTCAAGGTACGCGCGACCTGGAAGATAGAAGACATGGCGCGCGGTCAGTGGCAGGCGGTCGTCACCGAACTGCCGCACGGCACCTCGTCGCAACGCGTGCTGGAAGAAATCGAAGAGCTGACAAACCCGAAAATCAAGCTCGGCAAAAAATCGCTGTCGCCAGAACAACTGGCCTTGAAACAGACCGTGCTGGCGATGCTCGATACGGTACGTGACGAATCCGGTCGCGATGCGCCTGTGCGCCTGGTGTTCGAGCCGAAGTCGAAGAATCAGGACCAGACCGAATTCACCAACATGCTGCTGGCGCATACCTCGCTGGAAACCAGCGTGTCGATCAATCTGGTGATGATAGGCGGCGACGGCAAACCGCGACAGAAAGCACTGGGCGATATCCTGCGTGAATGGATAGATTTCCGCTTCACGACGATCACCCGCCGTTCGCAATTCAAGCTGCAAAAAGTCGATGACCGCATTCATATCCTGGAAGGTCGCGAAGCGATTCTTTTGAACATCGACAAGGTCATCAAGATCATTCGCGAATCGGATGAACCGAAACCGGCCCTGATGGATGCGTTCAAATTGTCTGAACGTCAGGCCGACGACATTCTGGAGATACGCCTGCGTCAACTGGCGCGCCTGGAAACCATCAAGATCCAGCAGGAACTGGCAGAATTGCGCAGCGAAAAATCCACGCTGCAGGATCTGCTCGACAATCCATCGTCGATGAAGCGTCTGGTCATCAAGGAAATCGAAGCCGACGAGAAGCAGTTCGGTGACAAACGCCGCACGCTGATCGAAGTCGCAGAAAAAGCTGTGGTCGAAACCAAGGTGATCGACGAACCGGTGACAGTCGTCATTTCGCAAAAAGGCTGGGTGCGCGCACGCACCGGCCACGGCCACGACGCCGCGCAATTTACTTTCAAGGCCGGCGATGTGCTGTACGACACGTTCGAGTGCCGCACTGTCGATACGCTGTTAGTGTTCGGCTCAAACGGCCGCATCTATTCGGTTCCCGTCTCCGCCCTGCCCGGTGCACGCGGCGATGGCGTACCTATCACGACCTTGGTTGAACTGGCGAGCGGCACGCGCGTGCTGCATTACTTCGCCGGCCCGGCCGACGTCACCCTGCTGCTGGCATCGACTGCCGGTTATGGTTTCACCGCCAAATCCGGCGATATGGTCAGCCGCACACGCGGCGGCAAGGCTTTTATCACGCTGGATGAAGGCGACGAACCGCTGACACCGCGTCCGGTCTTTGCAGGAGCCAGTGCAATTGCCTGCCTATCGGAAAAAGGTCGCGTACTGGTATTCGGCATCGATGAAATCAAATCGCTGACCGCCGGCGGTCGCGGCGTCATTCTGATGGATCTGGAAAAGAACGAGAAGCTGCTGGCGGCGCAACCTATCAGCCAGCGCGGCGTAGTCGTGTCCGGTATCGGACGCGGTGCGAAGGCGCAAGAGATCTTGCTGTCGGCTTCCGGACTTGCAGTACACATCGGCAAGCGTGCACGCAAAGGCAAGGGACTGGAATCGAAGATCAAGGCGACTACCTTGACTGCAGTGACCAAGACCAGCGCTGAATAATCCGTTCGCGATTCCCGCGTATGGTCCAGAAATTCCCCGCTACAGTTTGTCGATAGCTAACGCTGTTCTTTCTTCGTGGTGAGTTGCCGGGTGTGGCCCGGCGGCCACCTTCTTTCTTTGCTTCGCCAAAGAAAGAAGGCAAAGAAAGGCGAC
>NZ_JBEBPO010000015.1:0-35750 GCF_040395855.1 Herminiimonas fonticola | reverse complement strand
CTTGCTGGCGGCCTGTGCCGGCACACCGGTGCCGGACTGGCAAATGAACGCCAAGACGGCAACGGAACGCGCTACCGCCGCCTATCTGGAGGGCAATACGCGCGTCGAAACGCAGGAATTCAAACAGGCACGCAGTGAAATCGCCCGCACCGGCCGTGCCGACCTGCTGGCGCGGGTTGAACTCACACGCTGTGCCAGCCGTGTCGCCAGCCTGGTGCTGGAAGACTGTACTGAATTTGAAAAATTGCGACAGGATGCCGCCGCACCGGAACGCGCTTATGCCGACTTTCTGGCCGGGCGCATCAAGACGCAGGACATTGCCTTGCTGCCGCCGCAACATCGCGCCGTAGCAGGTGCCGCTTCGGATACTGCTGCCGCAGCAGCCCTGCAAAATATCGAAGACCCGTTGGCGAAACTGGTCGCCGCCGGCGTCCTGTTTCGCAGCAAGCGCGCCACACCGGCGGTACTGAGCGCAGCAGTCGACACCGCATCCGCGCAGGGATGGCGCCGCCCATTGCTGGCATGGCTGGGCGTACAGGCATTGCGTGCGGAACATGCCGGCGATAGCGTCGCTGCCGCACAGTTGCGCAGGCGCATCGCGCTGGTACAAAACGCCGCGACTTCCAGTCAACCATAAAGCAGCATGAGGAGTTAATACCTGATCTGCCATTGCAGGACTGCTCATGGATCAAAATACCCGCGAAGAACTGCGCCACCTGCTGTCGACCTCGGGGACCATGGCCGGCCTGTGCATCACCGGCGTCACACTCTTTTCAACGCTAGGCAGAACATTGGGTGGAACGGTCGTCGACGATATCTTCGTCCTCAGCGCGCTGTTTTTTCTGCTCTGCACCTATTGCGTCTTCTGGGCCTTGCGCACCAAACATCGCGGCATCGTGCAATTGCTGACGCGCATAGCTGAAATCCTGTTTGCCATTGCCCTGACGGCGATGGTATCGGCTGGATTCATCATGACTTACACCTTGTGGTGAGTTCGTTACCTGATCGCGCCTCAGAAAAAAACGCTCAAAAATTCACTTAAACCTTTTATACTGTACATATATACAGTATATTGATGACTCGCCCGAGCAAACGGCGTTTTGTCCCAAACAGCACTTTGGAGGTTTTATGGCTGCACTGGCTTCTGCTCTTCCTTTTTCCACTTCGTCCATTCTTGCGTCGCAGTCAGATTCAATCTGGCTGCACGATCAGATTGGAGCGCCTCGCTCCAAAGCGATTTCTTCCGGATATCGCGAGCTGGATCAGCAGTTGCCGAATGGCGGCTGGCCGCCTTCAGTTTTGACAGAATTGCTACTCGACCATCCCGGTGTCGGCGAATTGCGTTTACTCGCATCAACACTGACGCACATCACGCAAACCGGCAAAACCGTGGTGGTGCTGGCACCTGCGCATCTTGCAATCGCCACCAGCCTGGGCGAGTGCGGGATAGACATGAGCAAAGTCACACTGATAGAAGCAGACAAACCGGCAGACAAGATCTGGGCCGTGGAGCAAGCTCTGAAAAGCGCCAGCTTCGGTGCATTGCTGTGCTGGTTGCCGCAAGCAAGAGACGACCATTTGCGACGCTTGCATCTGGCGGCTGCCGGCACGAAAGGATGGACGTTTTTGTTTCGCCCTCTGGATGCGCAAGCTCAGGCATCGCCCGCACCATTACGCATGCTCTGCAAACCGCTGGCTATCGGACGCCTTTCAGTAGAGATTATCAAGCGTCGCGGTCCGGTGCATGTTGAACCGATTATTTTGCCGCTGGAGATTCCGGAAATACTGCTCAAGCCACTCGCGACACGTGTTCTCGGCAAACCCGTTTTCAGCGCACCGTCTTATAGTGTGGACCGCTCTGCGCTTGCCGCAACTGCCGCCCGGCATCGCGCCAAGCTGTTGTCCTAGTAGAGTTCCGGAATGCAAAAAGGCCGCACATGTGCGGCCTTTTTGCATGTACTACATTAAATTTATTGCGTTGGATCAGTAAGTACCGGGAATCAGAATTTTCTTGTCGACTTTCTTCACGTCCGTCAAACCGCAAAATGCCATCGTCAGATCCAGTTCCCGCTCGATGATTTCCAGGCATTTGGTCACGCCCTCTTCGCCCATCGCACCCAGACCATACAAGAAGGAGCGGCCGATATACGTGCCCTTCGCCCCCAGCGCAATTGCCTTGATCACGTCCTGGCCGGAGCGGATGCCGCCATCCATGTGCACTTCGATCTGATCGCCGACTGCTTCGACAATACTCGGCAATGCCGCGATGCTGGACAGTGCGCCGTCGAGCTGGCGGCCGCCGTGATTGGAGACGATGATCGCATCGGCACCGCTGGCCACGGCCAGCCGCGCATCTTCTGCATCCATGATGCCTTTGATGATCAGCTTGCCGCCCCAGCATTTCTTGATCCATTCGACGTCTTTCCACGACAAGGCCAGATCGAATTGCTGCGAGGTCCAGGCCGACAGCGACGACATGTCCGACACATCGCTGGCATGGCCGACGATATTGCCGAAACTGCGGCGGGGGGTACCCAGCATACCCATGCACCAGCGCGGCTTGCCCATCATGTTCAGGATGTTGGGAATGGTCAGCTTGGGTGGTGCCGACAGGCCGTTTTTCAAATCCTTGTGGCGCTGCCCCAGAATCTGCAAGTCCAGCGTCAATACCAGTGCCGAACATTTCGCCGCCTTGGCGCGTTCGATCAGGCGTTCGATAAAGGGACGGTCTTTCATCACATACAGCTGGAACCAGAACGGCTTGCTGGTGTGTGCAGCAATATCCTCGATCGAGCAGATGCTCATGGTCGACAGGGTAAACGGAATACCGAATTTCTCGGCAGCCTTGGCCGCGAGAATTTCGCCGTCCGCATGCTGCATGCCGGTCAGGCCGGTCGGTGCAATCGCCACCGGCATATGCACCTCCTGCCCCACCATCGTGGTTTTCAGCGTGCGATTTTCCATATTGACCGCGACCCGCTGGCGAAACTTCATCCTGGCGAAATCTTCACTGTTCGCACGATAGGTCGACTCAGTCCAGGAACCGGAATCGGCGTAATCGTAAAACATGCGCGGCACGCGCTTTTGCGCCAGTACGCGCAGATCTTCGATATTGGTAATGACAGGCATCAGATGATTTCCTTTTGGCGATCAGGCAGGACCGGTCCCTGAAACAGGCTCCGTATTATTTGAAGATGTGTACCAAACAATATCCTGCTCGACAAGCAATGGCTGATCTTGCAGGCTTGGATAACAGCTTCTCCGTTTTTCTAGCAATATTCTATTTCCTCTTCATGTCGCGTGAGATGAATGTTTTTAACCAATAGTGGCGGTTCTTCACAAGCGACTTTACCCGACCCGGATAGCTGCCGCCTGTTTTGCAGCATCCGCCTTGATGATATATCGCCGGCGCCAAGACGTATGAGTCGCGTCGTTTGTGGCAAATAATATTTGCATTCAGAATGCAACATATTTACACTTGCCTGCCGCGAAAAACACTGATCTTGTTGCATGCGGAACGGATACAGGAGACAGTACGCGTTGCCGATTTTGGCAACAGCGTTGCTTAACGTATCATATTGTGATGTAATAACGGGCTTGTGAATTTGTCAGGGATCATATGGTTTTATCGAAATTGAAGTTGCTTCTCCGTATCGTCCCCGCACCTGGATTGGTTGATCGTTATGAAAAAATGCGCGCTTGCGCAGGCGCATTATTCGGTATCGTACTTACTGCTCTTTGCAGCTACTTTATTCTCGGTAAAGACATCAATGCCGCCTGGCTGATTGCCCCTATGGGTGCATCGTCGGTGCTGCTGTTTGCCGTTCCCGCCAGCCCTCTTGCGCAGCCGTGGTCCATCATGGGCGGCAATATCATTGCGGCGATCATCGGCGTGACTTGCGCAAAATTTGTAGGCGAACCGATACTGGCGGCAGGCTTGGCAGCGGCATTCGCCATCGGCGCCATGTTCGCCTTCCGCTGCATCCACCCACCCAGCGGCGCAGTAGCGCTGACGGCAGTCCTGGGCGGCCCGGCCGTGCATGCGATGGGCTACGACTTTGTATTGATACCGGTCGGATTGAATTCACTGCTGCTTTTGCTGACAGCCCTGTTTTTCAATAATGCAACCGGACGCCGTTATCCGCACATCGTGCAACCGGACCGCGGCAACAAGCACAACACGAAGGACGTCGCACCGACCGCGCGTACCGGCATCACACCGGAAGATCTGGATGTCGTTCTGGCGCGCTACAATCAGGTGCTGGATATCAGTCGCGACGATCTGGAATCCATCATGCTGCAAACGGAAATGCAGGCATATCGACGACGCCTCGACGGTACCAAGTGTGCAGATATCATGTCGAAAGATGTTATCTACGTAGAGTTCGGTACGGAATTGGCAGAAGCATGGCGGCAATTCAAGTCGCATGACTTGACTGCCTTGCCTGTCATCGATCGTGGTCGACGGGTGATCGGCATCGTGACCAAGGCCGATTTCCTGAAGCATGCCGAGGTCGACGCGCACGAAGGCCTGGGACGAAAACTGGTCAACCTGATTCGCCCTTCCCTGCTGTCGCATACCGAAAAACACGAAGTGGTCGGACAAATCATGACCAAAGAGGTCTACACCGCCAATGAAAACCAGTCCATCGTCGAGCTCGTGCCGCTGATGTCCGATTCCGAAGTCCATCAAATGCCGGTCATTGATGATGACAATCGCCTGGTTGGTATGATTACGCAAACAGACATGATCGCCGCCCTGTTCGAGCACAGTATGGCGGAAGCAATATAAACATCCCGTATTTTACGCAGGCGTCATTACCAGGAGAGAGAAATGCAAACCAACAATGTAGATCTGGCCTTGTCAAAAGCAATCGTGGATCAGGCGCCGGACGCCATCATTTTTGCCGATACCAGCGGTTTGATCCGTATCTGGAATAGCGGAGCAGAAAGAATTTTCGGCCATGCGGCAGCCGATGTCATCGGCGGCCCGCTCGACATCATTATCCCCGAACGCATGCTGGCAGCCCATAACAAGGGTTTCGACCATGCCGTATCGACAGGCGAAATGAAATACGTCAACAAGGTATTGACCACCCGTTCCATGCATAAAGATGGCAGCCAGATTTACATCGATATGAGCTTCGGCGTGGTGCACGATCCAGACGGAAAAATTCTGGGCGCACTGGCAGTTGCCAGAGATATCACCGAACGTTTTGCCAGCGAGAAGGCGCAGCGCGTGCGTATCGCCGAACTGGAAAAAGCCGTACAGGAAAAATCCGGCAATACCACTGCAGAATAAGACAAGCGCCCCATTGGCGCTTGCAGAAAAAAGGCCGCAGGATCATTTGATCCTGCGGCCTTTTTTACATTCTTTTTTCTAGCGATTGAACAGGCGCTCCCTGATATGCTCCTCATGAAATGCCGTGTGCGCAGGCTTGAGCAAATCGCTGCGGCTGACAATGCCGATCAGGCTCATTGAAGCCCGATTCACTACCACCGGCAATCTTTCTGCATGCTGGATCGCCATGCGGCGCCCGACTACCTGGCAGGTTTCCGTGGCAAAAGCCACCGATGGAATTTTCTCGAACAAGCTGCCTATTTTCTGCGCGCCGTCGTGCTTGCCTATCCACTGCATCAACAACTCGCGATCCAGCATGCCGAGCAATTTATGTTCCGCACCCACGACCGGAAAGCTGCGATGTTTCTGTCCCGTGCCGAAATAATCGTGCGACACCTGCTGCAAGGACAGACTTGCATCGATGTGCGCAATATCGGTTGCCATCACATCCTGCACAAACATGCGCTCTTGCGGATCGACGCTATATTCGCGGTAAATATGCAGGCCCCGTCGTGCGATTTTTTCCGTCATGATCGAACGTTTCATCACCAGAACGGTAAAGCCGTAGGACACGCCGGTCGCCAGCAGCAGCGGCAGCAAGGCATTGAAATCGCCGGTCAGGCCCAACGCAAAAATTGCCGCCGTCAAGGGTGCGCCCAGCACGCCGGCCAAGACCGCCGCCATGCACACCAGCGGCCACAGCGTCGGATCGCTGCCTGGCACCAGACTGGCAATCACCGCTCCCAATCCTGCACCCAGCATCAGCAAAGGCGCCAATACGCCACCGGAAGTACCGGAACCCAGCGCCACCACCCAGATGATCGCCTTCACCAGCAGCAAGGACAAGGCGGCAGACAGGATCATTCTGTGATTCAGCAGATCGGAGATCACGTCATATCCGACACCCAGCGCACGCGGCTCGAAATAAGCGCCTATGCCAACCACCAAACCGCCTATGGCCGGCCACCACATCCAGTGCAGCGGCAACTTGCCGAACAAGTCTTCCACGCGGTATAGCGAAATCGACATGACTGCCGACAATATGCCGCTGAGCAAACCGGCAACGATGCAAATCGCAAATGCCGCCAGTCCGACCGGCGCCGTGTGGATGGGAAACAGCGGCCCCGATTCCATTAACAAGGGACGGCAGAACGCCGCCACTGCACAGGCCAGCATAACCGGCAATAAACTGCGCGGTCGCCATTCAAACAGCAATAATTCGACCGCCAGCAGTACGGCAGCCACCGGCGTGCCGAATACGGCAGTCATGCCGGCTGTCGCGCCGGCTACCAGCAAGGTCTTGCGTTCGGCGGAGCTCATCGAAAAATTCTGTGCAATCAGCGAGCCGATCGCCCCACCCGTCATGATGATCGGACCTTCCGCACCGAACGGTCCGCCGCTGCCGATCACGATGCCGGATGTCAGCGGCTTGAGAACCGCCACCTTGGGCGACATCTGGCTCTTGCGAAACAGGATGGCTTCGATTGCCTCCGGAATACCGTGTCCGCGCACCTTGTCTGAACCGTAGCGTGCGATCAGGCCTGCAATCAAACCGCCGGCTACCGGTACCGCAATCACCCACAAGCCCAGGCTATGGTTGGCTGGAGAGCGATCGGCAAATGAAAGCGTCTGGAAGAAAAACAGATTGGTAAAAAAATGAATCAGATTCAGCAGCACAAACGCCGCCACTGTACTGATGGCGCCGATCACGACGGCAATCAGGCATAGAAAAATGATGCGCCGATCCGGCGCAAAATCGCGTTGATGAGATCGCATGAAAACCGCTCGCTTGGAAGAAACTGCCTGAGGGGATGGTTATGCAGCGTTGCCGCTATCGTTGAAGGCGGAAATGCGCGCGACCTTGAATACATTGGACAGGGAGCGCAATTCATTGCGATGCAATTCCGCCAGGTGGCGCAACTGTTTTTCGCCGACTTCCGTCAAGCGCACGCGAACCTGGCGCCGGTCTTCCACACCTGGAGAACGCGTCACCAGTCCGGCTTTTTCGCAGCGCGATACCAGTGCAACAGCACCATGATGCTGCGTTTGCAGACGTTCCGCCAACTGGCCGACGGTCGCCCAATCCTGACCGGGGAAACCCTTGATGTGCAACAGCACCAGATAATGCAACGGCGTCAGGCCGACACTTTGTGCGGCATCTTCGCTAAAACGTAAAAAACGTCGCAGTTGGTAACGGAATTCAGATAAAGCCTCAAAGTCGACTTGTTCCAGCGGAGGTGTGTTGGTCATGTATCGTCATCGCTATCAGGCCGCGCCTGATACTGCAGAGGTAAAGCAAAAGATCATATCACAACGTGATCTATTTGCGAATAATGTCATGCATCGAGCTATCGCCTGCCTGTCTCCTTGTGCTTGCATATCAGTCGCACAGGCAATAAAAAACCCGGCAAATGCCGGGTTGCAGAAAATATTCAGGCTTTTTGCCCGGAAACAGCGCGCATGCCCGTGCTCTTGCCTATCTTCATTTCACTCAGCAATTTGGCCAGGCCGGCGCCATGCACCAGCCGCATTTTGTGATCGACGGCAAACTGCATCGCATTCGGTGTGAAGTCGCCCGCAGTAATGTAGAACGAATAATCCGCACCGCCCGCTTCCACTGCACGATGCAAATCACGCAATGGTTCGATACCATTGCTCGCTGCTTTCCAGCGCTTGCAACTGACGAACGCCTTGCGACCGCCGCTGATGATGGAAAAGTCGGCGTGCGGCTGCTCGATGCGCGTCACTTCAAAGCCGTCACGCAGCAACGCACGTTCAATTTCCACCGAAAAATCCTTCCATGACATCGTCCGCGCTGCCTGCAGGATTTCTGCCGTGCGCGCATCGCTGGGCAAGCCGCGTTTGCGCCACAGCACCATCACGCTGACGATCATGAAAGGCATGCCGCTGAACACGCCATATATTGCATATTGGCGCGGCAATATCGCCCACGCAATGATTGCAATGATCAATGCAATCCCGCCGCTTACCCACCATTGTGCACGCAGCAATAATGCAAAGATCGAATTTTTAGCCATATTGAATTTCACACGTCACCTCATTGTTTTCTTTGCTTTGCATAATAACGCAGTTCAAGCGAGGATCGAAGTCATGCCGCAATTTGCAGACGGCAAGCTTAAGACGTAAGCTGACCCATTATTTTTCTCACGCTGGTGCACACGGACGATATGAAAAACGAACGACAGCAAAACGATTACGAAAATCGCATTGCGCTGGAACTTGCCAGGCTTGGCATTGCACAGGAACTGATTACGCAAAAACAGCTGCCCTTTTATGTGGAAGCAGAGGAATTGACGATAGCCGATACCGATGCCGCCGGTCGCGAATACCAGATGACGCCGGCGACAGCCGCAGCCTGGGCTGCGATGAAACAGGCTGCACGGCAAGACAATATTGTGCTGGAAGTTGTATCGGCATTCCGCTCGATCGAGCGGCAAATCGAGATCATTCAATACAAGCTGGATCGCAATATGCCGATCGAAAAGATACTGACACTGAGCGCGCCGCCCGGCTACAGCGAACACCACACGGGTCGTGCGATCGATATCAACACACCAGGCTGCATCGCCACCGAAACAGAGTTTGAAAATACCGCA
The DNA here is from genome assembly GCF_040395855.1 of Herminiimonas fonticola. Classification (GTDB taxonomy): domain Bacteria; phylum Pseudomonadota; class Gammaproteobacteria; order Burkholderiales; family Burkholderiaceae_D; genus Oxalicibacterium; species Oxalicibacterium fonticola_A. The sequence continues at coordinate 26,792 of NZ_JBEBPO010000015.1, read as the reverse complement.
GCATTCGGCTGGTTGACTGTCAACGCCGGCCGCTTCGGTTTTACCCTGTCATACCCGCGCAACAACGCGCTGGGATTCATTTACGAGCCCTGGCACTGGTGTTTTCAGGCTACCGCACTCAATGAAAATAATACCCAGGATAATTTTTGACATCCATCGCAAGCGTTTGTTTTCCTCAATGAAAACGACTATAACTTTTGCTGCAAAAACTCCAGAAAACAGCTGATTCTTCGCGATAACTGCGTGTTCCGGTAATACACCGCATGGATCTGTTGCCGATAGCCGGTGTAGTAATTTTCCAGAATTCTGACCAGCCGGCCCGCCGCAATATCGTCCCGTGTCATGTAATCGGCCAGGCTGGCAATGCCCTGCCCGTGCAAGGCCAGCGCACGCAATGTTTCTCCACTCGAGGCAAACAATGCAGGCGTAACAGCCAGACCTTCTCCGCCTGCGTGCCGTATCGGCCACGTATTGCCGGATTCGAATTGCAAAAAACCCAGTAGCTGATGTTCCGCCAATTGTTCCGGCGTAGTCGGCGTGCCGTGACGTTGCAGGTAATCGGGGCTGGCCAGCAAATGCAGGGGATTGGCCGTCAAGGCGCGCGCGTGCAGCGTCGAATCCTGCAGGTTGCCGATGCGGATCGCAATATCGGTGCGATGTTCCAGCAAATCGGCGACCTGATCGTTGCTCGTCAATTCCAGCGTAATTTGCGGATACAGCGCACGGAACTCTGCCACGTGCGGCACGATTGCATGCAGGATGAACGGCGCAGCGGCATCGATGCGCAAGCGCCCGCTCGGTTGCTGGCGGCGCACCCGGATAGCCTCTTCCGCCTCATCCATCGCAGCCAGAATCGCGCGAGCCTTCTTCAGAAACAGCCGACCTTCGTCGGTCAACTCCATCCGACGCGTGGTGCGCGTCAGCAAGGAAGTCGCCAGTTTTTCTTCCAGCCGCGACAGCGCACGGCTGACCGCCGAAGTCGTTTGCCCCAGATGCTGCGCCGCTGCACCCAGCGTGCCGCTATCGATGACGGCGACAAAGGTTTTCAAATCGTCGGAATTGATATCCATTGTTGACCCCAGAGAAAATATCATTTGATGGTACAGCTATTTTTCTCAACAATAAATGCCTGCATAGTACGTTCATGAACTTGCTCCTGCAGTCCGGTCAGCCGGTATGTATGGGGCAAGACCCACAGGAACATCAGTCACTCATTCATAAACAAGGACAGAACATGAACGTATTCATTACCGGCGCAGCAGGTTTTATCGGCGGCTCAGTCGCAGCACGCTTGCTGCAGGAAGGCTATCAGGTACGCGGTCTGGTGCGCACACAGGAACAGGCAGATCGCGTGCAGCAACTCGGCATCACACCCGTCATCGGCACGCTGGAAGACAGCGAAGTTTTAACACGCGAAGCAAAACAGGCCGACGCAGTCATCAATGCTGCCAGCTCGGATCACCTGGCTTCCGTCGAAACCCTGCTCAACGCCCTTGCAGATTCCGGCAAGGCCTTCATCCATACCAGCGGTTCCAGCGTCATCGGCGACGATGCACGCGGCGAATGGAAGTCGGATACCGTCTTTGCCGAAGACACGCCCGTTACCGTGGTGCCGGAAAAAGCGCCGCGTGCGGCGCTCGACAAACTGATACGCGATGCGGCGCAACGCGGCGTGCGCTCCGTCATCCTGTGCAACACGATGATTTACGGCACCGGCCTGGGTGTCAGCCCCGACAGCGTGCAAATTCCGCCGCTGGTGGCACAGGCGCAAAAAAGCGGCATCGCACGTTATGTCGGCCAAGGCATCAACGTCTGGTCCAACGTACATATCAAGGATGTCGTTGAGTTGTATTTGCTGGCATTGAAAAATGCACCGGCCGGCTCTTTCTATTTCGTTGAAAACGGCGAAGCATCATATGCCGATATCGTTGCTGCCATCGCCACACGCCTGCAACTCGGCGCACCGCAATCATGGCCGGTTGAAGAAGCGATCAAGGAATGGGGATTCGGCCATGCCGTTTATTCCTTCGGCTCCAACAGTCGCGTCACCGCGGCCAGGGCACGCAAGGAACTGGGCTGGAAGCCGATGCATACGTCGGTCTTCGACTGGATTGCAAACGACATGCAGGTCGCAGCCAGATAAAAAATCACTATCGCAGCAGGACATCTGACATATCAAAATCAAGGATGCGGGTTCGCCCTGATAGACAGGCAGCACGGCAATCAGGCCCCGCCCTTCTAAATCAGAGTCCATGGACAGGCAAGATATCTCGTGAAAACTTATCCATAGACGAATAGTTTTCAAACAATGGCTTTCTCACGTAGAAATTCAGGCTGAGTAAGCATAAAGTAAGCATCTCCAGCGAATATAAAGACGGCACATGCACAGCCGACTCTCCAATAGCAGCATCAAGACTGCGTTCGTGAATCAATTCAGCGACAGAGATGGGCCAGTGTTCAACTGCGGCATCCTGATCAATCTGTACATCTTTAGCAAATGCATGTGAATTCCACCGGACATTGAAAAATTGATCTCCGGCGATGAGACGGGCCTGATTGAACAAGCAATCCGGTCATATAAAAATTAGTCGCACCAAAGGAGAGTACACATGTCCGCACTACAAAACCGCCGCTCCATGAGTATCGCCAAAAAACTTGGTTTGCTTACCGCCAGCGCCATCCTGGGCATTGTCGTACTGACTGCGCTGTTTCTGATTTCAGAACGAAAACTGATACTGGAAGAGCGAAAAAATAATGTGCGGCAGGTAGTGGAAGCTGCCCACGGTGTACTGGTTTATTACCACGACCTCGCAAGCAAGGGCACGTTGACCGATACGCAGGCGCAACAGCAGGCGATGCAGGCGATCAAGGGATTGCGTTACAGCGGAAACGAATATTTCTGGATCAACGATATGCACCCGCGCATGCTGATGCATCCGATCAACCAGGCGCTGAATGGCAAGGATTTGTCGGACAATAAGGATCCAACCGGCAAGCGCCTGTTTGTCGAATTCGTCAAACTCGTCAAGGCTGAAGGTGGCGGATTCGTCCCTTACATGTGGGCCAAACCGGGCAGCGAACAACCCGTGCCGAAAATATCGTACGTCAAGGGATTTGCACCGTGGGGCTGGATTATCGGTTCCGGCGTCTATATCGATACGGTTGAAGCCACCATCATGAGTCGCCTTCTGTACTTTGCGGCTGGTGCATTCATACTTGCTGCCATCCTGTTTGCAATCGGCATGGTCATTTCGCGCGGCTTGCTCAAACAGCTCGGTGGCGAGCCCGATTACGCTACCAACATTGCCAGCGCCATCGCTGCCGGCGACTTGTCGGTTGACGTCAAGACGCGCCCGGGAGACAGCAACAGCCTGCTATATGCAATGAAGAGCATGCGCGACAGTCTGGCAAAGGTAGTCGGCGAAGTACGCACGGGCACCGACACCATCGCCACTGCATCGAGTCAGATCGCTGCCGGCAATCTCGACCTGTCGTCGCGCACAGAGGAACAGGCCAGCTCACTGGAAGAAACCGCATCCTCGATGGAGGAACTCACGTCTACCGTCAAGCAGAATGCCGACAATGCGCGGCAAGCCAATCAACTCGCCGCGTCCGCATCGGAAGTTGCCGTCAGAGGCGGTGCCGTCGTCTCGCAAGTGATCCACACCATGGGCTCGATCAATGCATCGTCGAGGAAGATCGTCGATATCATCGGCGTCATCGACGGCATCGCATTCCAGACCAATATCCTTGCATTGAATGCGGCAGTGGAAGCAGCGCGTGCCGGCGAACAGGGACGCGGTTTTGCCGTGGTGGCTTCCGAAGTACGCAATCTGGCGCAACGTTCAGCTGCAGCGGCGAAGGAAATCAAGACATTGATTGGCGATTCAGTCGAAAAAGTGGATGCCGGCGCCAAACTGGTTGATCAGGCCGGCAGCACCATGAACGAGGTGGTCGACAGCATCAAGCGCGTGACTGACATCATGAGTGAAATCACCGCGGCCAGTCATGAACAAAGCAGCGGAATCGAGCAAATCAATCAAGCCATCGGCCAGATGGATGAAGTGACTCAGCAAAATGCCGCACTGGTAGAAGAAGCCGCTGCCGCCGCTGCATCTCTCCAGGTCCAAGCCGACAATCTATCGCAGACAGTCAGCACATTCAGACTGTCACCTGCAGAGATTGAGCATGCGTAAAGCAATGTGCCGGCACAGCCTGGACTATGGTGAAATATCCATTCAGGCTGGCGCCGTCCAACACTGCTCATGGCGCTCAGCGGCACTTGCATGATGCACTGAGCTGCTACTTCAACACGCCAGAAATCTTGCCCGGAATGGCGCTACCTGCTTTCGATTGAATCGGCTCGCATCGTTTTTCGCTCCATGCCTCATGCTGGTGTGGCCGTCTTCAATGCAGCTTGCATGCTGTCGTTTTTATCTTTCCCCACTCTTGTTCGCAGCGCATTTTCGTCTGTGCTTGTGCACTGAAACGCCTGCATCAGCGACATAATTTCCACCCTGTTCCTGCGACGAAAAGCGTCGCTCGCCTCGGCGGCTCCTCTGTATTCCGTCTTTGCTGCAATGTCCGCACTTCTGCCTTGTCTCCCTCGCACAAACAACTTTTCACTGTGTAGAAAACACTTGAAAACTTGCAGCAAAAAAATAAATTTCAGAGAAATTGCACAACAAGAATATCCAGTATCGAATTTACTTTTTTCGTACGACAACATAAGCGCATGCCGCCATCAGTTTTGATCTTCACGCCATTTAGATGAAGCGAATACCTAAACAAAAGCGCCATATACATCTGTCTGAAGTAGACAAGGTTTTGTCGTTAAGAAAAATATCTGGCGTCCTATTATCAATCCAATCCAAACGAAACCAGACAAGCACTGGCGCACATGGATTAACCCGAATGACAGGTATCAGAATCGTTTTTTAAAACATATCTGCCAGCCGGAACCTATATGAAAGAGACATCAAGGTACTGACATCCATCCATCCATTCAGGAGAATCAAAAATGAAACGTCACATCATTGCAGTAGCCATTACATCATTGTTTGCCGTCTCAGCGTATGCCGGTAACTATGGCGGCTATACACATAATTTCCAAATGCCAGCACGTACCGCAAATGCCGTTTCGGTTGGCGGCGCTGGCGGCTCAGGTGGCGGTGCAGTTTCAGGCAATGCCACAGGCGGCTCCACTACCGGCGGCACAGCAGTCGGTGGCAATGCATTTCAAATTAATAAAGGCGGTGAAGCTAATACCGGCGGCAACCTGACGGCGGGTGGCAGCACGAAATCCTTCGGCGGCACTACCACAGCAGGCGGCAACTCGAGCAATGCTGTCGCCGGCGGTGGCGGTGGAAGCAGCAGCTGGGGCTATCACAAACCAAGTGGCGGCGGCCATGCCAACTCAGGCAACGCCGGTAATGAGCAGAAATTCAATGGCAATTCATTGGCAATCGGCGGCGACACAGGGTCGTCCACCGGCAATGCAAATGCTTCGGCCAGCCACAATGACAACGATGCCGGCGATGCCAAGTCGATCACAATTGGCGGCGACACTTGGACTGGCAAGGCAATTGGTGGTGACGGTGGCAATGGCGGCGCATCCGGCGCATTTGCACACAACTAATCACCAAACCAAGCGGGCGATTGATGAGATCACCCAAAAACAGAGAGGAAGGAAACTTTCTCTCTGAGTTTCAGGAACAACCATTGCGATGGAGCAGCCATGAAAAGCAAAATTCTAGGTGTGCTGGTAGCCTCAATGTTCGCTTTGCCAGCGTGGTCGGGAAACACACATCACGGCTCCGGCTCCGGTTCAGGTTCAAGTTCAACATCTTCGTCGTCCTCCGCAACAGGTGGGGCCGGTGGTGCAGGCGGTAGTGCAACTGGCGGTGCGGCAACCGGTGGCGCGGCAACTGGCGGCGCATCGAATGTAAACGTTTCGGTTAACACAGGTTCCGGTGGCGGTGGCGGTGGCGCATCACCAGCCGCAATCGGTGAGGTAGGTGCACCAGGCAGCAGTGCCAACAATACCAAAGCCACAGTCAATTACGGCGGCAGTTATGAAGTCAAGAACGTGCCTAGCACTATCGCACCATCGCTTACCACAACACTTTCTGATACCTGCATGGGATCCGTCTCGGCCGGAATATCGGCTGTCGGCTGGGGCCTGTCGGGCGGCACGACGATGGTTGATGAGGCGTGCGTACGTCGCCTTGATTCGCGCGAATTCCGTGCAATGGGAATGAATGATGTGGCACTCGCGCTGCTATGCCAAAGCGATGCCAATCGCAAAGCTGTTGAAGCAACCGGACGCTCCTGCCCCAGCACTGTCAAGGCATCCGAAGCGCCTCCTCCAACGCTTAGTCTGGCACCACCCAAACCTGTGGAGCAGGCAGCTCCAGTAGCGGCTTTAGCACCACCGACTGAAGCAACAACCTCTCCAGTCATGCTGGATCAACCTGAAGTAAGTACGCCTGAAGTAAGTACGCCTGCACTCAGTCAACCCGCAGCAGTTGAAGAATGATACGGCCCGACTACCGGTAACAGAACAGAAATCAGAGAGCACGTGATGAAGCGGACTACCACCAGCGATCAGATTGCAGCGGCCCTGAAACAGGAAGAACTGGGTATGCCATTGGAAGACGTGATTCGGCAGGCAGGCGTTTCCGAACACACTTTTCTTAACTGGAAGAAACGTTACAGCGCTTTGCCAGGATTTCCACAGGATTTGAAATTTTTACAGGAAGAGAATGTCAGACTCAAGCAAATTGTTGCGGAGATGGCGTTGGAAAATGCCCGGTTGAAAGATGCACTGGAAGACAAGTAATAAAAACCACGAATATGCGTTTAATTAACACAAAAAATATAGGCTAATTAAAACACATGGAGTAGTCTCATGGCTCAAAGTAAAAGTAACTACTTCGCTTGCCGCTACTCCACACTATGGGAAGCAGCAATATTAACAACAAATAACTTTCTTTCAGGAAATCAAACAGGGAAAAAAAGAACTTATCGTTGGAGGGCAAGATGGAAGTGATGTCATTCAAAACACTGGCATTGACCGACTATTCTCGATCGATCAAACATATAGGCATTATTGTTTTTGAAGGAGTGATTCTGGCTGATGTCATCGGCATTGCGGATGTCTTCGGCGTTGGCGACAAGCTTCTTTCTTCCATATACGTAGGCGAGACAGGCTACGCCATATCATTGCTATCTCTCCAGGGCGGCATCATAAAATCTTCCGCCTCGGTTCAAATCATGACATCTCCATTGCCAGAGCACGACAATCATTCATTTGATACTCTGCTCATCGTCAGCGGCACTGGAAATTTCGACGCTTATCGCGATCCCGCACTGCTCTCCTGGTTGCAAAAAGTCAAAGGCAATGTGCGTCGCATTGGCGCCATCTGCACCGGTGTATTCGTCATGGCCGCAGCCGGCCTGCTCGACAATCGTCGTGCGACCACACACTGGGCATTGCAGGATAAATTGACGCAGGAATTCCCGAAAATAAAAATCGAACGGGAAGCGACAATGACAGAAGACGATGGCATTTTTACTGCAAGCGATATCGGCATGGCTGCAGATCTTGCCTTGCATTTTCTGGAGGCCGACTTGGGTCCCAGCGTTGCAAAGCGAGTTGCAGAGAGCCTGTTGATTTGTCAGCGGCGGCGGGACAGTCCACCTCCGACACGTCCCGTAAAACAGGCCGAGACAAGCAAAAACAATAAAATCCAGCAAGCCTCACGCTGGTTTGCAGAACACATGGCAGAGCCGATCAATATCCTCAGTGCTGCAAATTTCGTATCAATGAGCGAGCGCAATTTTCAGCGCCAGTTCAAACGCGGAACCGGATGGACACCGCACGAATTTTTATTACATCTACGACTGGAAGCGGTGCGACAACAGCTGGCGGAAACGGATTTACCGGTCGACAAAATTGCACGCCGCTGCGGTTTTTTAAGCGGCGAACATGTTGCCAAATTATTCCGCAAGCACATGTCCATCTCACCTGGCGAGTATAGAAAAAACGAACGTTCGGTACAAAAACCGCTTTCCTCAACTGCACCGCAACAGCAACAGCAACAGCAATTATTATGATACTGCCTGCCCATCACCTGTCGTCAGCAATATCCTGCTACCGGAATCAGATCTCCGGTCAACTGTTGTGGCCTCCCCCTGCCATTTGATACTCCCCGCCTTTGCTCCAGCGTTACTTCATCGCTCCAAACACCTTGCCCAGAATTGCACTGCCGGTGCCTATCGGATCAGCGCGTATCGCCTTTTCTTCCTCGGCAATGATCGTGTACAAACCATCCAGCGCACGTTGCGTGACATAACTTTCCACTGTCGACTCTTCTTTTGACACCAGCCCGCTTGAACTGGCCTTGCCCATCAGTGCGTTATATTGCGGCGACAAGCCATTGCGATCGGTAATTTTTTTCACCACAGGCAGAAATTTTGCCGTCAAGGGCGTAGCTGTTTTTTGCCGGAAGAAATCGGTAACGGAAGTTTCGCCGCCGCTCAGAATATTCTTCGCATCGGTAACCGACATCGATTTGACGGCATCCAGCAACAGCGGCTTCGCCAAGGCGACGGCAGATTCCGCAGCGTGATTCATCGATACCTGCAGCTCATCAAGCTTCTTGCCCTGTCCTGTCATGCGCAGGATGGGCATGGCTTTTTCCAGCACGCCCGGCAAGCCGATTTTTACCTTCTCATTATTAAGGAAGCCATTTTCAACGCCGAGTTTGGAGACAGCCGCACTCGCACCTTTTTCCAGCGCCGCCTTGACACCGCTGCTGGCATCCTTGCTGCTGAGGTCCGCCAGCGAAACAGCGCCTGCAAGAGAACTGGCGCACACCAATGTAATGGCCGCAGCCGTTTTGCATAAAGAGGAAATCGACATGATGGCTCCGTGAACAAGTAAGGACGATGAGTGTTGATGATCAATATTAGCCTATCATTTGGATGGCTGGGTTATATCTTCCCGCACCCGCATGAAACTGGCAAAGCGCGGAATGCCGCTGCGGTTTTTATCCCGATATCGATACGTTACCCAACTACCGATGGCCGGCGGCGACGCGCGTTGTGCGTCGCTGAATCCGGTGCCCAGCCGAAAACGCTGACCGCCTGGCATTTCCACCAGCAAGGCACCGAGCCGCCCCTGATGTTTTCCCTTACCCGGCACATGCGCGACCACCCTGGCTTCAGCGTCTTCATGCAGTTTCAACTTCAGCAGATCATCATTGCGCGCAGCGCGATACAAGGAGCCGCCGCGATGCAGCATCAGTCCTTCGCCACCGGCTTTCACGGTTTTTTGCAACAGTGCCTGCAAGGCCTGCTCGTCGTGCACCCTGATTTGCGGCACCGCCTGCACCCATGGCAACGCGAGTTTGGCAACGAGCGTTTGCAGCGCCGGCAGACGATCGTCGAAGACTCCACCATGCAAGGGCAGATCGAACACCATGAAACGCATATTGCGCCAGGCAGCGTCATCCGGTTTTTGCCGTCGCGCAGTCGATACCGCCTCGGCAAAACGTCCGCGTCCGGCCCATAGTTCGCCGTCCAGTGCGACCTGCGGCCAGCCTGCGGTAAACCACACCGGTGCATGAATGCGCTCGCCACCGCGCGTGAGAAATTGTTCACCATCCCAATAGGCGCGAATGCCATCGTATTTTTCGCTGACCCAGTAAGCTGATAAATCAACATTGCGGTGATAGCTGTTTGCCAGCATCAGCGGTGTAAGGCCGGATGTTCCGTCTTCAGCAGACGCGCTGGATGGCACCATAACCAGGGAAGCGGCGAGCGCCAAGCCGGCAGAAACGCTCGTGAAGATCGCAAACAGTGGTGTCACGTACAAGGTGAAGGCAAACCGGCATCGATGCATGATATTTTCTTTCCCCCGCTCCGACAGCAAGAACCCGTATTCACTTGATGATCCGCATGCAAGCAGACAGTGGCGCCCATCATAAACGAAGCACACTGTGGCTTAAAAGATACTGGCATTACATTGCACCAGGAAAACTATTCAAGTACCCTCTCCAAAGGTTCCTAGTCTTCATAGGTGCAATTGCATGCGCTACAGTCTGCGGTACCGAATACTACTCGTCATACTATTTTTGCTTACGCTTGGGGTATCGGGACTGGCCCGGTCTGACGACGTCATTCATCTCGGCGTCACAGTAAGCAAGACAGGAAAATACGCCGAGCTGGGCGCCATGAATGAAAAGGCATACCGTCTGTGGGAACGCGACGTCAATCGGCGCGGCGGCCTGCTTGGCAGGCAGATCAAAATCACCATGCTGGACGATAAAAGCGATGCCGAACTCGCCAGCAATCTTTATCGACGCCTCATAGTCGGCGACAAGGTGGATCTGGTACTCGGCCCCTATTCCAGCGACATCACCGAAGCCGTCTCCAACATTACCGAACAGCATCACATGCCGCTGCTGGCATCCGGCGCATCTGCTGATACGATCTGGCAACAGGGGCGCAACTATGTATTCGGCATCTATGTCACCAGCAGTAAGTATTCAGTCGGCTTCCTCGAGCTGCTCGTCAAATCCGGCATTAACCGGATCGCCATCGTGGCGGCCGACGATTCCTTTGCGCAAAGCATCAGTGTCGGCACAGCCGAATGGGCAAAGCGCTATGAATTACAGACGGTCTTTTCAGGAACCTTCAAGAAAGGTTCCACAGATATTCGCAGCAGCATCCAGGCTGCCCGATCAGCCGGTGCCGAGGCGGTGATTGTCGCCGGCCATTTTGACGATGCGATCAACGGACGCCGTGCCTTGAAGGAGATAGGCTGGACACCCAGGGCCTATTACGCCACCGTCGGTCCGGCAATACAGAAATTTGCCGATACGCTGAAGGAAGACGCAGACTACACCTTCTCGACTTCACAATGGGAACCTACACTGCCTTATCCGGGGACGCGCGAATTTTCACAGGCTTTCCGTGAAGAATACGGCATCCTGCCCTCCTACCATGCGGCCAGCGCCTACGCCTCCGGACAGATTCTTGAAGCAGCCATACGCAAGATAAAAAGCATAGACCGCGAAAAACTCCGCCATGCCTTATCCAAACTGGATGTCATCACCGTCATGGGACGTTACGGCGTGGATGGAAACGGCAGACAGATACGCCATTTCACTACAACCGTGCAATGGCAAAAAGGGAAGAAGGAAATCGTCGCACCGCAAGAACTGATAACAGCCAAGCCCGTATGGCGATAGAAAAGAAAAACACCACGCTTGCCAGCAGCCTCTACTTCCGCATTCTGGCGCCTGTCATTCCTATCATCATCTTGATGGTGATACTCGGCGCTACCGTTTTTTCGTTTGGACTGCGCACCGTCTCGCACTATGCAAACGAACGGATACTGGATGATCTTGAGCGCAATTCCCGCGAGCTGTACAACATTTGCGATACCGTATTGCAGAATCTGCTGCTGGACGGATTTGCCGATACCCAAGCAGAGATGCGCGTACACAAGGGTAACGCGCTTGGAAAAATAGAAGAATATGCACACGAGCACGATCTGCAGGTGCTGGTACTGGAGTCAAATCGCGGCAAAATACTGTTGCAACAAACAGCATTGCCGCCGCAAAAAATCATTGCAGATACAGCCGAAGAAGGTGACAAGCCGTTCGTGAAAATCGGCTACGAAGACGTCGATTACTATGCGCATCAATTCAATTTTGAATTATGGGACTGGCGCGTCATCATTCTCAGGGATGGCAGAGCCTATGAAGCGTTTGCCAGCACAATCCGACAGGGCTATATCGTTATCGGTCTCATCCTGATGATCATCAGCGTGATGCTGGTACTCTACTTTCGCCGCGTCATTCACAAGCCGGTACGTACCATCATTGCTTCCATTCAGAGCAATGGAATGCCGGATTACAAGGGCATTTACGAATTTGAATTTCTCAGCAACGTCATCCGCGAAGCAAAACAGAAAGAGCAGGAAAAACAGGTCGAGATGTCCTATCAGGCATCACATGACGAACTGACCGGTCTCATCAATCGACGGGAATTCGAGCGATGCCTGCAAAATTCCCTGCATGACATTCAGACGCAACACGGCACGCATACCATTCTTTATCTCGATCTCGATCAATTCAAGATCATCAACGATACCTGCGGCCATCATGCCGGCGATATCCTGTTGCAGCAATTGACCAGAGTACTGAAAGACAAGCTGCGCGAGAACGACATCCTCGCGCGTCTGGGCGGAGATGAATTCGGTGTGCTGCTACGCAACTGCCCACCTGCACCTGCACTGCGCATTGCCGAATCACTGCGTCAGACCGCCAGCGAATTTCGTTTTGCCTGGAACGACAAACTGTTTTCGATCGGCACCAGCATAGGCTTGCTGACTTTCTCTGATGACGAACTCACGCTCAACGAGATCCTGAGCATCGTCGACGGTGCCTGCTATCTGGCCAAGGACAAGGGCCGCAACCGCATTCATGTCTGCAATCCTGACGATGGCGAGTTAATTGAGCGCAAAAGCCAGATGGGCTGGGTCGCGAAAATATCAAAGGCACTTGAAGAAAACCGCATGGTTCTGTTCAGGCAAACGATCGCCCCACTGCAACCATCGCAACAGAAAATCGTTCATTTTGAAGTGCTGCTGCGCATGCTGGATGAAGATGGCAAGCTGCTGCCACCGTCTTTCTTTCTCCCCGCAGCAGAACGCTACAATCTGATGACCAGCATCGATTTCTGGGTCATTAAAACGGCATTTGCCTACTATCGCGACTTCTGCACCGATCCGGCGGTAGCCTATACCTGTTCGATCAATCTTTCCGGCGTGACAGTGGGCGACGAACGCCTGATCGCCTATATCCGCGAGCAGTTTCAGGTTTCCGGCATTTCACCTTCCGGCATCTGTTTTGAAATCACGGAAACTGCAGCCATTGCCAATCTCGATCGCGCCGTAACGCTGATGCAGGATTTGCAGCAGATTGGCTGCCGTTTTGCGCTCGACGATTTTGGCAGCGGCATGTCCTCTTTTGGTTATCTGAAAAAATTGCCTATCGATTTCATCAAAATCGACGGCAGCTTTGTAAAAGACATGATGCATGACCGTATCGATCGTGCAATGGTGGAAGCCATCAACAACATCGGCCATGTGATGGGCATCCAGACCATTGCCGAGTTTGTCGAAAATGAAAAAACAAGGAATGCGCTGCAAGAGATGAACGTCAATTTTGCACAGGGTTACGGCATCGGGAAACCTGAACCATTGCACAAGCTGCCGGAACAGATTGTGGAAGTGCACAGTTAAACCGGCTTCTGCATCATGCGCCGGTCACAAGCGACACTAGCCTTGTCAGTGTGACAAACCAGAATTAAAAGGAAGAACCTGCCGTTTGCAAAAACGCCTGTTCGTCTGCCGTCGATGTGCGCCCGAGAATGGCATTCCTGTGCGGGAAACGACCAAAACGTGCAATGACGTCGCGATGACGGATCGCAAAATTCCTGAAACCGGCAAACATAGTCTGCTGATTCTCGGGCACTTCATTGCACAGATGCTGAAACAGCTCCACTGCCCGCTTCTGATCGACCAGCGATTCGGAATGTTCAAGAGGTAGATAAAGAAACACACGTTCGACAGGACGAAGCCGGCGATCATCGCCCTGCTCCAACGCCTGCCTGCACAAACGCAAAGCCTGTTCATCGAATGAAAAGGAGGCAGGAAGGCCGCGATACATATTGCGTGGAAATTGATCAGTCAACAGAATCAGCGCCAGCAAACCGCGTGGACTTGCGCGCCATTCATCAAGTGCGCCCTGTGCCGCGGCGGCTGTACAGGCGGAAAACCGGGTGTTGATCTCTTGATCGACAGCGCTATCCTTGGCCCACCAGAGTTGCTTTTTTTGTTCTGCCACCCGTGCATCGTCACTCTCCGTGCCGAACCAGAAGGCAAGTATTGATTCTGCAGTTTCCATCGTCACTTCCACTGTTGGTATTGAAACTGCAGATGCGGACGCACCAGGCTTATATCAAGCGTTCCGATCCGATGCCTGCATCAGGCCTTCGTATTGATATGGTTGCCCAGATGCGCCGGCAGCGCTGCGGACGATGTTTTAGCTACAGATTCGATCAGGGCAAGCGCCGACGATCCTTGCATGTCGAGCGCCTTTTTGAGAACGGTTACAGATACATCCATATCGTTACGCTGTTGCGCCATGCTTGTCGCCAGGCTGGCAATATTACTCACATCCATATGCACCCCTATCAATACGCCGGGAACAGCGCTTCATATCTATTATCGGCATGCGTCTGAAATTCTTTAAACCTGTCGTATATGCGTGTAATGCGGAATGCAGTGCGGGAACGCCGCAAGGAATGTCATGAAGAATGCAGCAGACATGTACTAAACGTTTCATCATGGAACGTCACGCGTCAAAAAATTTTAAACGTTGCCAACTTTTCAATGAAATCGCTGTCTCATCCATGGCAATTTCTATTGCGCTGCGCCGGCGCTGATCATGTCGAACTATCTAAAAAGGCAGGCACAACAATGATGCGACATTTTTTATACGTTCGCGCACTCATCAAATTTTCACTTGTGGCGCTGTGTTTTTCCTTGAGCGCCTGCGCTTCACTACCCGAAGTGCGCTATTTGAAAACCTCGCTGCAGCCGCAGGATTCCGCCACGATACAAACAGCGTCAGGCACTGCATTATCAAAACAAAAAACCGAATCCCTGCTGGCGCAAAAACTGCGCAGTGCAAAAATAGATTTGCCGGAACTGGTAGCGCTGGAAGAAGCGGCGACCGGCAGTCCGTTGATCGCCGGAAATAAACTGACTTTGCTGAACGACGGCCCGCAAACGATGTCTGCAATGATGACGGCAATCAAGACCGCCAAAGACCACGTCAATCTGGAAACCTATATTTTTGGCGATGAGGGTTTGGGCGAAGAGTTTGCCGATCTTCTGATCCAGAAACAGCGCGAGGGCGTACAAATCAATGTCATCTACGACAGCATAGGTTCCATCAAGACGAAACCCGAATTCTTCCAGCGTTTGCGCGATGGCGGCGTCAATCTGCTTGAATACAATCCGGTCAATCCATTCAAACGGATGATCTCCTGGCGTTTGAACAATCGCGACCATCGCAAGATACTGATCGTGGATGGCATGATTGCTTTTACCGGCGGCATCAACATCACCGACGATTATTCTTCCAGCTCGCTGTTCCGTTCGCGTTCCAGAAGCCGCTCGAACCTGGGTTGGCGCGATACACATATTCAGGTCGAAGGCCCGGCAGTCGCCTCCTTGCAGTGGTTGTTCATGCAAACATGGGTAAGCCAGAAGACCGACGATCTCGCCGCACGAAAATATTTTCCGCCGTTGAAGCCGGTGGGCGACAAAATTGTGCGCGTCATCGCCAGCACACCGGATGGTGATTATGAAATCTACAAAGCGTACATTCTCGCCATGCAGGAAGCGAAACTATCCATCCACATTACCAATTCCTATTTTGTACCCGATGCGCAAATGATAGAGGCGCTCACCAAGGCGGCGCAACGTGGACTGGATGTGAAAATCGTCTTTCCCGGCGTCTCCGATGCCGGCCTGGTCATGCACGCCGGCCGTTCGTTTTACAGTCAATTGCTGACAAGCGGTGTACGGATATTTGAATTGCAGGCATCTGTGCTGCATGCCAAGACCGCCGTCATCGATGGCTACTGGTCCACCGTCGGCTCGACCAATCTCGATATGCGCAGTTTTCTGCACAATAGTGAAGTCAATCTGATTGCTCTCGATCAGGGCTTCGGCTCCATCATGGAAAACGCCTTCAATGAGGATGTAAAGAATTCAATCGAGGTGACCAGCGAAAAATGGGAACAGAGACCATTTTCCGACCGGCTCCACGAATGGATCGCACGCCGCTTTGAATACTGGTTATAGTTTTTCGGCAGCATGCCGAATGTGAACAATCGTAAATCGTTGCATGGGAAGCAAGGGTCGCCGGAAAAATACCATCTGGCGTGAACTATAATTGCCTAACTCCAGACATCGATATTTATTTTGACCGTTGCTCCCTCTTCTATCC
The DNA here is from genome assembly GCF_040395855.1 of Herminiimonas fonticola. GTDB lineage: Bacteria > Pseudomonadota > Gammaproteobacteria > Burkholderiales > Burkholderiaceae_D > Oxalicibacterium > Oxalicibacterium fonticola_A. The sequence continues at coordinate 10,695 of NZ_JBEBPO010000015.1, read as the reverse complement.
GCAAACCGAAACGACTTTCCCTCCAGGCGACGCTGACCGTCTTTATCGTTCTCGTAACTGCTTTGCTGCTCAGCATTCTTGCATTGAATGGCTGGTATACACGTGCCGAAAAAATACGCGAAATGGAAACCGCGACCGGCAATATGGCAAAGGCCCTGGCCCAGCATGCCGAAAATACAATAGGCGGCATCGATAATCTGCTGGTCAGCATGGTAGAAATGCTGGAGCACGATTCCTGGAACCAGCAACACCCCGAGCGCATGAATCAGTTCCTGAGTCAGCGCGTAGAGAGTTTACCGCCGCTGCACGGCCTGTTCGTCTACGATGAGCACGGTCAATGGATAGTCAATTCGCAGAAAATCCTGCGTACCGACTTGAATAATGCCGATCGCGAATACTTCATCTTTCATCGTACCCATACTGATCGCGGCCCTCATCTCGGCCCACCAATACGCAGCCGCTCAACCGGTGACTGGATCATTACCGTATCGCGCAGACTGCAGCATGCCGATGGAAGTTTTGCCGGCGTCGTGCTGGCAACCATCAACATGCAGTATTTCGTCAAATACTATGCAGGTTTTGATATCGGCAAGTCTGGCGCCATCGCGCTGATAGCAGACAACGGCACCCTGCTGGTACGGCGCCCCTTCGATGAAGCAGTGGTCGGGAGCGATATCAAAAATGGTTCGGTCTATCGCTTCTACAAGCGTCACGGTCCTGCCGGTACTGCAACCCTGACTTCCGGGATCGATAACATCGAACGGATTTACAGTTATCGTCATCTCGATGATTACCCTCTCCTGATTACGGTGGCGCAGTCCAGAAATGAAGTGCTCGAAAGCTGGCGCAACAGCACCATGCGCTTTGTTTTTTTCAGCGCGATTGTCATTGTCTTGCTGTGGTTGCTGGGCGCACGTCTGATCCATCAGATTACCGTGCGCGAACGGGCGCAGTCCGAGTTGCGCACGGCACGTGACGATCTTGAAAGAAGCAACAGCGAACTGGCCGCATTGGCATTGCTGGACGGCCTGACCGGACTGGCCAATCGGCGCCGTTTCGATGCTGCACTGGATGATGAATTCGCACGTGCCATGCGCAATCAGACGCCGCTCGCGCTGATCATGCTGGATGTCGATCACTTCAAGAAATACAACGATCATTACGGCCATCCGCAAGGCGATGAATGCCTGAAGAAGGTCAGCAAGATATTAAAGACAGCAACGGCACGCACCGGCGATCTGGTTGCCCGCTATGGCGGTGAAGAATTTGTCATCCTGTTGCCCGGCACGGATATGACCGGTGCAGCCGCAATCGCCGAGCGCGTGCGTCTGGCAATTCAGGCATTGAACATCGAACACACAGAAATACCGGGCGGAGTCGTTACCGCCAGCCTGGGTGTCGCGAGCCTCATCCCGCAACGCAAGCAGAATTCGTCGCAGCAACTGGTACAGGCAGCAGATCAGGCCCTGTACAAGGCGAAGGAAGGCGGCCGTAATCAAAGCTGTATCAGCACGCCAGCCAGCGTCAACAATTAGGCAATATCGGCCACGCTTCAAGGTAATCATGCGTCGGCCAATTCCATAATTGGCACGAGACTTCGGCCTGTAACCCTGGAAGCGGACATGCAAGGCAGCGCCATGCATCAAACCCTGCTGGCCGCATACGACAAGCTGTTTGCAGCCTGCATCGAAGTTTTTTCAGCGACGCTTCAAATTGCCAGCCATTCCTTGCGTATGACGGCATCGGAGCGTAGCGCTTGCGGCGTACCTTCAAACACGATCCTGCCGTGCCCCATCACATAGACACGCTGTGAAATATCCAGCGCGATCGCCAGTTTTTGCTCTATCAGTAAAACCGCTACGCCACGCTGCGCCAGCTGTTTCAGGAAATCGGCCAGCAGCGCCACCATCTGCGGCGCCAGACCTTCAGTCGGCTCATCTATCATGATCAAATCCGGATCGCCCATCAGGCTGCGGCACAGCGCCAGCATTTGCTGCTCGCCACCGGACAGGACGCCAGCTGCCACATGCCGGCGTTCTTTCAAGCGCGGGAAAAGACGATACATATCATCCGCATGCCAGCGCGTATGCCGACTCTTTTTTTCACCCAGCAGCAGATTTTGCGCAACCGTCAAGGTAGGGAATATTTCACGGTTCTCGGCGACATAAGCCAAACCTTTGCGTGCAATCTCGAAAGTTTTCAGGCCGAGGATTTCTTCACCCTTGAAGCGGATGGAACCAGTCGCCGTCGTCAGCCCCATCGCTGCCTTCACCGTGGTTGAGCGTCCAACGCCGTTACGGCCGAGCAGACTGACAATCTCGCCTTGATGCAACATCAAATCAACACCGTGCAATACGTGACTTTTGCCATAGTAGGCATGCAGATTTTCGATCTCAAGCAATGCGCTCATGGCCGCTCGCTTTCAATTGCATTACCCAGATAGGCTTGCTGCACTTGCAGATTATTGCGTATGGCCGGCGGCGTATCGCAGGCAATGATTTCACCATGCGCCAGCACCGCAATACGATCGGCCAGATTGAACACCACATCCATATCATGTTCGACCATCAGCAAGGTTTTACCAGTCGTTACCTTGCGTATCAACGCGACCATCGCTTCGGATTCGGAACGGCTCATGCCGGCGGTCGGCTCGTCGAGCAAAATCACTTGCGCATTACCGGCGATGGTGATGCCGATTTCCAGTGCGCGCTGTTCCGCATAAGCGAGCAAACCGGCTTCGATATGCCGTCTTCCCTGCAAGCCGATTTCTTCCAGTATCTGTTCGACGCGTTGATGCACGTCTTGCAAGCCGTTCAGGCGCTGCCAGAATGAATAGCGGTAACCGAGCGACCACAACACGGCGCAACGCAGATTTTCAAGCACGCTCAAACGATGAAAGATATTCGTGATCTGGAAACTGCGCGCCAGTCCAAGGCGATTGATCTGATGCGGCTTGCGCCCGGCGATGCTCTTCCCGTGCAACAAAATATCGCCACCGCTCAAGGCAAAGCGGCCGGAAATCAGATTGAACAAAGTGGATTTGCCGGCGCCATTCGGCCCTATCAATGCACAACGCTGGCCTTGTGCAATCTGCAAATCTGCGCCGCAGATGATGTCCGCATTGCCGAAATTCTTGCTCACTCCGACGAGTTCCAGTGCCGGCGTCTTCACGGCTGCACCTGCTGCACGGCTTCCATTTCCATCTGCGCGCTGTGCCATGCGTGCAGGAATTTCCTGCGCGTGCCCAGCCATGCCGCCCAGCCAGCGATCATCAAAGCACCTGCCAGCAGCCAGCCGTACACGCTGGAAGTATCGATAAAAAACCCGCACAACTGCATGATGCTGCCGTTAACCGCATGCAAACTCAGGTGATACGACATTTCGACCAGCAATACAAAACCGCTGGTGAACAATAATCCGCTGCACGCAGCGAGCGCCAGATGCGGCAACAAGACAGCGACTTTTCCATGCCTTGCCAGACGCGCAAACTGCACCAGCAAACCTGCCATGCCGCCCGGCGCAAACATCACGATCAGCATGAAAAACACGCCGATATAAAGTTGCCAGGCATTGGTAAAACCAGACAGCACTGCCATTAAAAATACGCCGGCAATGGCGCCTATGATGGGGCCGAAGAAAAAACCTGTACCCCCTATGAAGGTGAAAAGCAGCACCACACCAGAGCGCAAGGCACTGACATTTTCTGCGCTGACGATTTCAAAATTGATCGCTGTCAAGCCACCGGAAATACCGGCAAAGAATGCTGACAGCATCAGCGTCAGATAGCGCACCCATTGCGGGTTGTAGCCTATGAATGCTGCACGCTCCGGATTGTCGCGTACCGCATTGATCATGCGTCCCAGCGGCGTCTGCGTGAAGGCAAACATCGCAACCGTGCTGACGAACAGCCAGAATGCAATCAGGTAGTACACCTGGATTTGCGGCCCGTAACTGATCCCCAGAAAAGGTTCGCCAATTACGCGATTGGCCGAAATTCCGCCTTCGCCACCAAAGAATGTCGGCAACATCAGCGAACAGGCGAATACCAGTTCCACGATGCCCAGCGTAATCATCGCAAAGGTAGTGCCGGATTTTTTCGTCGTCACATAACCGAACAGCGCACCGAAAAACATCCCGGCCAAACCGCCCACCAGAGGAATCAGCGCAACCGGAATAAACAGGCTGCCGGCCGAGGCAAAATTGAGTGCGTGGATCGCACAGAACGCTCCCAGACCGGAGTACACGGCATGGCCGAAGGACAGCATGCCGCCCTGCCCCAGCAACATGTTGTACGACAAGGCAAAAATCACGAAGCTGCCCATCTGGCACAGTATCGACAGGGATGCGCCCTGGCTGAAAATCAGCGGGGCGATCAGCAGCAGCAACGCAAAACCGCCCCAGATGATCCAGCGCGCCAGGCCGGGCTTGCACATTGCCGACATATGCATCGCGCTAGCCTTCTCTCGTGCCGAGCAAGCCTTTCGGCCTGAAAATCAGTATGAGCACCAGCAGCAGATATGGCAAAACAGGTGCAAGCTGTGCGATCGTCAGCTGCATGAAGTCATGCGCAAATGTGGCTGCACTCATGTTCACGCCGAATGCGTTCAGCACATGCAGCAGGGAAAAATCCAGCGCAACCGCAAAGGTTTGCAGCACGCCGATCAACAAGGATGCCAGCAAGGCGCCGCTCAGCGAACCCATGCCGCCCACTACCACCACGACAAAGATGATGCTGCCCAGCGCATGCGCCATGCCCGGTTCGGTCACGAAGGCATTGCCGCCGATCACGCCGGCCAATCCCGCCAGTGCGCAGCCGCCGCCGAATACCCACATGAAGACGCGCGGCACATTGTGGCCCAGTGCTTCCACCATCTGCGGATGCGTCAATGCCGCCTGAATCACCAATCCGATACGCGTGTACTTCAGCGTCACGTACACGGCCACCAGCATCAGCATGGCAATCAGCATCATGAAGGCGCGATAGACAGGGAAAGTGCTGGTGTAGAGAGTAAACAATGAACCCTGCAGTTCGACAGGAATGGCATACGGCAGCGCAACGCGGCCCCACAGCAGTTGCACCAGCTCGACGATCACATAGGACAAACCGAAGGTAAACAGCAACTCGGGAATATGACCGTACTTGTGCACCTTGCGCAAACCGTAGCGCTCGACCAGCGCGCCCAGCAATCCCACCGCCAGCGGCGCCAGTACCAGCGCCGGCCAGAATCCGATCGCGCTGCTGATGCTGTAAGCCAGGTAGGCGCCTAACATGTAGAAACTGGCATGCGCAAAATTCAACACGCCCATCATGCTGAAAATAAGCGTCAGTCCGGACGACAGCATGAACAGCAGCAAGCCGTAACTCACTCCGTTGAGCAACGAGATCAGCGCAAATTCCAAGTACCTTCACTCCCCTGTTCGACGCAACACAATTCAGCCGCCATGCAGACGCAACGACACGAAGCACTGGCACTCACTACCTTGACTGCACACTGATTATTTGAACGGACGCTTCATCTGGCATGAAGTCGGCTGGGCTGCTACATAGGCCTCGATTTTTTGATTGGTGCGCCAACCGTAACCGGTATCTTCCTGATCGAAGCGGACGTCGGTATTGTTTTTCTTCACCCATGTCGCTATGTATAAAGGCTGTTGCGCCTGGTGATCGGCTTTGCGCATTTCAACTTCGCCATTCAGGCTTTTTACCTTCATGCCTTCCAGCGCCAGCGCCACCTTCAGCGGATCGGTGGAAGCGCTGTCCCGGAATGCCTGCCCGAGCATGACCATGATGGTGTAGGACGCCATCGCATAGTAATCATCGTTATATTTTTTCTTGAATTGCTCGATGATGTCCCTGCCTGCATAGGTTTCATTATTCAGATTCCAGTACGCCACATATTTGACGCGATCCAGGCCTGCTGCACCCATCGCCGTCGGTACGCCGGTCGTTGCTGCGTAATATGTGTAGAAATTCGCCTTCAGGTCCGCATCCCTGGCGGCCTTGATCAGCAAAGCCAGATCCGCGCCCCAGTTGGCGGTGATGACGGTATCGGCGCCGGCAGCCTTGATCTTGGCGACATACGGAGAAAAATCCTTTACCTGGCCAATGGGATGCAAATCGTCGCCCACGATCTGAATATCCGGCCTTTTGCGCTTCAGATAAATCCGCGATGAACGCGACACTTCCTGTCCCAGCGCGTAGTTCTGCCCGATGACATAGACTTTTTTGATTGCCGGATCCTGCGCCATGTAACTGGTCAGCGACTCCATCTTCATTTCCGAGTGGGCGTCGAAGCGGAAGTGCCAGAAACTGCATTTCACATTCGTCAGCACCGGATCGCCGGCCGAATGATTGAGGAATAACACTTCCTTGCCAGGATTCCGTTCATTGTGTTTGTTCACCGCATCGATCAGTGCCAGCGCGACGCCGGAACCGTTGCCCTGCGTGATGTAGCGATAACCCTGATCGATGGCGGACTTCAACTGGATCAGCGATTCCTGCGGACTGCCCTTGTTATCGAAACCGACCACTTCTACAGTATGTTCTCCGCTCCATTTTTTCTGGTTAGACAGCGCGGCTATCGTCTGGAAACTGCGTAACAGATTTTGCCCGACCGGCGCAAACGGCCCGGACAGCGGATCGATGAAAGCAATTTTCACATTCTCGGCAAGTGCGCAGGAAGCCGCGCAGGCAAGAAAAAAAGCAGCGCCTAATTTCAGGCTCGATTTCAGAAAGGGAGTACGCATGGCCATCTTGTATTCTTTTAGGCAATAACGACCGTTTTTATACCATATATAGAGAGTGTCTTTCCAAAAATACAACTTGAAAACCATCTATTCTGTCCCTGCTGCATGTCATTTCCGCTTCTCTGTCAAAATACGCGCTTACTTACTCGCTTACTTACTGTCTCAATGCATATCCGGCTTCCCGCCGTTCAAGGAATTGACATGAATGCCCCCATACCGCATACGGCTTGCCATTTGAATGATTTGCCGCTTGCCAATTCGTTTGCATCCTTGCCGCCTGCACACTACACCGCGCTGATGCCGACACCTCTGCCGGCCCCTTATCTGGTATGCGCCAGCGCTTCTGCTGCAGCCCTGATCGGGCTGGATTCGTCCTGTATCAACGACGCAGCTTTCATAGAAACCTTCACCGGCAATCGCATCCCCGATGGCTCCAAACCCTTGGCAGCCGTATATTCAGGCCATCAATTCGGCGTATGGGCCGGCCAGCTCGGCGATGGCCGCGCCATTCTGCTCGGCGATGTGCCAGCCCCCGCGATTATTCCCAGCGGCAGGCTCGAATTGCAATTGAAAGGCGCAGGATTGACGCCCTACTCGCGCATGGGCGATGGCCGCGCCGTGCTGCGCTCATCGATACGTGAATTTTTATGTTCGGAAGCAATGGCCGCGCTGGGCATACCCACTACGCGTGCGCTATGCGTAACCGGCTCCGACCAGATCGTGCTGCGTGAACAGCGCGAAACCGCTGCGGTCGCCACGCGCATGGCGCAGAGCTTCGTGCGTTTCGGCTCGTTCGAACACTGGTTTTACAATGAAAAACACGATGAACTGAAAACGCTGGCCGACTATGTAATCGCGCAGTTTTACCCCCAATTCCAGGCCGCCGAAAATCCTTACAAGGCACTGTTGACCGAAGTCACGCTGCGCACTGCACAGATGATCGCGCACTGGCAGGCCGTCGGCTTCATGCACGGCGTGATGAATACCGACAATATGTCGATACTCGGCTTGACGCTGGACTACGGCCCCTTCGGCTTCATGGAAGCCTTCAATGCCACGCATATCTGCAACCACACCGATCAGCAGGGCCGCTATTCGTATGCGCGTCAGCCGCAGATCGGCGAATGGAATTGCTATGCGCTGGGCCAGACCTTGCTGCCCTTGATCGGCGATGTAGATGAAACGCAGAACGCGCTGCGGATTTACAAACCGGCCTATGCTGAAAAATTCGCAGAACTGATGCGCGCCAAACTCGGCCTGCAAACGCAGCAGCCGGATGATGGCAAACTATTCGACGCGCTGTTTGCCGTTCTGCAAGGCAGCCATGCCGACTTTACGCTGTTCTTCCGTCGTCTCGGCGAGTTGCGCATCGGCCAGCCGGCCAGCCGCGAAGCCTTGCGCGACCTGTTCATAGACCGCGCCGCGTTTGACAACTGGGCGCTACAATACGAGCTACGCCTGCAACTGGAAAACAGCGACGACGACGCCCGCAAGCTTGCAATGCACGCGGTCAACCCCAAATACGTTTTGCGCAATTACCTGGCGCAAATCGCCATCGAAAAAGCGCAGAACAAAGACTTTTCCGAAGTAGCCAAACTATTGCAGGTGCTGGAAAAACCGTTTGACGAACAGCCGGAAAACGAAAAGTACGCCGCCTTACCGCCCGACTGGGCCAACGACCTGGAAGTGAGTTGTTCATCATGACTGAAAAAGTAATCAAGACCGACGCCGAATGGCGCGCCATGCTGGACGATGAAGAATACGATGTCACACGCCACGCGGCGACTGAAGCACCGTTCAGCGGCCGTTACTGGGATCATCACGAACATGGCATTTACACCTGCGTCTGCTGCAATACGCCGCTGTTTGCATCGGATAGCAAATTCGATTCCGGCTGCGGCTGGCCCAGCTATTTCACCGCGCTCAATCCCGCGAATGTGAAGGAAAAAATCGATCGCGCCTATGGCATGATACGTACCGAAGTCATCTGTAATGTATGCGATGCGCATCTGGGACACGTCTTCAACGACGGCCCGCCGCCAACCGGCCTGCGTTATTGCATCAACTCGGCATCCCTGCGCTTCGACGCCGCACCTGATCTGAACGAAAGCTGATCCACATGAAATTCCTGTTCGACCTGTTCCCCGTCATTCTTTTTTTCGCCGTCTTCAAATGGGGCGAAGGCAATGCCGATGCCGCACAGGCATTCGGCCAGCAATTTCTGTCCGGACTGGTTTCCGGCGGACAAGTCACGGTCGCGCAAGCGCCTATCCTGCTCGCCACCGCCATCGCCATCATCGCCACCATTTTGCAAATCGGCTACCTGCTGTCGCGCCGTAAAAAAGTTGATGGCACGCTGTGGTTGTCGCTGGCAATTATCGTGTTTTTCGGCGGCGCAACGATTTACTTCCACAATGAAACCTTCATCAAGTGGAAACCTACCGTTCTGTACTGGTGCTTTGCTGCCGCCCTGTTATTCAGCCAGATGTTCCTGAATAAAAACCTGATCCGCACCATGATGGAAAAACAGATGTCGCTGCCGGATGGCATATGGCGTCGTGTCAATCTTTCCTGGGTCGCCTTCTTCATCACGATGGGCTTGCTGAACCTGTATGTTGCCTTCAATTTTTCCACCGCCACCTGGGTGAATTTCAAGCTGTTCGGCGGTATGGGATTGATGTTTGCATTCATCATCGTACAAAGTCTGATGCTGTCCAAATATCTGAAAGAACCGCAATGAGTACACGGATGGAACGCATACGGGAACGGCTGCTTGAAACTTTTGCGCCACTGGAATGTCAACTGGAAGACGAGTCCGCATTGCATGCAGGACATGCCGGTGCGGCATCTGGTGGCGGTCACTTTCGCTTGCGTATTATTTCCGCTCAGTTTGAAAAACAGAGCCGGATAAAACGTCATAGGCTGGTGTATGATTGCCTGGATGACATGATGCACACAGAAATACATGCGTTAGCCATTACTGCTTTGGCGCCATCCGAACTTTGACGTGCGCCGTAAATTGATTGTCGTACTTCTCTAAAAAATACTTCCATTAGGAATTTATATGATCTTAAAACCTGCTCATCTGCTGGTCGCATTATTTGTATCCGCTGCACTGCCTGCAATGGCACAAAATCTGGCCGTGGTGAATGGCAAACCGGTACCGTCTTCACGTGCAGATATCATGATCAAACAAATGGCTGCGCAAGGTCAGCAAGACACACCTGAACTGCGCGCCATGGTCAAGGAAGAACTGATCAACCGCGAAATCCTGATTCAGGAAGCCGACAAGCTGGGCCTGGGTACACAGGCAGACGTCAAAAGTCAGGTGGAAATCGCCCGCCAATCGATCCTGATCCGCGCGCTGGTTGCCGACTTCCTGAAAAAGAATCCGGTCAAGGATGCTGACATCAAGGCTGAATACGACCGCTTCCGTGCACAAGCCAGCGACAAGGAATACCACGCTCGCCACATCCTGGTTGAAAAAGAAGATGATGCAAAAGCCATCATTGCCAAGCTGAAAGGCGGCGCCAAGTTTGAAGAGCTGGCCAAACAATCGAAAGATCCTGGTTCGGCCGGCAATGGCGGCGATCTGGATTGGGCAGCGCCAGCTGCATTCGTCAAACCTTTCTCGGATGCGATGGTTTCACTGCAAAAAGGCCAGTTGTACGACACACCGGTTAAAACCCAATTCGGTTACCACGTGATCAAGCTGGATGACGTACGCGCAGCAAAAATCCCGACTCTGGAAGAAGTCAAACCGCAAATCGCAGAAGGTCTGCAACAGAAAAAACTGCAGGCATTCCAGCAGCAATTGCGTGCCAAAGCGAAGATTCAATAATCTTCTTCAGGCATGAAAAAAGGCGCTCTTCGGAGCGCTTTTTTATTGTCTTTTGGTTTAGCTGGTGTTGATGCTTATATTTCTTCGATGAAGCTCAGTTGCCGGGG
>NZ_JBEBPO010000014.1:0-38069 GCF_040395855.1 Herminiimonas fonticola | reverse complement strand
AACCGCCGACCTACGCCTTGTAAGGGCGCCGCTCTACCAACTGAGCTAAGCACCCATTACGCATATTGCACGTACTTGCTTAATCCCAGCCAAACATACAGCGTTGTCACCACGCCGCAAAGAAATTATTTTACAGCATGTTGGCGCAATTTGCACTATGCAATTGCACGCACATTGACATTAATTAACTGCGTCTTTCAGAGCTTTACCTGGTTTGAATTTAGGTACTTTGGCAGCCTTGATCTTGATTGCTTCGCCGGTACGTGGGTTACGACCTGTACGTGCTGCACGCTTGCCTACAGAGAATGTACCGAAACCAACCAGGGTAACAGTGCCATTTTTCTTCAATGTGGTTTTGACTGCGACGATGACCGCGTCAAGTGCGCGCGTTGCAGCTGCTTTGGAAATGTCGGCGGAACCAGCAATGTGGTCAATCAATTCTGTCTTATTCACTTACGTCCCCTCACAAAAGTTGAATGCCGCAAAGTCGCTACTACCCGAATCAGCAAAGCGACGATACGACACGCAGAAAAATCTGCAGCAGGTATTAAACAAGCCGCACAGCCATGTGTCAAGCGCTTTGCCCTGTTTTCCCCTCTGAAAATTAACATTTAATGCTGGAATGCAGATGTGTTTGCATGAAGCGATGGCTTTGCGCAAAAAAAACGCTCCGAAGAGCGTTTTTTAAGTACAGGCAACTTAATGCTTCACGACACCAGAATCAGTCGGTGCAGATGGCTTGGCAACCGCAGCCTCAACCACTGCCGCCTCTTCATCGGTCAATGGCACAGGTGCGCGTTCCAATGCGATCTCAAGCACTTTGTCGATCCAGCGTACCGGCACGATCTCCAGCTTGTTTTTCACATTATCCGGAATCTCTGCCAGATCCTTCACGTTTTGCTCAGGTATCAAAACGATCTTGATACCACCGCGATGCGCCGCCAGCAGTTTTTCCTTCAAGCCACCAATCGGCAATACCTCGCCGCGCAAAGTGATCTCGCCTGTCATCGCCACATCGGCCCGCACAGGAATACCCGTGAATACCGATACCATTGCCAGGGTCATTGCCGCGCCGGCTGATGGACCATCTTTCGGCGTAGCGCCTTCGGGAACGTGAATATGGATATCGCTCTTCTCGAAAATATCGGCTTTGATACCGAGTTTCTTCGCACGGCTGCGTACCACAGTGCGCGCCGCTTCGATCGATTCCTTCATCACATCGCCCAAGGTACCGGTACGAATGATATTGCCCTTGCCCGGCATCGTCATCGCTTCTATCGTCAGCAAATCGCCGCCGACTTCAGTCCATGCCAAACCAACCACCTGGCCAATCTGATTTTCTTTTTCTGCCACGCCGAAATCGAACTGGCGCACACCGAGGAATTTATCGATGTTCTTGCTCGTGACCGTGATTTTGCGATCCTGTTTTTTCAACAGCAGCATCTTCACAACCTTGCGGCAGATTTTTGAAATTTCACGTTCCAGCGAACGTACGCCGGCTTCACGCGTGTAATAACGAATGATGTCGCGTATCGCCGATTCCGCCACGCTGATTTCGCCTTCCTTCAGACCATTGTTCTTGATCTGTTTCGGCAGCAGATAGCGCTGCGCAATGCTGGTCTTTTCATCTTCGGTGTAACCCGACAGACGAATGACTTCCATACGATCCAGCAAGGCAGGCGGAATGTTGTACGAGTTCGACGTCGCCACAAACATCACATCCGACAAATCGAAATCGACTTCAACATAGTGATCCGAGAACGTGTGGTTCTGCTCGGGATCCAGCACCTCCAGCAATGCCGATGAAGGATCGCCGCGGAAGTCGGCGCCCATCTTGTCGATTTCATCGAGCAGGAACAAAGGATTGCGTACGCCCGCTTTGGACATGCTTTGTAAAATCTTGCCTGGCATCGAACCGATGTAGGTACGACGATGGCCGCGAATCTCTGCTTCGTCACGCACGCCACCCAAAGCCATGCGAATGAACTTGCGGTTCGTCGCACGCGCAATCGATTGGCCAAGCGAAGTTTTACCCACACCTGGAGGGCCGACGAAGCACAAAATCGGTGCTTTCAACTTGTCGACGCGCTGTTGCACGGCGAGGTATTCCAGGATGCGTTCTTTTACCTTGTCGAGACCGTAGTGATCGTCTTCCAATACTTTTTCCGCATTGGCCAGATCATTGTTCACCTTGGATTTTTTCTTCCATGGCAAACCGAGCAAGGTATCGATGTAATTGCGCACAACTGTCGCTTCGGCTGACATCGGCGACATCAGCTTGAGTTTTTTCAGTTCATTCTGCGCTTTGACAAGTGCCTCTTTCGGCATCTTGGCAGCAAGCACTTTTTTCTCGAGTTCTTCGAGATCCGCGCCCTCTTCGCCTTCGCCCAATTCTTTCTGAATCGCTTTGACCTGCTCGTTCAAATAGTATTCGCGCTGCGATTTTTCCATCTGGCGTTTGACGCGACCACGTATGCGCTTCTCGACTTGCAGAATGTCGAGTTCGCCTTCCAGTTGCCCCAGCAGATGTTCGTAGCGTTTGGCGACGTTGAAGATTTCCAGGATGACCTGCTTCTGTTCCAGCTTCAGCGGCAGATGCGCAGCAATGGTGTCGGCCAGACGACCGGCATCATCGATTCCGGCCAGTGAGGTCAGAATTTCCGGTGGAATTTTCTTGTTCAGTTTTACGTACTGATCGAACTGCTGCACGATCGCACGACGCATCGCCTCGATCTCGGACTCATCACCGGTTTCGGACTCAATAGGCGTCAGATCGGCAACGAAGTGCGTATCCAGTTCGCTGATGTGATGTATGCGTGCGCGTTGGGCGCCTTCGACCAGCACCTTGACGGTGCCATCGGGCAGCTTCAGCATTTGCAGAATGTTCGCTACGCAACCGATTTCATAAATATCATCGGCAGAAGGTTCGTCCTTGGCGGCGGCTTTTTGCGCGGCAAGCATGATGCTCTTGCCTTGCTCCATCGCAGCTTCAAGTGCCTTGATTGATTTTGGACGACCGACGAACAGAGGGATCACCATATGCGGGAAGACAACAACATCGCGCAACGGTAACAGCGGCAGTTGGGTTTGTTCAGTGGAAATAGTAGTCGTCATGGCGAGCCTTATCGAGAAACGTGTTAATGATGTTGGCGCTAACGGCCAAAACACAAGCCCGGACAGCAACAAAAATCAGTCAGAAAAACAAAAAAAGCCACCCGCGAAGTTGTCTTCGAAGTGGCTTTACGATGGAAGCCTGAATGATCTTTGCTGATTTGATTGTACTGGTGTTTTCAATGAAAAACAGGCTCAAAGAGCCTGTTTTTGATGATTTCCTGCAGATTTTTTAAATATTGTCTATTTTGCGCCCGAGACCTTAGGCTGCTCATGATAGATCAGCAATGGTTTCGCACCGTTGGTAATCGTACCTTCATCGATAACCACCTTGGAAACGTTTTGCTCGTTCGGCAATTCGTACATGACATCCAGCAATGCATGTTCCAGAATCGAACGCAAACCGCGCGCGCCGGTTTTGCGTGCAATTGCCTTCTTCGCAATCGCCTGCAAGGCAGCCGGACGAATTTCCAGTTCTGCGCCTTCCATTTGCAATAATTTCGAATATTGCTTGATCAGCGCATTCTTTGGTTCAAGCAGAATCTGGATCAGCGCCTCTTCATCCAGTTCACGCAAGGTTGCCACGACTGGCAGACGACCTACCAGCTCAGGGATCAGGCCAAATTTGATCAGATCTTCCGGTTCGGTATCCAGCATGACCTGGCTTGCCGTACGCTCCTCACGGCTCTTCACTGTTGCCGAGAAGCCGATGCCGCTCTTCTCCGAACGTTCGGAAATGATCTTGGCCAGGCCATCGAATGCGCCGCCGCAGATAAACATGATGTTGGTCGTATCGATCTGCACGAAATCCTGATTCGGATGCTTGCGACCGCCTTGTGGCGGCACCGATGCCATCGTACCTTCGATCAGTTTCAGCAAAGCCTGCTGTACGCCTTCGCCGGATACGTCGCGCGTGATCGATGGGTTGTCTGACTTACGTGAAATCTTGTCGATTTCATCGATGTAGACGATGCCCTTTTGCGCACGCTCGACTTCGTAATTACAGTTTTGCAAAAGCTTTTGAATGATGTTTTCTACGTCTTCACCGACATAACCCGCTTCCGTCAGCGTGGTTGCATCGGCAATGACGAAAGGCACATCCAGCGTACGTGCCAGCGTTTGCGCCAGCAAGGTTTTACCGGAACCGGTTGGACCGACCAGCAGAATATTGCTCTTCGCCAGTTCAACGTCGTCTTTCTTGCCCAGATGCTTGAGGCGTTTGTAGTGGTTGTAAACCGCTACCGACAAAATGCGCTTGGCCGAGTTTTGGCCGATCACGTATTGATCCAGCAATTCGCACAATTCCTGCGGCGTAGGCAAATCGGTACGCGGACCGGTCAGCGTTTCCACGCTGGATGCTTCATCACGAATGATGTCGTTGCACAGGTCGATGCACTCGTCGCAAATGAACACGGACGGTCCGGCGATGAGCTTTTTCACCTCGTGTTGGCTCTTGCCGCAGAACGAGCAATAGAGCAGTTTTTCGCCGCTTGAGGATTTTTTCTCTGACATGGTGCACGTTATCTATGGTTGGTACAGATTGATCTTGGCTGCGGATTGATATTACCTGCGAATTACAAATTCGTCACGCAGAGTAAAAACCAGTGTTGCGACGGCAGGCCGTAAAGTAAAACGCCCGAACGTTGATGCGCCCGGGCGTTATTTGCATATTCAATAACTATCAGGCTCGCGTTGTCAAAACTTTATCAATCATGCCGTATTCAACTGCCGCATCGGCCGACATGAAATTGTCGCGATCGGTATCGCGGCTGATTTCGTCCAGTGTCTTGCCTGTTTTGTCAGCAAGAATCTGATTCAAACGTTCACGCAGATACAGGATTTCGCGCGCCTGGATTTCGATATCCGAAGCCTGTCCTTGCGCGCCGCCCAAAGGCTGATGAATCATGATGCGCGAATTAGGCAGCGAAAAACGCTTGCCCTTTTCGCCAGCCGCCAGCAGGAAAGCGCCCATCGATGCCGCCAGACCGGTACACAGTGTCGATACATTCGGCTTGATGAATTGCATCGTATCGAAAATCGCCATGCCGGCAGAAACCGAACCGCCAGGCGAGTTGATATACAAAGAGATGTCCTTGTCCGGATTTTCACTTTCAAGGAACAACATTTGTGCAACGATCAGATTGGCCGAATGGTCATTGACCGGGCCGACCAGAAAGATCACGCGTTCTTTCAGCAAACGCGAATAAATATCGTATGCGCGTTCACCGCGACCGCTCTGTTCGATCACCATCGGAACCATACCGAGCATATCGGTATCGAGAGCGGAAGTACGAGTCATGCTAGTGGTCATGTGCTTTCCTTATGGAGCGCACAAAGCGATTAGCCTTGTGCGTTATTGCCCATCAATTCATCGAACGCAACCGCTTTGTCGGTCACTTTGGCTTTAGCCAATACGTAATTGACGACGTTTTCTTCCAATACAAGAGCTTCCACCTCAGCCAGACGGCTACGGTCGCTGAAATAATACTTCAGAACCTGAGTTGGGTCTTCGTAGCTCTGTGCGAACTCTTCGACTTGCGCCTTGACTTGTTCCGGCTTGGCTTGCAGGTCGTTAGCTTTGACGACTTCTGCCAGAATCAGGCCCAAACGCACGCGGCGTTCAGCTTGCTCAGTGAACAGTTCAGGCGGGAATGGCAGATCGCTGACTTTCATGCCGCGCTGAGTCATGTCTTGACGGGTCATTTCCATCAAACGCTGGGTTTCCTGATCGATCAATGCCTTAGGCACATCGAATTCGCTGATCTTGATCAGTGCATCCATCACGCTGTCTTTGGTACGCGCTTTGACGCGGCTGCTGACTTCACGTTGCAGATTCTGTTTGACATCAGCACGCATTTTTTCCAGATCGCCGTCTTCAATACCCAGCGATTTGGCAAATTCAGCATCGACTTCAGGCATGTGCGCCCATTCGATTTGTTTCAGCGTGATCGTGAATTCTGCAGTTTTGCCAGCGACGTCTGCGCCGTGGTAATCGGCCGGGAACGACAATGGGAAAGTTTTGGATTCGCCGACTTTCAAACCGATGGTACCGGCTTCAAACTCAGCCAGCATGCGGCCTTCGCCCAATACGAATGCATAGTCTTCGGCCTTGCCGCCCTGGAACTCAACGCCGTCAATGGTGCCGACGAAATCGATGGTCACGCGATCGCCGTTTTTAGCGGTCAGATCGGAGCCGCCGTCGCCATGCGCGCTTTGCTCGCCTTTGACGTGGTAATGCACACGCTGCTTGCGCAGGATATCGATGGTCTTGTCGATTTCTGCATCGGTGACATCAACGGTGGTCTTTTCGACTTCCGCTGCGGCCAGATCGCCTACCTTGATTTCCGGGTAGATTTCAAATGTTGCGTTGAACGCAAGCGTGCCTTCTGCGACATCGTCGTTCTTGGCTTCGATCTTTGGATAGCCGGCTACGCGCAGCTTGTTTTCGCTGGTTGCTTCGCCGAATGCCTGACCGACCTTGTCGTTGAGCACTTCGTTTTCGATTTGATAACCGTATTGCTGCGCAACCATTTTCATCGGCACTTTGCCAGCGCGGAAGCCTGGCGCCTTGACGGTACGAGCACGTACTTTCAAACGCTTTTCGACTTCGGTTTGTACTTCCGCCATCGGCACAGTAATCGTGATGCGGCGTTCAAGTTTGTCCAGAGTTTCGACTGCAGTTGCCATGTGAATCGTCCAAAAAATAAAGAATTCTGTGGTGCGAGGAGGGGGACTCGAACCCCCACACCATTGCTGGCGTCAGGACCTAAACCTGGTGCGTCTACCAATTTCGCCATCCTCGCGGGAATGTGCACTAAGTGCGCAAATACAAAAGCAAAGGGCGACCTGGAAGTGAATATGTGGGTCGCCCTGCACTGCCTTTTGTATCGGCCGTTCAACTTCAACCCGGGATTTTACTGGATTTTGCAGCACCTGCGCAGATTTTGACAATTTGCTTACGTCGGCGGCCTGATTATCCCTGCCTCGAAATACGCGATTGCTTTACTTCCCGGCAAGATCGCACACTGTGGCAGCGGCAATTTGCGATCCCGCCTGCGGCCAGGCAGCGATTGCATATTTGCCTGATGAACCGGCATTTCATTTACTATGCGGGCTGGCCTTGTTAAGGCAGCACTATTTTCGCTGCACTACTTTTTTAAAGCACGAATCATTTCCGTGCACGCACCACATCCCACTCATGGCTGTCGATCATTACGAAAATTTTCCTGTCGCGTCCATCCTGTTACCGGCACATTTGCGTCCTGCAGTCGAAATCATTTATGCCTTCGCCCGCAGCGCCGACGATCTGGCAGATGAAGGCGATGCCAGCGCAGAAGAACGACTGGCAGCACTGGCTGCCTACGAAGACGGACTGGATCAGATCGCTGCCGCACGGATACCAGACACTGCATTGTTCCGCGCATTGGCAACGGTCATCGCCGATTATCAACTACCGCTACAACCGTTTCGCGACTTGCTATCAGCCTTCAAGCAGGATGTCGTCACCACGCGCTATGCAGACTTTAATCTGCTGCTCGACTATTGCCGCCGCTCTGCCAATCCGGTCGGCACACTGATGCTGCATTTGTACGGCGCGGCAAACGCAGAGAATCTGCGCGATTCGGATGCCATCTGTTCCGCACTGCAATTGATCAATTTCTGGCAAGACGTGGCGATCGACATCCGCAAAGCGCGCATCTACCTGCCGCTGGAGGATATGCAGGAATTCCAGGTAGGTGAAGACCATATCGCCGACCAGCGCATCGATCAGGCCTGGCGCAATCTGATGCAATTTGAAATATCCCGCGCACGCAGCATGCTCATTTCGGGTGCGCCGCTGGCCTTACGTCTGCCGGGACGCATAGGCTGGGAATTGCGCCTGGTCGTACAAGGCGGCTTGCGCATACTCGAGTGTATAGAAGCAGCCGATTACGACGTTTTCCGGCACCGCCCCAAGCTGGGCAAGAGCGACTGGGTACGTCTGATCTGGCGCGCTCTGCGCATGCAAGCGGTGTCGCCAGGCTTGCATGAAAAATAAGAGCGGCGTATCAAATACCGGTCTATCGCCTTGCAGCCATACACAAGTTCTCAAATAACTAACAAAAGGTAAGGACTTATTTGTCCCGATTGCCTTAGTCGGCTAGCATAGCGGCTTCATTCAGCGCCAGGCGCCCTACTTTTATGTCACCCGACGATTATTGCCAGCAAAAAGCCGCTCAGAGCGGTTCCAGTTTTTATTACAGCTTCCTGTTTCTGCCAGCGGAGCGTCGCCGTGCGATTACTGCGCTCTACGCCTTCTGCCGCGAAGTTGACGATACCGTCGATGAGTGCACCGACGTTGGGATTGCACGTACCAAACTCGCATGGTGGCGCCAGGAAGTCGCAGCCATGATGTCCGGTGCACCGACACATCCGGTCACCAAAGCCTTGCAGCCGCATTTAACACCATTTTCACTCGACAGCCAGCATCTGCTGGCCATCATCGATGGCATGGAAATGGATCTCGACCAAACGCGTTATCTCGATTTCCCCGGCTTGCAAAAATACTGCTGGCACGTCGCCAGCGTGGTCGGCATTCTGTCGGCGAATATTTTTGGCGTGACCAATCCGCAAACGCTGCAATATGCAGAGAAACTTGGCCTGGCCTTCCAGTTGACCAACATCATTCGCGATGTCGGCGAAGACGCGCGCAAGGGTCGCATCTATCTGCCGGTCAACGAACTGCAGCAATTCAACGTCACCGCCGCCGATATATTGAATGCGCGGCATAGCGACAATTTCGAAAAGCTGATGCAGTTCCAGGCTGCACGTGCACAAAAAATGTATGACGAAGCATTTGCCCTGCTACCCAAGGAAGACAGACGCGCCCAGCGTCCCGGCCTGATCATGGCGGCAATCTATCGCGCCGTGCTGAATGAAGTTGAGCGCGACGGTTTCCATGTGCTGACGCAGCGCATTTCCCTCACCCCTATCCGCAAGCTGTGGCTGGCGTGGATTACCTATGTACGCGGTTAATGTCTGAAGCGGCATCCCGCATGAAGCAGACCATTGCCGTCATCGGCGCCGGTTGGGCCGGTTGCGCTGCGGCGGTTGAGCTGACTCGCGCCGGACATCAGGTCACGCTTTACGAATCTTCCCGTACGCTGGGCGGCCGCGCACGCGCAGTCGACATGCAGGGAAAAATACTGGATAACGGGCAACACATCCTGCTCGGCGCCTATGCGGAAAGCTTGCGTTTGTTCAAAGCTGTTGGCATCGACACCGACCAGGCGCTGTTGCGTCTGCCTTTGCAAATGCGTTATCCGGCAGGATGCGACGGCATGGATTTCGTCGCGCCGCGACTGCCTGCACCTTTGCATTTGCTGGTCGCCTTGCTGCGCGCCAAAGGTTTGACCGGCAGCGACAAAATGGCACTGGCACGCTTTTCATCGGCAGCACGCTGGATGGATTGGAAATTGAATACCGATTGCAGCGTCAGCGAGTTATTGCACCGCTTCGATCAAACCGAACGCCTGATCAAACTGATGTGGCAACCGCTCTGCATCGCCGCCCTCAATACGCCACCGGAACGTGCATCGGCGCAAATCTTCCTCAATGTATTGCGCGACAGTCTGGGCGCACGGCGCAGCGCATCCGACATGCTGATTCCGCGCGTCGATCTGACTACGCTGTTTCCACAACAGGCTGCAAACTTTGTAGCGCAGCATGGCGGCACGATCAAAATCGGCGCGACGGTGCAGAAAATAGCCGACTGCAATGGCAAGTGGTCGGTGCTGCTGGATAAAACGGAAGATGCAGTGTATGACGCCGTAGTCGTCGCCACATCGGCGACACAAGCCGCCATCCTGCTGGCGGATGTGACGATGGACGCTGCCATTCCTGCGTTTGAATATGAAGCGATCACCACCTGTTATCTGCAATATCCGGCGGACACGCGTCTCGCCCTGCCCTTCCATGCATTGACCGATGATACGGATGCCGGATGCTGGGGCCAGTTTGTGTTTGATCGCGGGCAACTCGATCATGCGCAAAGCGGCTTGCTTGCCGTCGTCGTCAGCACCTCTACATCGGCAATTGAAATGGGACATGAAGCTTTATCCGCAGCGATTGCGGCGCAACTTGCCCATGCCTTGCAGATGCCGCAGCTAACGAACCCTGAGTGGAGCCGGATCATTTCGGAAAAACGCGCAACGTTTTCCTGCACACCTGCTCTGCAACGTCCGGAAGAAAAAACCGAATTCCCGCATCTGGTCATCGCCGGCGATTATCTGGCCAGCGATTATCCGGCTACGCTGGAATCAGCAGTGTGTAGCGGCGCGAAAGCGGCAACCTTGCTGTGCAAACATTTTAGTCCTGCAAAAAAATAGCAAAACCTATTCGTGTTCGCGTATCCGATTGAGCGCTTCGTCGATGCGCTCTACCGCGATGATGGTCAGGCCTTCGATTTTCTGTTTAGGCGCATTCGACTTTGGAATCAGGGCCAGCGAAAAACCCAGTTTTGCCGCTTCGCGCAAACGTTCCTGCCCACGCGGTGCCGGACGAATCTCGCCAGCCAGACCGACTTCGCCAAACACGACCAAACCACGCGGCAGCGGACGACTGCGCATAGACGAGTGGATCGCCAGTAGCACGGCAAGATCGGCTGCCGGTTCGGTAATTTTTACCCCGCCCACCGCATTGATGAAGACATCCTGATCGAAGGCAGCAATACCGGCGTGTCTGTGCAATACCGCCAGCAGCATCGCCAGCCTGTTCTGCTCCAGTCCGACCGAAAGGCGGCGCGCATTCGGCAAATGCGAGGTATCAACCAAGGCTTGAATTTCAACCAGCAAGGGACGCGTCCCTTCTTGCGTCACCATCACGCAGGCGCCTGGTACCGGCGTATCGTGCTGCGACAGGAACAATGCGGACGGATTGGAAACGCCCTTCAAGCCCTTTTCCGTCATCGCGAATACACCCAGCTCATTCACCGCGCCAAAGCGATTCTTGATCGCGCGCACCAGACGGAAGCTGGAATGCGTATCGCCTTCAAAATACAAAACCGTATCGACGATATGTTCGAGTACGCGCGGCCCGGCCAGCGCCCCTTCCTTCGTGACGTGACCGACCATGATGATGGTCACGCCGGTTTGCTTGGCGATGCGTGTCAACTGCGCAGCGCATTCACGCACCTGCGCCACTGAACCCGGTGCCGAACTGAGCGCATCCGAATACACGGTTTGTATCGAATCGATCACCGCCACATCCGGCCTGTGTTCGGCCAAAGTGCTCAGAATTTTTTCCAGCTGGATTTCTGCCTGCAGCTTCAAGTCTTTTGCATCCACTGCAAGACGTTTCGCACGCAAGGCAATCTGCGCACCTGATTCTTCGCCGCTGACATACAGAACTTTTTTAATCTTCGATAAATTCGCCAGCGCCTGCAGCAGCAAGGTCGACTTGCCGATGCCGGGATCGCCGCCTATCAGCACCACGCCACCAGCCACCAGGCCACCGCCCAGCACGCGATCGAATTCTTCTATGCCGGTGCCGAAACGCGGCACGTCTATCGCCTCGATATCGGCCAGGCTCAATACCGGCGCCGATTGCGCCAATCCCTGGTGTTGCGTCGAGAAACGATTGGTGCCGGTTTCGACAACCGTCTCGACCAGCGTATTCCACGCGTTGCAGGATGGACATTG
Organism: Herminiimonas fonticola; assembly: GCF_040395855.1. Taxonomy (GTDB): domain Bacteria; phylum Pseudomonadota; class Gammaproteobacteria; order Burkholderiales; family Burkholderiaceae_D; genus Oxalicibacterium; species Oxalicibacterium fonticola_A. The sequence continues at coordinate 26,280 of NZ_JBEBPO010000014.1, read as the reverse complement.
TCCGCCCCATTTATTGCTGATACCGCCGCATTCGCTGCAGGTGTAATTGGTTTTGGCTTTTGCCATTGTTGTCGGTTTCCGTCTTGCTGATTAAGTTAAACGTTCTCGGATTCAACGATACGCACGCGCGGCGCGATTGCGCACATCAATTCATAGCCTACCGTACCTGCCGCACTGGCGACTTCATCCACCGGCAAGCCCCGTCCCCACAAGATGACCTGACTGCCAACACCAGCAGTGGCAACCGGCGTCAGATCGACCGTAATCATATCCATCGAAACACGTCCGACCATCTGCGTCCTGACGCCATCGACGATGACCGGCGTACCACTAGGCGCATGACGCGGATAACCGTCCGCATAACCGCATGCGACCACGCCTATCGTCATCGGCCCGCTGGCGACAAAACTGCTGCCGTAACCGACTGCATCGCCAGCCACGATGTGCTGGATACCGATGATTTCACTGCTCAAGGTCATCGCAGGCTGCAAGCCGAAAGCTGCTGCTGGCGTGTCGGCCGGCGTGCCGCCGTACAGCATCACACCGGGACGCACCCAATCCGCCGCGCATTCCGGATGCATCAAATCTGCCGCCGAATTGGACAGGCAGCGATCGCCGGGCAAGCCCTGCGTTGCCGTTTGAAAGCGCTGCAGTTGTTCGCTGAGCGGCAAATTGGCATTGGCTGCATTTTCCGCATTGGCGAAATGCGTAATGAAGGAAATATTGCGTACTGCCGGTATGGCGCGCAGGCGTTGATAGATGTCATGACAGACCGCAGGCATGAAGCCGAGGCGATTCATGCCGCTATTGATTTTAAGATGTACATCCAGCTTTGCATCCAGACGTGCTTTTTCCAGCATCTGCAGTTGCTCGACACAATGCACGACGGTATCGATCTGATGAACGGAAATGGTTTGCAAGTCAGTCGCATCAAAAAAACCTTCCAGCAACAGGATGCGCTTTTGCCAACCCAGTTGCCGCAGATGCGCCGCATTATCCACTTCAATCAGGCCCAGGCCATCCGCTTCTGCAAAACCGCGCATGCCGCGCTCCAGACCGTGTCCATATGCATTTGCCTTGACCACAGCGAGGCTACGGGAATGCGGTGCGCAATTTTTTGCCACCCGCAAATTATGACGCATGGCAGCAATATCAATAGTGGCAAGTAAAGGTCTGGGCATACAAAAAAGAAAGAAAGTTAAATCGCATGCTGCATGCGATGTAAAGCAATCGAGGGGCTGCGACATGGCGCAACCTGACGATCTTATTTTACCGGACGCACTCTGATGAATGGCAGGCAATTCACACGAAGCCGCATATTTTCATGGTATAAAGCAAGCCGGAGATACATAGACAAATAGATCAATACGGATGAATCGCGGTTTTTACACCATCATGGCGGCGCAGTTTTTTTCATCGCTCGCCGACAACGCCCTCCTCATTGCGGCCATCGCTTTATTGACAGTCATGAAATCGCCTGACTGGATGACTCCGTTACTGAAGCTGTTCTTTGTCCTCTCCTATGTCTTGCTGGCCGCCTTCGTCGGCGCGTTCGCAGATGCGCTGCCCAAAGGGCGCGTGATGTTCGTCACCAATATGATCAAGATAGTCGGTTGCGGCATGATGTTTTTCGATGTGCACCCTCTGTTCGCGTATGCCGTGGTCGGCTTCGGTGCAGCTGCCTATTCGCCTGCCAAGTACGGCATTCTGACCGAACTGTTGCCGGCAGAAAAACTGGTCGCGGCAAACGGCTGGATCGAAGGACTCACTGTTTCTTCCATTATTCTTGGCACGGTCATGGGCGGCGCCCTGATTAATCCAAGCATCGCCGCTGATTTGCTGGCATTCGATTTTCCATTTTTTAATTTTGGCATCGATACACCGGCTGAAACTGCACTCTGCATTATTGCCATCGTCTATCTTCTGGCAGCCTTGTTCAATCTGAGAATTCCCGATACCGGCGCCCGCTATCCGCACCAGCAACGCAACCCCGTCAAGCTGATAAGCGATTTTGCCCATTGCTTCACTACCTTGTGGAATGACAGACTGGGACAAATTTCTCTGGCCGTTACCACCCTGTTCTGGGGCGCAGGAGCAACCCTGCAATTCATCGTCCTGAAATGGGCCAGTAATTCATTAGGCATGCCGCTGGACAAGGCAGCCATTCTGCAAGGCGTGGTCGCAGTGGGTGTAGCGATAGGCGCCATTGCAGCAGCCCGCTTTGTACCCTTGAAAAAATCATTATCCGTGATGCCGCTGGGCGTCATCATGGGCATCGTCGTTATCGTGATGACCATGGTGCATACGGTCTGGCTGGCCTATCCGCTGCTGGTGCTGGTGGGTGCCCTGTCCGGCTATTTTGTCGTACCCATGAATGCACTGCTGCAGCATCGCGGCCATGTCCTGATGAGCGCGGGCCATTCGATTGCCGTACAAAACTTCAATGAAAATCTGTCGGTGCTGACGATGCTGCTGTTGTATGCACTGATGATCAAACTGGATCTGAATATCAATATTGTCATCGTGATGTTCGGGCTCTCCGTTTCCGGCATCATGCTGCTGATCATGCGCAGACATGCAGCCAACCAGCGCGAACACGATTCGCTGTCTCTGATCGGCGAGCACAAACACTAGTCGGGGCAACCTTCAGGCGAGCTGATGCGCCAGTTGTATTCTTTGCCCGGCGCGCGTACGCCAGTCATCCGGCACGATAAATCCGCGACTCGTCTCCCGCGCCACGCCATCTTTCACTTCCAGCAATGCGACCAGCACGGGCATCGTATCGTGCACAAAATATTCTGCCAGATACTCCTGCAGCGTCTGTTTATCCATCGTCTGCGATGACGGCAAACTGGCAGGCGCCAACCACTGCAGGCGCGGCAGAATCGCATAGCGCTCCGCATGCAAATGCACGAGGTCGGAAAATGCGCACCAAAAGCCGCGGCAATGCTCTTGCGAGGTACCGAAGGCGTTCATCTGCATATCGACATCCGGATAAAAAAGCCAGCCCTTCACCAGCGCCTGTGCCTTGCTGACAGGTTCCGGCAAATGTACTTGCGCAGCAGGATGTGTGGAGAGCAGTAACTGCCGATCCATTATCTTGTGCATTTTGGCACCCAGCGTATCCGCCAGATTGGGGCCGACAAAATAATCGGCATCGTTGCCTGCACCACTGGATTCCAGCAAATAGAATTTGGTAGCGAATTCCCAATGAACGAGTTGATCGTCCAGACGTAGCAGGAAATCGAATTCGCCTATGGTGCTGTTTTTTCCGGCGCGCACCTGCACGCCGTATGCAAAAAGTACATTTTGACGTTCCAGATAAAACGCCATCAACTTCTCTGCATAACGTCCCAGCCGTGCGAACGGTTGCAAATCCAGGTAACGATGCAGCTCCGCAGGTTCGCTATCCATGGCTGTCAGCCATGCATCGATACCGGCCAGCATACCGGCTGGCAGTGCCGCAATTTTCCCTTGCCATTGCGGCGCATGCGGATCGAGCAAATCAGGCGCAACCAGCAACCACGCCAATGCGCGCACATGCGGATCGTTCAGATGGCCGTAGCGCCGGTGAAATTGCACCTGAAAGTTATTTGCAGGTTTATGCGCTTGGAGTGTCGGCATACGTTTGCATGGCCAGACACAAATCCGCCCATGCCTTGCTCTTGTCTTTAAGGTTGCGCAGCAGATAGGCTGGGTGATACGTAACGATCAAGGGCAGATCCGCATAACGATGCACGGTGCCGCGTAACTTGCCGACTGGTGTCGCCGGATCCAGTTTCAATAGCGATATTGCCGCCGTTTTACCCAGCGCGACGATGACGGTCGGCTTGATCAGGGCAATCTGCCGTTCCAGATACGACATGCAGGCTGCAGCCTCTTCTGCTGCCGGCGGACGATCGCGTTTGCTGGCATCAGTCGGCCGGCACTTCACGATATTCGCGATATAGGTATTTTCACCGCGCTTCAAGCCCATCGCGCCAAACATATTGTCGAGTAATTTCCCGGCCGGGCCGACGAAAGGCTCGCCCTGAAAATCCTCGTTGCGGCCTGGGCCTTCGCCAACAAACAGCCATTTTGCTTTTTGATCACCGACGCCAAATACGGTTTGTGTGCGGCTTTTGCATAAACCGCATTGCGTGCAACTCGCGACGACGGACTTGAGCTGAGCCCAATCCATCTGTGCAATGTCGGCAAACGATGTCGTCGTCACCTCAGATGCTGCAAGCGTCACAGGTGCATGCATCGGAACTGCTGCTGCCGAAACTTGTTCCACCCATGCAGGCCTCGTGTCAGCAATTGCTGTCGTTTGCATGGCTCGGATATCTGTCACCACAACATCCTTCACGGCTCCATCAGCCTGCGACGCTGCAGTGCCGCGTTGCGACCAGATAGGTCCCAGACCCATTTCATGCAGGAATGCTGCGCGTCGATGTTGATTGCTCATAGCGCCAGCTTCATCACAATGGCGTCTTCACGCTGATTATTCGGTGCCGGATAATATCCCTTGCGTATGCCGATGCGCGCAAAACCGTAACGTTCATAAATTTTTTCCGCCCGTGTGTTGGAGGGGCGCACTTCCAGCAACAGCGCTTGCAGTTTTCTTTCCTGCACAATGGCTTTGGCTTTGTTGAGCAGCAAGAGCCCAATGCCGCAGCCATGCAAATCGCGCTGCACAGTGATATTCAATAAATGCGCATCGTCCACCGACGGCATCAACAGGAAATAACCATTCAATGTGCCTGCGGCATCACGCAACACCCAGGTTTCATAGCCGCTGCTGATCGAATCGAGGAAATTCCCACGCGTCCACGGGAACGGATACACATCGTTTTCTATGGCCAGCACATCACTGACATCGGATGGCTGCATCCGGTAAAAGTACAGCTTGCGCGGAGACACTACCGGAGCCGGCTGTGGAATCGGGCTTTGCACAGAACTCATGCGATCTCCTTTGCAGCCTTTTCCAGACGTTCGTTCGTCGTCAATGCCACCTTGTTACGCAAATACAGAGGCTCTGCAACGCCGGCAGCCACGCCCTGCCCTTGCGCAAATGCCAGCGCACCCAGCGTTGCAATCTGCGCGGCATGCGGCACCCATTCTTTCATTTCGGCGCGAAAAAAAGAACGCGCTGCAAAATCCTTTTCATATGCCTTCAATCCATTACCGCAGGCGACAACCTCGCCATGCGGCATCACATCCGAGGCGGCGGACAAGCTTGGCGCAATCACAATCTGCCATTCGCGATCGAAGCGATACTGTGCCCAATAGACTTCACCCATGCGCGCATCCATCACTGCCAGTACATCGCATGCACCGGTTTTTTCATGGCAAGCCTGGGCCAATGCCAGCAAGGTTACCGTCGGCAGCAATGGCAGATCCGCACCATATGCCAAGCCTTGCGCAATTCCGCAAGCGGTGCGCACGCCGGTAAAGGAGCCGGGGCCGGAGCCGAATGCAATTGCATCGCAATCCGTCAATGCCAGGCCGGCCTTGGCGAGCAAGTCCTGCACCATGGGTAAAATGCTTTGCGAGTGCGTTGTCACGCCAGCCGCTTCTGCAGACGTCACAACAGCGCCATGCAGCAATGCAGCCGAGGCAAGTTCAGAGGATGTTTCAATGGCAAGGATAGTAGACATGGCGGTATTTTACCGTGCGTGCCGCGAGACGTCTGGACTGCGTGCACACTTTATGAAAATTGCTGCAAGCCTGGCTTGCCGTGACAGACGCTTGCTCAATTGAAGACAGAAACCGGTAGAATAACGCCATGTCCAGCATCACACTAGAACCTGAAAACCAGCATCAGTTAGCGCAACGCATGCAAGATGACGTATGGGTAGTTGCCTGTCTGTGCGCGGCATGGTGCGATGTATGCACAAGCTACCGGCCGGGTTTCGATGAACTGGCAGCGCAACATCCGGACAAGCTTTTTATCTGGATCGATATTGAAGACAGAGCCGATCTGATCGGCGACTTCGATGTTGAGAACTTCCCCACACTTTTAATTCAGCGTGGCGACGATGTAATGTTTTACGGCACCACCATGCCCGACCATCGTATCGCGCATCGCCTGATCACGGCGCATGCCGACAAGAGCGATGCCGAATTAAAAATGCACGCACACAGCAGCGTCGAATACAGGAACTGGCAACTTGAGCGCAATCTGCGCAAGGCATTAAGCGAATCCTGAGCCTTTACACGGCCAACACATTTCCCGAAAAACTTGCAGGCAAAAAAAATCCCCGGCAAGCCGAGGATTTTCTATTTCGCTTGATTCAGCTTAGATAGGCTGAATGTTCGAAGCTTGCTTGCCTTTAGGGCCAGCAGTCACTTCAAAAGAAACACGTTGGTTCTCTTGCAGTGATTTGAAGCCGCTCGACTGGATAGCCGAGAAGTGAGCGAACAGATCTTCGCCGCCTTCATCAGGGGTGATGAAGCCGAAGCCCTTCGAATCATTGAACCATTTTACGATACCAGTTGCCATTACAATTCCTAATTTCAGTTAAGTTGGGCAGTTGCCCGTTAGATCGTTTCAACCAAGACAGGAATGACAGACTAATACTGCACTACTAACTCGAATCTCAACGATGCTTGATTATACCGGAGAAAATTAAAAAAGTTAAACTTTGATAATTACTTAATGTTGCAAGAAAGTATTAATCAGCGACTTACTCATTTTTCTTGTATCACTGCCATGAAAACCTGAGAGCGTCCCAAACTTGTCAGACTCGCACAAGGGAAAAGCCGCCGTGCCCGCGTATGCTTATTTTTGCTGCTGCGCCCGTTCCTTTTCCGCTTTTTTCTCCAGAATTGCTTTCTGACGTGCAGCAGATTCTTTTACCTTCTCTTCGTAGCGCTTGATATTCGCAGCGCGTTTTTCTTCTTCCGCCGCTTCATTTGCCTTTAAATTCTTTTCTTTCTCTGCCTGCTTCTCTATTTTTTCCGCCCGTGCATCTGCGCGTGCCTTGCGTTGCGCATCTTTGGATACGCTGTTTTGTTCATGCGCCGACGTACTGGCATCATCGCTTTTACCTTCGGCAGGTGCCTGCTGCAGGATGGCCTTGCCTTCATTTTCCGCTGCTTTTTCTGCCAGACGACGATCACGCTCTATTACGCGCGCATGCCGTATGTATGCATTGGCCTCAACTTCGATCGGCCTCACCGTCAGTAGATCCACGCGCCGGCGCTCCTTCGCCTTGTTCAAACACGAAGTGGCAAAAAATGTCGGGTAGCAGGTATGCTGCTCCGCATTGAAACGCGCTTCAATATTGGCACGTACTTGCTTGACGTCTTCCAATGCACGGTCTGCAGTTTCCTGCGACTTGATGGTGCCGGCCGGGTATCGCTCTGCCACACCTTGCACCGAGTAGGACTGCAAGGCTGCCTCGTCCATTGTCGCTGCCGTTTGCGCCCAGGCATAGGGGCCGGACAACAGCATCAATGCTGCTGCAGACATGTTCGCTATCAGTTTCATCATTACAGTTTAATCAAGTTGAATTCCTGCCGGAACTATCTATAAAATCGCATTGCCGCTGTGGCTGCGTTCGGCTTCCATGTATTCGCCCGATTGCATTTCCACCAGCCGCGACACGGTGCGTTGAAACTCCATGGTCAGCGCACCATCGGTATACAGCTGATGCATATCAACAGCTGCCGATATCAGCAGCTTGATCCTGCGATCGTACAATACATCGATTAGCCAGATGAAACGACGCGCTTCTGAAGACATACCGACAGACATGAGCGGAACATCCGACAGGATGACGGTATGAAAACGACTGGCAATTTCAAGGTAGTCGTTTTGCGAACGCGGACCGCCGCACAGCGTAGCGAAGTCGAACCATATCACACCGCCGGCGCGCCTTAGCGCCTTGATCTGGCGCCCCTCAACATCGAGAACAGGATTCTCGTCGCTGGTTTCTGCGATTCGTGCAAATGCGGTACGCAATGCATGATCTGCCTCGGCTCCCAACGGTGTGTGATATGCATCGACCTGGGACAAGGCGCGTTTGCGATAATCGTTGCCGCCATCCACATTCATGATATCCAGTTTTTCTTGCAGCAGAGCGATGGTCGGCAACATACGATCGCGATGCAGGCCGTCCGGATACAGCGTACTGGGTTCAAAATTGGATGTGATGATAAAAGACACGCCATTTTTGAACAAGGCATTGAACAGGTTGTACAGAATCATCGCATCGGCGATGTCGGTCACGTGAAACTCATCAAAGCAGATCAGGCGATATTTCTTTGCGATGCGCAATGCCACTTCATCCAGCGGATTGGCAATCATCTTCAACTCATCCAGCTCGCGATGTACGCTGCGCATGAATTCGTGGAAATGCACGCGCGTCTTGCGCACCAGCGGCACCACTGTATAGAAGCTATCCATCAGGAAGGACTTGCCGCGCCCGACGCCGCCCCACATATAGACACCGCGCGGAATGGCCGGCGGCTTGAGAAAACGCAGGAATGCATTGGCCCGTTGCGCCTTGTACTCTACCCACTCATCGTAAGCTTGCTGCAGGCGAATAACGGCTTGTCTCTGCGCTTCGTCTGCATTGAATCCGCGCTGCAGCAAGGTGTGATCGTAAAACTCCTGAACATTCATTCTGCTCAAATCCAATTCGTTTTCAGAGTCGGTGCGATCTGATTTTCATCGATGCTCAAGATAAAAACGGGCGAGTCGCAACTCGCCCGCACATTTCAACACACGCGTATTTACAGCGGATACATATTCACCACGATGCGCGGCGGATAACTGCCGCCACCCGAACTGATAGGCAGACTGAAGCCCAGCCCGAGGCCGACGCCGCCACTACCGCCGCCCAAGCCGACGCCCATGCTGGAGCCGGATTGTTGCCCATACGGCGGCAGGCGCAGTTCAGAAGTACGGTAGCCAGGTTTATTGCAAATAATGCGCAACTCCCCGGAAGCCCGACCGATCTCCAGTGTTCCCGGCGTCGTCACATTCCAGCTCGCCACATTGTTCATCACGGCACAGCTGGCGCCGCCGAATTCCTGACCATTGCTGGCAGTGACAACGGTAACCCGGCCATCGCCCCAATTGCCGGTGGCACAGGCGGTCAATACCAAAGGCAGCAGCAGACTGATATAACGCATGGCCACTCCCTAGAAATTCAAGGCCCGGCCATCTACCGCCAGCGCCGCCTCTTTGAGCGCTTCCGACAAGGTAGGGTGTGCGTGGCAAATCCGTGCAATATCTTCCGACGAGGCACGGAACTCCATTGCCACCACCGCTTCCGAAATCAATTCGGATGCCTGTGGCCCAATGATGTGCACACCAAGAATTTCATCGGTTTTTGCATCGGCCAGAAACTTCACAAAGCCGGTGGTATCGCCCAGTGCACGCGCACGCCCATTCGCCAGGAAAGGAAAGGTGCCGGCTTTATAGGCGATATTCTCTGCCTTCAGTTGCTGCTCGGTTTTGCCGACCGAAGCAATTTCCGGTGAAGTATAAATAACCGATGGAATGGTATTGAAGTTCACGTGGCCATGCTGACCGGCGATACGCTCCGCAACGGCAACACCCTCTTCTTCCGCCTTGTGCGCCAGCATCGGCCCGCGCACCACGTCGCCTACAGCCCACACATTAGCCAGACTGGTTTTGCAATCGCCATCGACAGCGATAAAGCCACGTTCATCCAGCTTCAGGCCGACTGCTTCGGCGTTCAAGCCTACCGTATTCGGTATGCGTCCGATCGAGACAATCAGCTTATCGAATACCGCTTTTTGCGCCGCACCCTTGTCATCCACATAGTTGACCGTGACATCGTTCTTGCCCGTAGTGATCGCACCGATCTTCACGCCCAGATTGATGGCCAGGCCCTGCTTGACGAACTGCTTTTGCGCTTCCTTGGCGACCTGTTCATCCACTGCACCGAGGAAAACCGGCAAGGCTTCCAGCACGGTGACTTCCGAACCGAGACGGCGCCAGACGCTGCCCATTTCCAGGCCGATTACACCGGCACCGATCAAACCCAGACGTTTCGGTACTTCTGTCATTGCCAGTGCACCGGTGTTGGAGAGGATCATTTTTTCATCGAAGTCGGCACCCGGCAATACGCGCGGCGTCGAGCCGGTCGCCACGATCACGTGTTTGGCGGCGACAGTTTCTTCGGCGGCGCCGGCCACCTTGATTTCATACCCGCCCGCGCCTGCCTTTGCAAAGGAACCACGGCCATGGAAAAAGGTAACTTTGTTTTTTTTCAGCAGGTACAGGATGCCGTCGTTATTCTGTTTGACGACGGTGTCCTTGCGCGCCACCATTTTTTTCACATTCAGCGTCAAATCCTTGACTTCAATCCCATGCTCGGCAAAACCGTGACCTGCATGTTCGTAATGCTCGGAAGATTGCAACAAGGCTTTCGATGGAATGCAGCCGACATTGGTGCAGGTGCCGCCAGGTGCTGCGCCGCCCTTGGCATTTTTCCATTCATCGATGCATGCAACAGAAAATCCCAGTTGCGCTGCGCGTATGGCAGCGACATAGCCGCCAGGGCCGCCGCCGATTACTACTACATCAAAATTTTTCGACATTTTTTATCCCGCGAATTTTTTACTGAAAAAAAAGACACAAAGGCATCAGCTTGCGCGCGCCTTTGTGTCTTTTCATCTACCCGATTTTAGAGATCCAGCAACAGGCGCGCAGGATCTTCCATCGCTTCCTTCATCGCCACCAGACCCAACACGGCTTCGCGACCATCGATGATGCGATGATCGTAGGACATGGCGAAGTAGTTCATCGGACGGATCACGATCTGGCCGTTTTCAACCACTGCACGCTCCTTGGTTGCATGTATCCCCAGAATCGCCGATTGCGGTGGATTGATGATAGGTGTCGACAGCATCGAACCGAACACGCCGCCGTTAGAAATCGAGAAAGTACCGCCGTTCAGATCATCCAGCGTCAGCTTGCCTTCTTTGGCCTTGTTGCCAAATTCTGCAATTTTCTTTTCAATTTCGGCGATCGACATTTGATCCGCATCACGCAGAATCGGCACCACCAGTCCGCGTGGCGAGCCAACTGCGATACCGATATCGAAGTAGCCGTGATACACGATGTCATTACCGTCTACCGATGCGTTGATGATCGGATATTTTTTCAATGCAGCAACCACTGCCTTGACGAAGAAGGACATGAAGCCGAGTTTCACGCCATGTTCTTTTTCGAACTTGTCCTTGTACTTGGTACGCAGATCCATCACCGGCTGCATATTGACTTCATTGAACGTCGTCAAGATTGCATTGCTCGATTGCGATTGCAGCAAGCGTTCCGCGATACGGGCGCGCAGACGACTCATAGGCACGCGCTCTTCCGGACGATTCGCGAGCATATTGGCCGACGCTGGCGCAGCCACTTGTTGCAGCGCAGGTTTGGCCGCCGCAATTGCTGGGGCCGCAGGCGCTGCCGGTTTTTTCTCCAGCTGATTGATGACGTCGCCTTTGGTGACACGGCCATCCTTGCCGGTACCTGCAACATCGCCCGCTGCCAGCTTGTTTTCCGCCAGCATTTTTGCTGCGGCCGGCATGGCAATACTGCTGGCCGCATTTGAAGACGCCGCCATTGCAGGTGCAGCTGGCGCGGCCGCTACGGGTGCTGCTGCGGCAGCAGGAGCAGATGCTGCAGGTGCAACTGCAGCCGACAGGTCGGTATCGAGCAAGGCAATCACTTCACCGGCGACCACCGTACTGTTGTCGTCGCGAATAATTTGCGTGATCACACCGGCGGCCGGCGCCGGCAACTCCAGCACAACCTTGTCGGTTTCGATATCGATCATGTTCTCGTCACGCGTGACGGTTTCACCGACCTTTTTATGCCATTGCAGCAGCGTTGCTTCTGCAACGGATTCCGACAGTTGCGGAACTTTGATCTCAAGAATAGCCATATAACTCTCCGTTTCGGTTTGTTCATGCCGCACTCCAGTATCCGGAGTACGACAGGGTCTTTATTTCGTTTGGATAAAACCTTTTAACTTGCTGAATGCTGTTTCAATCAGCGTTTTTTGTTGCGCGTAATGCTTGTCATAATAGCCGACGGCAGGTGAAGCGCTGGCTGGACGACCGGCGTAAGCCAGCTTCTGTCCATCCGACATGTTTTCCAGAATATTGTGCTGAATCTGGAACCATGCACCCTGATTTTGCGGTTCGTCCTGCGTCCATACCAAGTCAGTGAAATTCGGGAATTTCTTGAGCTCTGCAGCGAATGCCTTGTGCGGGAACGGATACAGTTGTTCGATACGGATGATGGCCACATCGTTCTGCGCCCGCTCCTTGCGTGCATTGACCAGATCGTAATAAACGCGACCTGAACAGGCGATGACGCGTTTGACTTTTTTCGCATCGATAGTCGTATCGACTTCGCCAATCACAGTCTGGAACGAGCCGTTGGCAAGATCGGTCAGCGGCGAACCGGCTTCCTTGTTGCGCAGCAGCGATTTCGGCGTCAGGATGACCAGCGGTTTGCGGAACTTGCGGATCATCTGGCGACGCAGCAGATGGAAAATCTGCGCTGCCGTCGTCGGCTGCACCACTTGCATATTGTTGTCTGCGCACAGTTGCAGGAAACGCTCCGGACGGGCCGACGAATGTTCCGGCCCCTGGCCTTCGTAACCATGCGGCAGCATCATCACCAAACCGGATGCACGTCCCCATTTCACTTCACCCGAACTGATGAACTGATCAATGACGACTTGCGCACCATTGGCGAAATCGCCAAACTGCGCTTCCCAGATCACCAGCGTATTCGGCTCTGCGGTCGAATAACCGTACTCGTAAGCCAGTACCGCTTCTTCCGACAGAACGGAATCGATGACGCGGAACCATGCCTGCTGGTCGGAGATGTTTTGCAAAGGCACATAACTGCCGGCATCCCAGCGTTCACGATTTTGATCGTGCAATACCGCATGACGATGGACGAAAGTCCCGCGTCCTGCATCCTGCCCTGTCAGTCGCACTGCGTAACCGGAAGAGACCAGCGATGCGTAAGCCAGATGCTCACCCATGCCCCAGTCCAGATTCATTTCACCGCGTCCCATGCTGGCACGATCGGCCAGTACTTTCTCGACCAGTGGATGCACCTTGAAATTTTCCGGAATCACCGTTACACGCTCAGCCAAACGTTTCAATTCCGTCAGAGGAATAGCTGTATCGGCGGCATCGGTCCATTTGCGGTTCAGGAACGGCAGCCAATCCACTGCATACTTGCTTTTGAAATTTGAAATGACCGGATCGATCGTATGCTTGCCGGCATCCATCGCATCGCGGTATGCCTTGACCATGTCATCGGCTTCATTCTCCGCCAGGGTACCCTGCGTAAACAGTTTGTCGGCGTACAGCTTGCGCGTACCTGGATGCTGGGAAATTTTCTTGTACATCAGCGGCTGCGTCAGCGCCGGCGTATCCTGCTCGTTGTGTCCCAGTTTGCGATAGCAGACGATATCGACCACGATGTCCTTGCGGAATTCAAGACGATAATCAAGCGCCATCTGCGCTGCAAACACCACTGCTTCCGGATCATCGCCGTTGACGTGAATGACCGGCGCCTCAATCATCTTGGACACGTCGGTACAGTACAGGGTCGAACGCGTATCGCGCGGATCAGAGGTGGTAAAACCGATCTGGTTGTTGATAATGATGTGCACCGTACCACCGGTACCGTAACCGCGCGTTTGCGCCAGGTTCAGGGTTTCCATGATGACGCCCTGTCCGGCAAATGCTGCATCGCCGTGAATCAGGATAGGCAGCACTTGTTGCGACGGGTCGTTTTGTCCACGGCGCTCGATACGTGCACGCACTGAGCCTTCCACCACTGGATTAACGATTTCCAGATGAGAGGGATTAAAGGCCAGCGACAGATGGATAGGGCCGCCTGGTGTGCTGATATCGGATGAAAAACCTTGATGGTATTTGACGTCACCGGATGGCAAATCGTCGCCATGACGGCCTTCAAATTCAGCGAACAATTCCTGCGGCATTTTGCCCAGCGTATTGACCAGTACGTTCAATCGCCCGCGATGCGCCATGCCGATGACGATTTCCTGCACGCCTTTTTCACCGCCGCGCTGGATGACTTCATCCAATGCCGCGATAAAGCTTTCGCTGCCTTCAAGTGAAAAACGTTTTTGACCAACGTATTTGGTATGCAGATAACGTTCCAGACCTTCAGCTGCAGTCAGGCGCTCAAGAATGTGTTTCTTTTTTTCGCTGGAAAACGTCGGTGTCGAGCGTATCGATTCAAAACGTTCCTGTAGCCAAAGCTTTTGCGCAGGATCGCTGATGTACATGAACTCAGGTCCGATCGAGCGGCAGTAGGTATCGCGCAAGGCATTCAGCAAATCGCGCAGCGACGCTGTTTCTGTCCCGAAGTGGGTATTGCTGATATTAAACACGATGTCCATATCGGCATCGGTGAAACCATAGAAAGCCGGTTCCAGTTGCGGAATGGATGGACGTTCCTGGCGCTTCAAGGGATCGAGATTGGCCCAGTTGTTGCCGAGTACGCGATAAGCCGCGATCAACTGTGTGACGGCAACGCGCTTGCGTCCCAGTTCGACATCTTCGGAGGCGACGACATTGCGGATCGGGCCATGCTTGGCGCGCTCTGCAAAGGATGCAATCACGGAAGCATGCGCGACGTCCGGTTTGCTGGAACCATCGACGGCAGGCACATGCTGCATGGCGTCGAAATACGCACGCCAGTTATCCGGCACGGAGCCGGGATTGTCCAGATATGCCTCGTACAATTCTTCAACGTACGGTGCATTACCCCCAAACAAATAGGAGTTGGCTAAAAGTTGTTGCATCATCTTGCTCACCTTTCTTCGCGTTTCGCGAGATTAGCGGGTTATTCAACCTTCCGCGACACGGCCTGACCGTTTAGCGGATTGCACATCAAGTTGTGGGGAAGGACGTTTTATTCGATCACTGATTTAATAACTGAATTTGATAATGTCAGACGAGAATAGCATAAAACAAATGGATAAAAAGCGAATCTCTTGACTCGCTTTTTATCGCGTCTATTTAAGCTGGACGTTTCGACATTTCCGGTACATCACGCGGCTTTTCGCCAATGAACAATTGACGCGGACGACCGATCTTTTGTTCCGGATCCGAAATCATTTCATTCCATTGGGCGACCCAGCCGACCGTACGGGCCATTGCGAAAATACCGGTGAACAGCGACACCGGAATTCCCAGTGCCGATTGCACGATACCTGAGTAGAAATCGACGTTCGGATACAGTTTGCGCGATACAAAGTATTCGTCTTCCAGCGCCACTTTTTCCAGTGCCATTGCCAGTTTGAACAATGGGTCGTCGTGCAGGCCCAACTCTTCCAGCACTTCATGGCAGGTTTCACGCATCAGTTTGGCGCGCGGATCGAAGTTCTTGTACACGCGATGGCCGAAGCCCATCAGCTTGATGCCGGAATTCTTGTCCTTGACCTTCTCCAGGAATTCAGGAATCTTGTCGACTGAACCGATTTCCTTCAGCATGTTCAAAGCTGCTTCATTCGCGCCGCCATGTGCCGGACCCCACAAGCAGGCAATACCCGCTGCAATACATGCAAACGGATTCGCGCCGGACGAACCTGACAGACGCACGGTCGATGTCGATGCATTTTGTTCGTGATCTGCATGCAGAATCAGGATGCGATCCAGTGCGCGCACCAGCACATCATTGATTTTGTATTCTTCAGCCGGCGTGGAGAACATCATATGCATGAAGTTCGCGCTGTATGACAAGTCATTGCGTGGATACACGAAAGGCTGGCCTACCGAATACTTGTACGACATCGCGACCAGCGTAGGCATCTTCGCGATCAGGCGAATCGCCGATACTTCGCGGTGATGCGCGTCGCTGATATCGAGCGAATCATGATAGAACGAAGACAATGCACCAACCGTACCGACCAATACCGACATCGGATGCGCATCGCGACGGAATCCGCGGAAGAAGAATTGCATCTGTTCATGCAACATCGTGTGCTTGGTAACAGTCGCGACGAATTCTTTTTTCTGCGCCGCGTTAGGCAACTCGCCCTTCATCAGCAGATAGCTGGTTTCCAGGAAATCGCAATTCACCGCCAGTTGCTCGATCGGATAGCCGCGATACAGCAATTCGCCCTTGTCGCCATCGATGTAGGTAATGGTCGAATTGCACGAAGCAGTAGACATGAAGCCTGGGTCGTAGGTGAATTTTCCGCTTGCAGCGTACAGCTTGCGGATATCAATCACGTCAGGACCAATGGTTCCCTTGTAGATCGGTAACTCCAATGATGGCGAACCGTCGGAAAACGACAGTGTGGCTTTGGTGTCAGATTGGGAGTGGGGCATGGCTCTTCCTTCTATATAACGAGGGGTGGAGTCGATTTAAGAATAAATCGCAAAATTAAAAATCATCATCCGTGCACTTTGATCCGTTTCGATCAAATCGCACGCAATCTTGTCAGCAGCGCGCGTACATGTGGAAGATCGCTCTCACCTTCCGGTTCGCTGCGCGCCAACAGCAAATTCATCAAGTCATTATCCGGCAACTCCAGCAATACCGAAAAAGCTTCGACCTCTTGATCCGTCAAGGTTTCTTCGTGCTGATCAAGAAATCGCGTCAGCAGCAAATCGTTTTCCAGCAAACCGCGACGACCACGCCATCGCAGGCGTGCGCGCTTTACGGGATCAGCTTGGTGGGTATTCGACATGGATACTCATTCAATCTCTTAACGCTTATTCCACGTCAATTCTTGTTGCGAAGAAAAACACGGCGACGAATTACAGATAAATCATCCTGCATCAGTGATGATGCAGAACAACCCGCTATGCAAACCTATACCGCTCGTCGCACCAGCAGTTCCTTGATTTTTCCGATTGCGCGCGTCGGGTTCAAACCTTTGGGACAAACATCCACACAATTCATAATTGTATGACATCTGAACAATCGGTACGGATCTTCCAGATTATCCAGCCGTGCACCGGTTGCTTCATCCCGGCTATCGGCAATGAAGCGGTAGGCTTGCAACAAACCGGCCGGACCGACGAATTTATCCGGATTCCACCAGAACGACGGACAGGAAGTCGAACAGCATGCGCACAAAATGCACTCGTACAAGCCATCCAGCTCTTCACGTTCCGCCGGCGTCTGCAAGCGTTCCTTCTCAGGCGGGATTGTATCGTTAATCAGGAAAGGCTTGATCGAGTCGTACTGTTTGAAGAATTGCGTCATGTCCACGATCAGGTCGCGTATGACCGGCAAGCCGGGCAGCGGACGCAGAACGATGGGCTCTGTCAACTCATTCAGATTGGTCGTGCAGGCCAGGCCATTCTTGCCATTGATGTTCATCGCATCCGAGCCGCACACTCCTTCGCGGCAGGAACGGCGCAAGGCCAGCGAATCATCTACGTCAGCCTTGATGCGTTGCAACGCATCAAGCAGCATCTTGTCATGCGCCTGCAATTCTACCGTCACATCCTGCATGTACGGTTTTGCATCCTTGTCAGGATCATAGCGATAAATCTTAAGTCTGAGCGTGCGTGCCATGTTCTGACCTTTTAGAAAGTGCGTGGTTTAGGCTTGAAGGTATCGACGGTCAGCGGCTTCATCACTACCGGCTTGTAATCGAGGCGATTTCCTTCGGAATAAAACAGCGAATGCTTCAACCAGTTTTCATCGTCGCGTTGTTCGTAATCACGATGCGCATGCGCACCGCGCGATTCCTTGCGTGCAGCGGCTGATGTAATCGTGGCCTTGGCGGTTTCGATCAGGTTGTCCAGCTCCAGCGCCTCTATCCGTGCGGTATTGAAAACCCTGGATTTATCCTTGAACGACACATGTTTGCGGCGCTCATCCAGTTCCATGATTTTCTTGTAACCGGTTTGCAGCAATTCATCCGTGCGGAATACGCCGCAATACTGCTGCATCGTCGAACGAATATCGTTTGCCACATCCTGCACGCGCTCACCACCGGTACTGTTTTCCAGATGCGCCAGGCGCGACAGCGCCAGATCGGCGGCATCAGCCGGCAAAGGCTTGTGCTGACGCTGCTTCAGATTGCTTTGTACGATGTGATTGCCGGCGGCACGACCGAACACGATCAGGTCGAGCAGCGAATTGGTACCGAGACGATTGGCGCCATGCACCGAGACGCACGCACACTCGCCAATTGCATACAGGCCGTTGACCACATGATTCGGATTGCCGTTTTTCGGCTCCACCACCTGGCCATGAATATTGGTAGGAATGCCGCCCATCTGATAGTGAATCGTCGGCACTACCGGTATCGGTTCGCGCGTCGCATCGACGTTGGCGAATTTGTGCGCAATTTCCAGGATCGACGGCAGACGTTTCTGGATCGTCTCGGCGCCGATATGGCGCAGATCCAGCATCACGTGATCCTTGTTCGGCCCGCAACCGCGGCCTTCCTTGATTTCCTGATCCATCGAACGCGAAACGAAATCGCGCGGCGCCAGATCCTTCAGGGTCGGCGCATAACGCTCCATGAAGCGTTCACCCTGGCTATTGACCAGAATACCGCCCTCGCCGCGTACACCTTCAGTAATCAGTACGCCGGCACCGGCCACGCCGGTCGGATGGAACTGCCAGAACTCCATATCTTCCAGAGGCAGGCCGGCACGTGCTGCCATGCCGAGGCCGTCGCCGGTATTGATGAATGCATTCGTTGATGCGGCAAAAATACGGCCGGCGCCACCGGTGGCGAACATCGTTGTTTTGGCTTCCAGCATCATCACTTCGCCGGTTTCCATTTCCAGCGCGACCACACCGATCACGTCGCCTTCGGCATCGCGCATCAAATCGATCGCCATCCATTCAACAAAGAAATGCGTACGGGCGCGCACATTGCGCTGATACAACGTATGCAACAGCGCATGACCGGTACGATCGGCGGCGGCACACGCACGTTGCACCGGCTTTTCACCGAAATTGGCGGTGTGACCGCCGAACGGACGCTGATAAATTGTACCGTCGGCATTGCGGTCGAACGGCATGCCGAAATGTTCAAGTTCGTAGACAACCTTGGGCGCTTCGCGACACATGAATTCGATCGCATCCTGGTCGCCCAGATAATCGCCGCCCTTGACGGTATCGAACATGTGCCAGAACCAGCTGTCTTCCGCCATATTGCCGAG
This sequence comes from Herminiimonas fonticola, assembly GCF_040395855.1. Lineage (GTDB taxonomy): Bacteria > Pseudomonadota > Gammaproteobacteria > Burkholderiales > Burkholderiaceae_D > Oxalicibacterium > Oxalicibacterium fonticola_A. Next base: position 7,119 of record NZ_JBEBPO010000014.1, on the reverse strand, counting down.
CGATGCGCCGATCCCGCCTTGTGCGGCAACAGTATGCGAGCGAGTCGGGAATACTTTTGAAAGCACCGCAACGTTCAAGCCTGCTTCCGCAAGTTGCAACGATGCGCGCATGCCTGAACCGCCGGCGCCTATGATGATGGCGTCAAAATGGCGCGAAGGAATGCTTGATTTGATTGCTGCCACGTTACGCTCTCCAGAGAATCTGCGCCGCCCATCCGGCGCAGGCGATCAGCCACACAATCGTGGCAGCCTGCAATATGAGGCGAACTGAAACTGGTTTGATGTAATCCATCCAGATATTCCGCATGCCGACCCATGCGTGATAGAACAATGCCAGGAAGGTCACAAAGGTGAACATTTTGAACCATTGCTGCGCAAACAGTCCGGCCCAGCCTTCGTAACTGAAATCGCTGGCAAGCAGGAAGGCGAGTAACAAAACTACCGTGTACACAATCATGATGATTGCCGTTACACGTTGCGCAAGCCAGTCCTTCAAACCGTAATGTGCGCCGACGACCCGTCTATGCGGTCCGATATTATCGATAGCCATCAGAAAGCTCCAAACAGTTTGAGTGCGACAAGTGCCGTTAATGGCAGGCTGATCACCAGCACAATGGCAGCCGACTTGCGTCCATTGACCTTATCCGCGCCTACATGCACGTCTGCGAACAAATGTCGTATGCCGGCGCAAAAATGATGCAGATAAGCCCACACCAGCGCGAGAATGATCAGTTTGACGAACCAGTGGGAAGCGATGCCCTTGAAATGCTCGAAAGAGATTTCAGACATCAGACTTTTGTCGAGCAGCAGCAAAATGACTGGCAACAGCAGGAAAATCAATGCGCCGCTGATGCGATGCAAAATAGATATGATCGCAGCCAGCGGCATCCGATAGTGCACCAGATCGGCAATATTAATATTGCGGAACTGCGGCTTGCCGGTTTTGAGTGAATCAGACATGACGTGACTTTCCCAAACGAGATGAACTTCCAATTTTCACCGATTTTGGTGCACCACACCAAAACAAATCTTTTTTTAAATCCTGTTTAAACATTTTTACTTATCTGTTTGACAAACAAGAAACTGACAATTGCATGCTTCATGTTCAGCTCAATTCATTTTGATAATGATGATTATTTGTCACGTACAAGGAACGCCGCACTTCCACCGCTTTATCGCCATACGTAAATGAAACCCGGTTCACGCTCAGCAACGGTGTATTCAGCGGCACTGCCAACAGTTCAGCCGCACTTTGATCGGCCACCACGGCGCGAATACTTTCAACCGCACGTATCATCTGAATGCCGAATTCCGTTTCCAGCAGTGCGTACATGGGTCCCTTGTATTGCAGCACACGTTCCAGCGACAAACCTTTAAAAATCAAACCTGGCAACCACAACTCTTCCAGAATCGTCGGCGCACCATCGAACGATTGGATGCGCTTGATGAAGAAAACCGAATCACCGGTTTTAATGTCCAGTTGACGCGCAATATCGGCAGGCGCGCGCAGACGTCTGGCTTCCGTAACTGTGTTCTCGGGATAATGGGCATCGCCGACATCCGGCTTTAACCGCAGAAAACGAAACTGCGCCCGCGCTTCGTGATGCGTTGCAACGAAAGTGCCTTTGCCCTGTCTGCGCACCACCAGATTTTCGGCCGACAACTCATCAATTGCCTTGCGCACTGTGCCCTGGCTGACCTTGAAACGATTGGCCAGCTCGACTTCGCTCGGAATCAATTCACCGGGACGCCATTCGCCCGACTGCAGACTCTTCGTGATCAAGGCCTTGATTTGCTGATACAGCGGACTGAAGGTTGGCGACGGCACCGTCGCTGACGCACCGGCAGCCTGGGCCGGATTAGCTATCGACAGAGAAGGATGGGAGGAGCTCATGAGTATGGATTTCACCACAGAACCCCTCTCCGAGTCCAGCAAAAGATAATAATTAACATGTCTTATATAAGACATAAGATACATATTGACAATGAAATGCCCGAAGCCTACACTCGCAACAATATTGCTTTGTCGCAGTAACGGTAACATCAAGCAAAATAGACGATCGATTTGTGGATAGCCCCCGCTGACTTCTCCGGTATTCAACTGTATCATTGCGCCACGCGGATATTTTCCCCACACCCAATCACGTTTTCACCATCACCTTGGAGATTCAACATGGCTAAAGCCCCTATGCGTGTTGCCGTCACCGGCGCCGCCGGCCAGATCGGTTATTCCCTGCTGTTCCGCATCGCTAACGGCGACTTGCTGGGCAAAGACCAGCCGGTTATTTTGCAGTTGCTGGAAATCGACAATGAAAAAGCACAAAACGCGCTGAAAGGCGTGATCATGGAAATCGACGATTGCGCATTTCCATTGCTGGCTGGCGTTTCCGCACACAGCGATCCGATGACCGCATTCAAGGATGCAGATATCGCTTTGCTGGTCGGTGCCCGCCCACGTAGCGCCGGCATGGAACGCAAGGATCTGCTGGAAGCAAATGCACAGATTTTCACTGTACAAGGCAAGGCGCTGGATGCAGTTGCATCGCGCAATGTCAAGGTTCTGGTGGTCGGCAATCCAGCCAATACCAATGCTTACATCGCGATGAAATCAGCACCAAACCTGCCGGCGAAAAACTTCACCGCCATGCTGCGTCTGGATCACAACCGCGCCCTGTCGCAAATCGCAGCGAAAACCGGCAAACCGGTTGCATCGATTGAAAAACTCGCAGTCTGGGGCAATCACTCGCCAACCATGTACGCCGACTACCGCTTCGCCACCATCGATGGCAAATCGGTCAAGGAAAGCATCAACGACGACGCGTGGAATAAAGACACCTTCCTGCCTACCGTTGCAAAGCGCGGCACCGCCATCATCGAAGCACGCGGCGTGTCCTCGGCAGCATCGGCAGCCAACGCAGCGATCGATCACGTGCGCGACTGGGTACTCGGCACCAACGGCAAATGGGTCACGATGGGCATTCCGTCGGATGGTTCCTACGGCATTCCGAAAGACACCATGTTCGGCTTCCCTGTTACTACCGAAAACGGCGAATACAAAATCGTTCAAGGCCTGGACATCGATGCATTCTCGCAAGAACGCATCAATCTGACCCTGAAAGAATTGACGGAAGAGCGTGAAGGCGTCAAACACCTTCTGGCTTGATATTAGTTCCGGACGAATGGCTGCGGCTATTCGTCCTTCTCCTCTGCAGCCAGTCCTTATAGCCAGCACACCGCTCATGCATCCGTCCGAAGTTCTCTTTCAAGGCACTTTGCCACCGGTTTCGATTCCGGTCTGCGATCACTATGCCGGCTCGGAAAAACTGATGCGCAAATCGCTGGCGCTGCAGACAGAACTGGGACCGGTTTTCGATATTACTTTCGATTGCGAAGACGGTGCTGCACATGGCAATGAATCAGCACACGCACATTTGATCGGCACGCTGATTGCCGGCGAAGAAAATCTGTTCGGCCGCATAGGTGCCCGTGTGCACGATGTCACCAGTGAATTCTTCGAGCAGGATATAAAAATCATTCTGCAACATGCTGCGCAACGTCTGGCTTATCTGGTCGTTCCAAAAGTCGACAGCGTCGCCGACGTGGAAAACGCAATCAGCCTGGTCAATCGCCACGCGAACGGCCGCACCAACTTGCCGGTGCACGTCTTGATTGAAACGCACGGCGCATTGAAAGATGTCCATGCAATCGCCGCCCTGCCCCAGGTCGAATGCCTGTCTTTCGGCATCATGGATTTTGTTTCCGCGCATTACGGCGCCATTCCCGGCAACGCCATGCGTTCGCCAGGACAATTTACCCATCCGCTGCTGGCGCGCGCCAAACTGGAAATTGCCGCAGCCTGCCATGCCCACGGCAAAACCCCATCGCATAATGTCACGACGGAAATCAATGACACGTCGGTGGTTGCCAGCGATGCGCATCGTGCCGCATCCGAGTTTGCCTATACGCGGATGTGGAGCATTCACCCAGGCCAGATCAAACCTATCCTGAAATCATTTGCTCCCCGACTCTCGGAAGTGAACGAAGCAGCGGCTATTCTGTCGCAAGCACAGGCAGTGCAATGGGGGCCGATACAGCACAACGGCAAATTGCACGATAGAGCGAGCTACCGTTATTACTGGACGATACTGCAACGTGCGCAGGCCAGTGGCTTGCCGCTGCCCGATTCGACCAGCACTATTTTATGAATACACGCTCGCTTGCATCAAGCGCATCACCTGCTTGCCTGCCGGCGAACCATCAAAATAAATGGAGATTTTGAATGAAGAAACTGCTTTATGCTGCCCTGCTGATCGGCGCATCGACAACACTGTCGCCTGCGTTTGCACAAACAAGCGCTGCCGCCAAACAGGAAACAGCAAAAAAACCGCTTAAAAAGACAGTAAAAAAAGCAGTGCCTGCAGCAGCGGCATCCGCCGCCGCTGCAAACGCTGTCGGCGACGATGACGACGAAGATCTGGGCGAAGCCAATATCGAAGGCTCCATCGTCAACAATTTCAATTGCGAGCTCGGCAACAAGATCACCACTTATTACAACGCCAGTGACGACAAACACATTGCCATCCGCTGGAAAGACAAAGTCCACCGCATGCGCAGAATCGGCACCAGCACCGGCGCAAATCGTTTTGAAAATCGCAAGGCAGGTCTGGTATGGATACACATTCCATCCAAGGCCATGTTGCTCGACTCCAAAAAAGGGCAGCAACTGGCCAATGAATGCAGAGATCCCGAGCAGGCAAAAGCACTGGCCGCAAAAACAAAGAGTTAAAAGTTGGAAGTGCTGTCAGCCTCACAGCTGACAGCATGCATGGAACCATTTTCGTATCGGCTATTTTGTATCAAGGAGAAAATCATGTCGCGCAACACATTGAATACGCTTAAGGAATTCAATATTTCAGGCTCGAAAAAAGGTACGTTTTATTCGCTGCCTGCATTGGGTAAAAAACTCGGCGTGAATGTTTCCCGCTTGCCGGTTTCGATTCGCATCGTGCTGGAATCGGTGCTGCGCAATTGCGACGGCAAAAAAGTAACCGAAGAACACATCCACCAACTGGCCAACTGGTCGCCAACAGCCGTACGCACGGATGAAATTCCTTTCGTCGTCGCACGCGTGGTATTGCAGGATTTCACCGGTGTTCCGCTGCTGGCCGATCTGGCTGCCATGCGCAACGTCGCCAGCAAATTGGGCAAGAACCCAAAGAACATCGAACCGCTGGTGCCGGTTGATCTGGTCGTCGATCACTCGATCCAGATCGATCACTTCCGTCAAAAGAATGCGCTCGACCTGAACATGAAACTGGAATTCCAGCGCAACAACGAGCGCTATCAGTTCATGAAATGGGGCATGCAGGCGTTCGACACTTTCGGCGTCGTGCCACCGGGCTTCGGCATCGTGCACCAGGTGAATCTGGAATACCTGGCGCGCGGCGTACACAAACGCAATGACGGCGGCAAAACCGACGTCTACTATCCGGACACACTGGTCGGTACCGATTCGCACACCACCATGATCAACGGCATCGGCGTAGTCGGCTGGGGCGTAGGCGGCATTGAAGCCGAAGCCGGCATGCTGGGCCAACCGGTTTATTTCCTCACGCCTGACGTCGTCGGCGTGAACCTTACCGGTGCATTGCGTGAAGGCGTGACCGCTACCGATCTGGTTCTCACCATCACAGAATTGCTGCGCAAGGAAAAAGTCGTCGGCAAGTTTGTCGAATTCTTCGGCGAAGGCACCGAATCGCTGTCGCTGACCGACCGCGCCACCATCGCCAACATGGCACCGGAATACGGCGCGACGATGGGCTTCTTCCCGGTCGACGATGCCACCATCGATTACTTCAAGGGCACGGGCCGCACCAAAGCCGAAATCGATGCATTTGAAAACTACTTCAAGGCGCAAGGTCTGTACGGCATTCCAAAATCCGGCGAGATCGATTACACCCACGTGGTCGCACTCGATCTGGGTTCGGTTGCACCATCATTGGCCGGCCCGAAACGTCCGCAAGACCGCATCGAAATCGGTCACGTCAAACAAAACTTCGCCGATTTGTTTGCCAAACCGGTATCGGAAAACGGTTTCAATAAAAAACCGGAAGATCTGGATGCAACTTATACCAACAGCGATGGCGTCAAAGTCAAAAACGGCGACGTGCTGATTGCAGCGATCACTTCCTGCACCAATACATCGAACCCTAGCGTATTGCTGACCGCAGGTTTGCTGGCCAAGAAAGCAGTCGAAGCCGGCTTGAAAGTGTCGCCGCACATCAAGACTTCGCTTGCTCCTGGCTCACGCGTTGTGACCGAATACCTGCAAGCTGCCGGCCTGCTGCCCTACCTGGAAAAACTCGGCTTCGGCGTCACTGCCTACGGTTGCACAACCTGTATCGGTAACGCCGGCGACCTGACGCCTGCAATGAATGAAGCCATCGCGCAAAACGACATCGTCGCTTCAGCCGTGTTGTCGGGCAACCGCAACTTTGAAGCGCGTATTCACCCGAACATCCGCTCCAACTTCCTGGCATCGCCACCGCTGGTTGTCGCCTACGCGATCGCCGGCAACATGACACGCGACCTGATGACGGAACCGGTCGGTCGCGGCAAAGGGGCCGATGGCAAGATGCGCGACGTTTACCTGGGCGATATCTGGCCAACTTCGCAGGAAGTTTCCAAGCTGATGAAGTTTGCGATGAACGCCAAGGTCTTCAAGGATAACTACGCTCAAGTCAAAACCGCACCAGGAAAATTATGGGAAGGCATCAAGGGCGTCGCTGAGGGCCAGGTATATGACTGGCCAACTTCGACCTATATCGCCGAACCACCATTCTTCAACGACTTCACGATGGAACCGAAAGCTGCTGCAACCGGCATCACAGGTGCACGTGCGCTCGGCGTATTCGGCGATTCCATCACCACCGATCACATCTCGCCTGCAGGTTCGATCAAGGACACCAGCCCGGCCGGTAAATACCTGACAGCAAAAGGCGTGTTGAAAGCAGATTTCAACTCCTACGGCTCACGTCGCGGCAATCACGAAATCATGATGCGCGGCACCTTCGCCAACGTGCGCATCAAGAATCTGATGATCCCGATCAAACCGGATGG
>NZ_JBEBPO010000013.1:0-38396 GCF_040395855.1 Herminiimonas fonticola | reverse complement strand
GTTTTTCTTGTGCCGTTGAATGTTGCGGCTACAATCGCTGCTTTCGCACGCATCTGTCTTTATTGCATCCAACTTCATGCACACCATTCCTTCATCTTTTGTCGCCATGCTGGACGTCGCCGATGCTTCATGGCGCCCGATTCTGCTGGCTGGCCTCAATGCGGTTCACAAGGCCTTTCCCGACTATTTGCCGGCGCTGGCTGAAGATAGTTATTTACCAAATGGTGGCAGATTGTTTGCCGCTTTTGCGCAGCCTTTGGATGCGGTGCAATATGTGCTGGTGGGTGAGGGGCCGTATCCGCGCGCTGATAGTGCGACCGGTGTCTGCTTCATGGATGGTGCGGTCAGCTCGCTGTGGTCGGAAAAGGGTTTGTCCAAACAGGTCAATCGCGCGACCTCGCTGCGCAATTTCATGAAGATGCTGCTGGTGGCCGACGGTCAATTGGCGATAGAGCAGACTACAGGCGATGCGCTGGCAGGTGTATCCAGCAAGGCGCAGGCAGCGCCTTCATCGATTATTCAAACCTTGCCTGAATTGCAGGCGAATCTAACCCGGCATGGTTTTTTGCTGCTGAATGCGGCGCTGGTTTTTCGTTCGCATGTGCCGCCGGTAAAAGAAGCCAGGCCGTGGATACCATTCCTGCAAACAGTGTTGGCCGGCCTTGCAGAGCGCGCGGAAAAACAGCCGCCAACGCTGGTTTTGTGGGGGAAGATTGCGGTGCAGTTGGAGGCCTTGCCCGAGAGCGTCCGTTTTCCGAAAAAAATCTCCGAGCATCCGTATAACCTGAGCTTTATTGCAAATCAGGTGATGCAGGAACTGTTTGGCCCCATGCATCTGCTGAAAAAGAATCCGGCTTAAATCAGGCTGAGCTGACGTAAATCTTCAGACTCGGCGCGCTTTTTCAGTTCTTCGGCAAACAGTGAATTTTCCAGTGGTGGCGTGGTGAGCGGTTTGCCGGCGACCTTATTGTCTTTCGCCAGCAATCGCGCAATCATCGTTTCAAAAAAATTCGGTAGCGCCTGCGGATCGTCATGTGCATGAAAATGCTGGCGGATCACCATGCCATCCCACATCCCTGTCAGGAACAGAGCGGTTTGCGCGGCATCCAGCGACGCATCGATCTGTCCGCGAGCTTGCGCGATGCGTAACAGATTGGTCAATCCCATGATCCATTCCGCTTCTATCTTGCGCAATACGCTGCCGACGCGCTTGCTGCGCATGCCTTCTGCATAGACTTCCGTCATCAGGCTGGCGTCACTGCCGGTGCGATAACGCTCGGCAAATAATCGCGTGGCTGTGCTCAATGCCTGTTGTATGGATTCGGCATCGCGCATTTGCAGCAGCATGGCGCGCGCTTGCCGCCGTTCTTCCTCCACCATCGCTTCAATGATGGCTTCCTTGCCTGTGAAATAACGATAGACCGCACCTGGGCCGAGGCCGGTTTCTGCACAAATCTGCTGCATGGATGTTTGATGGAAGCCGGTTTTGCGGAAGCATTTACCGGCGGCCTTGAGAACTTCGATCCGTTTTTTATCGGCTTTTTGAGTCGGGGATTGCGGGGTCTTGGAAATGCGCGTGGCCATTGCAAATAAGAGAAACGAAGTTTCAGTCAATTAACGAGGCATCCATTATAAATTGAATATTCGCTCAAGCCTTGTTCGCAGCCATAGGAAATGTAATTGTTTCGTGATTTTTTGATTTTTTGCTTGCCCGTTATTTTGATTTTCCTCTCTCGCTCAAGTCAACTTAATTGATTGAATAATCGTTCAATTTTATTGGCGTGAGTTATTGCAGTGCGCGGTACGGATTGATGGTGAGCCAGCTTGAGCCGAATTGCATTTACTGTCTTTATGGCAATGATGCTGCGGCGAACAAATATTCGTCTTGCTGACGCCGGTCAAGGTTGGCGGGGCAAGTTTTCAATAAAATGAGGAGTGACAAATGGAATGCGGTTTGTGCGATTGAGCAGGGCTGATTGTGCAATGCAGCTAGCTGACAGATTCCGCCAAATTTGTTATACTTGACCAAATTGATCAACAACTCGGGTTATTCCACCCGGTTGGTTCTGGAGGCAGCATTTCATGCGTTTGACGACTAAAGGCCGTTTTGCTGTGACAGCAATGATTGACTTGGCATTGCGCCAGGACAATGGTCCTGTCACGCTCGCCGGCATCAGTCAGCGGCAGGAGATTTCCCTGTCGTATCTTGAGCAGTTGTTCGGCAAGTTGCGTCGCCATGAAATCGTGGAGTCGGTGCGCGGGCCGGGCGGCGGTTACAACCTGGCGCGCCGGGCTGAAGATGTGACGGTTGCCGACATTATTATTGCAGTAGATGAACCCCTGGATGCTACGCAGTGCGGCGGCAAGGAAAATTGCCATAGTCCTGAGCATGAACATGGTGGCCGTTGCATGACACATGACCTGTGGGCAACATTGAATGCGAAAATGGTGGATTATCTAGATTCCGTCTCTTTAAAAGATTTGGTTGACCAGCAAAAACAAAAGGTTTCCGAGCAATGCGTGGTGGTTGTGCATCGTAATCACGCAGCCGTTTGATTATTGGAGTTTAAAAAAATGAATGCCCCGTTAGATAAAAGCCTGCTCGACACGATCAAGGCGCCGCACTTTCCAATTTACATGGATTACTCGGCGACGACGCCTATCGATCCACGGGTTGCCGACAAGATGATTCCGTACCTGCGCGAGCAGTTCGGTAATCCGGCATCGCGCAGCCATATGTATGGCTGGACGGCGGAAAAAGCGGTGGAAGATGCTCGTGAACAAGTCGCAAAACTGGTCAACGCCGATTCGCGCGAAATCATCTGGACTTCGGGCGCGACCGAAGGCAACAACCTCGCGCTCAAGGGCGCTGCGCAATTCTATAAAACCAAGGGCAAGCACATCATCACGGTAAAAACCGAGCACAAGGCTGTGCTGGATACCGTGCGTGAACTGGAGCGCCAGGGTTTTGAAGCAACTTATCTGCAACCGCAAGACAATGGCTTGATCACCATCGCGCAATTGGCTGAAGCGATTCGTCCGGACACGATTCTGGTGTCGGTGATGCTGGTCAACAATGAAATCGGCGTGATTCAGCCTATCGATGAAATCGGTGAACTTTGCCGCAGCAAGGGCATCATTTTCCATTGCGACGCTGCGCAGGCAACCGGCAAAGTCAAAATCGACCTGGAAAAAACCAAAGTCGACCTGATGACATTTACCGCGCACAAAACCTACGGCCCTAAAGGCATAGGCGCCTTGTATGTGCGTCGCAAACCGCGTGTGCGTATCGAAGCGCAGATGCACGGTGGCGGTCATGAGCGCGGCTTGCGTTCGGGCACCTTGGCAACGCATCAGATCGTCGGCATGGGTGAGGCTTTCCGTATTGCACGTGAAGAGATGGATGAAGAAATTGTCCGTATCAAGGGTTTGCGCGATCGTCTGGCCAAAGGTTTGATGGATATGGAAGAGGTCTATATCAATGGCGATATGGATCACCGCGTACCGCACAACCTGAACGTCAGCTTCAACTATGTTGAAGGCGAGTCGCTGATCATGGCGATCAAGGATTTGGCTGTTTCTTCAGGTTCGGCTTGTACTTCGGCCAGTCTGGAACCATCTTATGTATTGAGAGCGCTGGGTCGCAGTGATGAATTGGCGCACAGCTCGATTCGTTTCACTTTCGGCCGTTTCACGACGGAAGAAGATGTGGATTTCACGATCAAGTTGATCAAGGAAAAAGTTGCCAAGCTGCGTGAGTTGTCGCCGCTGTGGGATATGTATAAAGACGGGATCGATATCAGCACGATCCAATGGGCAGCGCACTAATCGATTTCGCTTCTGCCGGTGACGGACGGAAACAGGTTTAACTAGGAGTATCAAAATGGCTTACTCAGACAAAGTTCTCGATCATTACGAAAATCCACGCAACGTTGGTGCGTTCGATAAAGGTGATGAAACAATCGGTACCGGCATGGTTGGTGCGCCGGCTTGTGGCGACGTGATGAAACTGCAAATCAAGGTCGGCGCCGATGGCGTGATCGAAGATGCAAAATTCAAAACCTATGGTTGTGGTTCGGCAATTGCATCGTCTTCGCTGGTGACCGAATGGGTCAAGGGCAAGACGCTGGATCAGGCAATGTCGATCAAGAATACGCAAATTGCCGAAGAATTGGCTTTGCCGCCGGTGAAAATTCACTGCTCGATTCTGGCGGAAGATGCGATCAAGGCAGCCGTGCTGGATTACAAAACCAAGCATGGCGTGGCGGAAGCGGAAAAAGCAGTCTGAGTTTGTTTGCTTCGCGCAGCATGCGACAAGACTGCGCGCTTCAACGACTATCTGTTTAAGCGAAGACTATGGCTATTACACTGACTGAAAAAGCGGCGAAACATATCAACCGCTACATGGAACGGCGCGGCAAGGGTATCGGCCTGCGTTTCGGCGTGCGCACGACCGGTTGTTCCGGTCTGGCCTACAAGCTGGAATATGTGGACGAAAGCGCGAGTGAAGACAGCGTGTTCGAATCGCATGGCGTCAAGGTATTCGTCGATCCGAAAAGTCTGCCGTATATCGATGGCACCGAGCTGGATTTCGCGCGCGAAGGCTTGAATGAAGGTTTCAAGTTCCATAACCCCAACGTCAAGGACGAATGCGGTTGTGGTGAGAGTTTCCGTATTTGATGCCTGCCTGCAGGGCCTGAATGGCTGGCAGCAGAATTGATGTCCCGATTGAGCCTGTCGAAATTGTGCAGGCTCTTTTATTTGATACCCCGAACATCCAGCAGCGATGACGTCTGCACAGCAGTAGACAAAATGGCAGACGGACAGCCCAAGTATGCAAAATCACTTTGACCTTTTTCATTTGCCGCAACGCTTTGCGCTCGATGCACGCGCACTCGACCAGGCTTATCACGAGGTCCAGAATCAGGTGCATCCGGACAAGTTTGCCAGTGCGCCGGATGCAGAGAAGCGGGTCGCCATGCAATGGGCAACACGCGCGAATGAGGCATACACGACACTGAAAAATCCGTTCAAGCGTGCTGCTTATTTATGCGAACTGAACGGCGTTGATCTGCAAGTCGAATCCAATACGGCGATGCCGCTGGCATTCCTGATGCAGCAGATGGAATGGCGCGAAGCGCTCGACGAGGCGCGGGCTCGAAAAAACAGGGATGAGCTGGAAGCGCTGGAGACGGCTATTCGTACTGCACGCAAGACTAGCCTGGAAGAAATCGGTGTATTGCTGGATGGTGATGATTTTGCCGGCGCTGCCGGGCTGGTGCGGCAATTGATGTTTCTGGAAAAATTTTCCATTGAAGTTTCGCACGCGGTGGACGTACTGCCGGACTAGCATGGTGCGTGCTGTAAACTGCGGTATCCGGATGTGATTATGCACAGATATTGCATGACCGTTGCCCTGCATGAACGCTGGTAACGATTTACTTGAGATAAGTTACAAACAAATATGGCTCTTCTTCAAATCGCCGAACCCGGCATGTCCACCGCACCGCATCAGCATAGACTGGCGGTTGGTATCGATCTCGGCACCACCAACTCGCTGGTGGCAACGGTACGCAACAGCATTCCCGAAGTATTGACCGATGAAGAAGGACGCTCGCTCTTGCCTTCAGTCGTGCACTATCTGAAAAACGGCAATGCACATATCGGCTACAAGGCGCAGGCAGCACAAAATACCGATCCGAAGAATACGATCGTTTCAGTCAAGCGCCTCATGGGGCGCGGCTTGAAAGATATAGCCTACGCGGAAAACCTGCCTTACGATTTCCTCGATACGCCCGGCATGGTGCAACTGAAAACAGTCGCCGGTGTAAAAAGCCCGGTTGAAGTATCGGCAGAAATTCTCGCCACCTTGCGCCAGCAGGCTGAAGATGCGCTGGGCGACGATCTGGTCGGTGCCGTGATTACCGTGCCGGCATACTTTGACGATGCGCAGCGCCAGGCAACCAAGGATGCGGCCAAACTCGCCGGTCTGAACGTACTGCGTTTGCTTAATGAACCGACGGCGGCAGCGATCGCCTACGGCCTGGACAATGGATCGGAAGGTGTGTTCGCAGTCTACGATCTGGGCGGCGGCACCTTTGATGTCTCTATCCTGAAGCTGACCAAGGGCGTGTTTGAAGTATTGTCTACCGGCGGCGATTCGGCTCTGGGCGGCGACGATTTCGACCATCGCCTGTTCTGCTGGATCATCGAGCAAGCCAAGCTGGCACCTTTATCCGAGATAGATACCAGCGTGCTGATGGTCAAGGCGCGCGAAGCGAAGGAACTGTTGTCGTCGAAATCGGAAACGCTGATCGACGCCGTATTGACTTCCGGTGAGGAAGTCCACGTCACCGTGACCGCTGCAGATTTTATCCAGATGACGCAACATCTGGTGGCCAAGACCATTACGCCAACCAAAAAGGCATTGCGTGACGCTGATTTGAGCGTGGATGATGTGGATGGCGTGGTGATGGTAGGCGGCGCAACGCGCATGCCGCACATACGCAAGGCGGTTGGCGAGTTTTTCCACTCCACGCCATTGGCGAATATCGATCCCGATAAGGTAGTGGCCCTGGGCGCGGCGGTGCAGGCCAACTTGTTGGCAGGCAATCGCGCTGCCGGTGATGACTGGTTGCTGCTGGACGTGATTCCCTTGTCGCTGGGTATCGAGACGATGGGCGGCCTGGTGGAAAAAGTCATTCCGCGCAACTCGACGATTCCCTGCGCACGCGCGCAGGAATTCACCACCTTCAAGGATGGCCAGACCGCACTTGCCGTGCACATTGTGCAGGGCGAGCGCGAGCTGGTAAGTGATTGCCGCTCGCTGGCAAAATTCGAATTGCGCGGCATTCCGCCCATGGCTGCCGGCGCTGCACGCATACGCGTGACTTATCAGGTTGATGCGGACGGTTTGCTGTCAGTTTCAGCGCGTGAGCTGCGCTCCGGCGTGGAAGCATCGATCAGCGTCAAGCCATCGTATGGTTTGGCAGACGATCAGATCGCGCAGATGCTGCAGGATTCCTTCAAGTCGGCGGATGTCGATATGGCTGCACGTGCATTGCGCGAGGAGCAGGTGGAAGCGGAGCGCATCGTGCTGGCAACGCAGTCGGCACTGGATGCGGATGGCAACCTGCTGTCGGATAATGAACGCGAAGATGTCGTCGCACTGCTGGATAGCGTCAGACAGGCTGGTAGCGGCACCGATCATATTGCGATCAAGGCGGCAGTCGACGCACTGGCGCACGGTACGGAAGAATTTGCCGCGCGTAGAATGGACAGGAGCGTACGCACTGCACTGTCCGGCAAGAAACTGGATGAAATTTGATGCATGGTTTTGTGTTCGTTACGACGCAAGACTGCTGGCAGTAAAAGCAATGCACTACAGCCTGAGTAATTTTTCAGGGCAATAACATTTAAACTTTCGAGGTAATCAAGTGCCGCAAATTGTTGTTCTTCCCCATCATGCCTTGTGTCCGGATGGCGCCGTGATTGATGCGCCAGCGGGTAAATCGATATGCGACGTTCTGCTGGAAAACGATATCGATATCGAACACGCCTGCGAAAAATCCTGCGCATGCACCACCTGTCACGTGATTGTGCGCGAAGGTTTCAGTTCGCTCAATGAGGCGGAAGAGAAGGAAGAAGATTTGCTGGACAAGGCATGGGGGCTGGAAGCGGCATCGCGTCTGTCATGCCAGGCGATTGTTGCAGAGGAAGATCTGGTGGTGGAAATTCCGCGTTACACGATCAATCACGCCAGCGAAAATCATTAAGGAGCCTTGCGATGAAATGGACAGACACGATCCGCATTGCGGAAGAGCTGCATGATAAATTTCCGGATATCGATCCCTTGACGATACGCTTCACTGATTTGCACAAGTGGGTGTGCGAGCTGGAAGATTTTGACGACTTGCCTGCGCATTCAGGCGAGAAAATTCTCGAAGCGATCCAGATGGCGTGGATAGAAGAAGCGCAATAAAGCTGTTGCGCCGCTTTTCAGCCCAGAATGGGGTTTGAACCAGCGCGAAGTAATCAGACGAAAAAAGAGCGACCATCGGTCGCTCTTTTTTATTTGCTTGCGCCTGGATCAGCGTGCGCGCAAATAGCCATCTACTACGCGAACACGATCGCCAGAATTCCAGTTCGGCTGGTTATCGTAAGGGAAGGTGCGGATCTTGCCATCTTCCATACGTACGCGCACTTCATACGTCGTTGCAGTACGTGTACGTTTTTCGATTTCGTTACCGGCAAAACCGCCGCCGACCGCACCGGCTACTGTCGCCAGACTGCGACCGCTGCCGTTACCGATCTGATTACCCAGCAAGCCGCCAACCACTGCGCCGCCGACTACACCGACACCGCTAGGTTTGGCTGCTGTTTGCACCGAGCGAACTGATTCCACGCGACCGCAGTCGTAGCAGATTTGCGCCTGTGCCACTTTGGCTGGTGCAGATGTACGTGCATTGGCGCGTTCCGCAATGCGGCGATCTTCTTCTTTCAAGCGTGCCTGATGGGCTTTTTCATCATCGGCTTTTTGTGCCGCCATCCGTGCTTCGTACGCACGTTCTTCTGCAGCTTTTGCTTCGGCAGCTTTATCGGCTGCCTCTTTGTCGAGGGCTGCAATTGCTTCTTTTTGCGCATCGGCGCTATTTGAATTCGGCAACATTCCGGTCATGGCTGCAATACCTACCAGGCTGAGCAGCAAGACGCCGACAGCAGCTGCGGCTACTAATGGATGAATGCGATTTGAATTGTTTTTGGCTTCCATTACTTCCTCCGGATGTGGATGATTCCACGGTTGTGTTTATGTGGATAAAGTATTGCGCCAGCTGAGCCAAATAAAAAGCTTAAACCTGTGTCAGATGTAAGCTGATGTAACTGAGAGCAGGAATAGTTTTCATTAGTTGCAACAATAAAAAAGGACTGCCTAGGCAGTCCTTTTTTATTTTCTTGCAGTAACTTAGTCTTCGCGTCGCAGATGCGGAAACAGCAGGACGTCGCGGATATTCGGCGAGTCGGTAATGATCATCATCAGACGATCGATGCCGATACCGCAACCGCCGGCTGGCGGCATGCCGTATTCCAGTGCACGGATATAGTCGGCGTCATAAAACATCGCTTCTTCATCGCCTGCATCTTTTGCTGCAACCTGCGCCTGAAAGCGTGCAGCCTGATCTTCTGCATCGTTCAATTCGGAGAAGCCGTTGGCGATCTCGCGGCCCACCATGAACAACTCGAAACGCTCGGTAATGCCGGCAACGGTATCCGATGCGCGCGCCAACGGCGACACTTCAACCGGATAGTCGATGATGTAAGTCGGTTCCCACAGCTGGGCTTCGGCAGTTTCTTCAAACAAAGCCAGTTGCAGTGCACCGAGGCCGGAGTGTGCGTGCGGTTTCACGCCGAACTTCTTCAGTTCCGCCTTGATGTATTCGGCATCATGCAGTTGTTCGTGCGTGTATTGCGGTGCAAATTTGTTGATTGCGCCGACGATGGTCAGACGATGGAACGGCTTTGCCAGATCCAGTTCGCGGCCGCCATAGGTCAGCGTTGCCGTGCCGTGGGCATCGATTGCCGCCTGGCGAATCACCGCTTCGGTAAAGTCCATCAACCATTTGTAGTCGGTGTAGGCTGCGTAGAATTCCATCATCGTGAATTCCGGATTGTGACGGATCGATACGCCTTCGTTGCGGAAGTTGCGATTGATCTCGAACACGCGGTCGAAGCCGCCGACTACCAGACGTTTCAGATACAGCTCAGGTGCGATACGCAAAAACATCTGCATGTCGAGCGCATTGTGATGGGTGATGAAAGGTTTGGCTGCTGCGCCGCCTGGAATCGTGTGCAGCATCGGCGTTTCGACTTCCATGAAGTCATTCTTGGCCATGAAGTTGCGTATCGATGTGATTGCCGCAGTACGCGCCTTGAAGGTGCGACGCGTTTCTTCATTCATGATCAGGTCGACGTAGCGCTGGCGGTATTTGGTTTCCTGATCGGCCAGGCCGTGGAATTTATCCGGTAGGGGGCGCAGCGACTTGGTGATCAAACGCAGCTCGGTCACCTTGATCGTCAATTCATCGGTCTTGGTTTTGAACAGCGTGCCGCTGACGCCGAGGATATCGCCCAGATCGTAATGATGCAGCGCTGCCATTGCAGCTTCGCCGGTCAGATCCAGTGTGGCGTAGATCTGGATACGTCCATCGGCTTTCGGGCCGGACGCATCCTGCAAGGTGGCAAATGCGGCTTTCTTGCCGGCTTCACGCTTCAACATCATGCGACCTGCCAGCACCACGGTAACAGGTTCGGCTTCCAGTTCTTCGCGCGTCTTGCTGTCGTATTGCGTATGCAGATCAGCCGCCTTGTGTTGCGGACGGAAGTCGTTAGGGAAGGCGACGCCTTGCTCGCGCAATGCGCTCAACTTGGCGCGGCGCTCGGCGATGATTTTGTTTTCGTCTAGCGGTAGCGATGCTTCTGCGTCGTCGTTTTGCGTAGTCATGGGGGCAACAATCTTGTTAGTGAAAAGCGATGAAAGTAGAGCGGGTGTGACGGCGTTTATACGCCTTGCTTCAGTGATGCGGCAATGAAATCGTCCAGATCACCGTCGAGCACGGCTTTGGTATTGCCGGTCTCGAAGTTGGTGCGCAAATCCTTGATGCGGGACTGATCCAGCACGTAAGAGCGGATCTGGTGACCCCAGCCGACGTCGGTCTTGGAATCTTCCAGCTTTTGCTGTTCGCTCATGCGATTGCGCATTTCGAGCTCGAACAGCTTGGCTTTCAGCATGTCCCAGGCTTCCGCCTTGTTGCGATGTTGCGAGCGGTCGTTCTGGCACTGCACCACAATGCCGGATGGGCCGTGGGTCAGACGGACTGCGGAATCGGTCTTGTTGATGTGCTGACCACCGGCACCGGAGGCGCGGTAGGTATCGATGCGCACGTCGGCCGGGTTGATGTCGATCTCGATCGAATCATCGACTTCCGGATAGACGAACAAGCTGGAGAATGACGTGTGGCGACCATTCGCCGAATCAAACGGCGATTTGCGCACCAGGCGATGCACGCCGGTTTCAGTACGCAGCAGGCCGTAGGCGTATTCGCCTTCGACTTTCAGCGTGGCAGTTTTAATGCCGGCAACCTCACCATCGGACTGTTCCAGGATCTCAACCTTGAAGCCCTTGCGTTCGCAATAGCGCAGGTATTGACGCAACAACATCGAAGCCCAGTCTTGTGCTTCGGTGCCGCCGGCGCCAGCCTGAATATCGATAAAGCAGTTGTTGGCATCCATGGGGCCGCTGAACATGCGGCGGAACTCCATGCCTTCCACGATCTTGAGCAATTCTTGCGAATCGGCTTCAATCGCGACGATAGTGTCTTCGTCGTTTTCTTCGCGTGCCATCTCGAACAAATCGTGCGCGTCTTTCAGCTCAGCATCGACTTTGATGATGGTGTGCACGATCGCTTCCAGCGATTTTTTTTCCTTGCCCAGATCCTGGGCGCGTTTTGGGTCGTCCCAGACTTTCGGGTCTTCCAGTTCGCCGTTGACCTGGTCTAGCTTCTCTGACTTGATATCGAAGTCAAAGATACCTCCGAAGTTCGGTCGTACGATCGGTAAGATCGTCGAGCAGGGATTCGAGGGAATTTAAGCGTTCTGCTTCCATGATGTTCTTTGCTGGGAAAACCGGGAATTATACCTGAGCGTTACGTCTTGATATGGATCATGTCATGCAGAGGCGGTTTGTGGTCTGATGCCGCAGTATCGTGTTGCCGGTAAAGTGCTGATTGAGTGGCAAAGCGTAATTAATTTCCCTGCATTCAGGCATCTTCCTGCGGGCAGTAGATGGCGTAAAGCATGGCGATGACGCTGCCTATGTCCTTGTTTTTTATGAAATAGTACAGCGTACGATGGTCGCGCCGGTAATCGACGATGCCCTCTTCGCGCAGGCGGGCCAGATGTTGGGAGAGGGCGGTTTGGCTGATATCCAGGTGTTCCAGAATATCGCTGACGCAACGCTCGCCTTCGGTAAGCAGGCAGAGAATCAGCAAGCGATTCGGGTTGGCGAGATTTTTCAGAAAGGCGGCAGCATTTTCCGCATTTTTCTTCATGTCGCGAATGTTCTTGTCCATTTTTTCAGCAGTCATGCGAGATATCTTGACTTATTATATTAGATAAGTCTAATATTAGAAACTCCTAAATTGACGGGGAAAAGCATGAGCAAGGATTATCAAGTCATCACATCGGATATTGTTGACTATATTCGGCAAATGAAACCGCTGATTCCGGGAACCATGAAAGGTTTTTACGAGATGTCAGCGGCGGCAAGCGCCGATGGTGCGCTTGAAAAAAAGACCAAGGAATTTATTGCGTTGGCAATCGGTGTGGCGATTCGTTGCGATGGATGCATAGGTTTTCATAGCAAGGCGCTGCGTGATCTGGGCGCGACCCGCAATGAAGTTGCCGAAGTGCTGGGCATGGCTGTGTATATGGGCGGCGGCCCTTCGCTGATGTATGCAGCGGATGCCTTGCGTGCATATGACCAGTTTGCTGCAGCCAGTTGAATACCAGGGAGAGCGCATGACAGTATCAATCAAGAAGGTGGCACCGCAGAACATGCAGGTTGAGCAGGCGTGTTTGATTCTCGATGTGCGTACCGAGGCCGAGCATGCGATGACAGCGCTGCAGATGCAACATATTCATTTGCCGCTGGATCGGCTGCAGGCATGCGAATTCATGCGTGAGCAGCAGCTGGATGGCGCCACGCCGCTTTACGTTCTGTGCGCTGCGGGTGCGCGTGCGACGAAGGCGGCCGAGATGTTTGCACAGGCCGGTTTGCACAATGTGCACGTCATTGAAGGCGGCATCGTCGCGTGTCAGGCGGCTGGATTGCCGTTGATTATCCGTCCGGGCATGTCGCTGGAACGGCAAGTGCGGATTGTCGCCGGCAGCCTGGTATTGCTCGCTTGCGCGCTGGGTACATGGGTGCATCCAGGATTTTACGGCGCAGCGGCAGTGGTTGGTGGCGGACTGGTGTTTGCCGGCATTACCGATTGGTGCGGGATGGCAATGCTGCTTGCAAAAGCACCGTGGAACAAATCATCGAAGCGGAATTGACTGGCTGGATTATCCTACTGATTCTGGATCATAATCTGTCCTGCATATGGAGCAGTCAAATGTTTGAATGAGCGGGTATTTACCGCAGGCACGTGCTCCCGATGTGCGATGTACTTCCAATAAATATGATCCAGGGGAGCAGTCAATATGGAGCGAGCGCGACGAGCTTCTGCCTTGTTTTTCATCAGCCTTTTATTGACGGCTTGTTCGACAATGGATACGGCGTCGACCAAGCATGGTGAGGTCAAGGGCGCTTCCATCAGCGGCAGGGAAATGGGGCAGTCCGATACCAATCGCATTGCCACACTTGGGATGCAGAGCAATCTGGATAGTCTCTATCTGCTGATGGCAAAACTGTACCGGCGCAATCCTGCAGAATGGAAAAAGACTGCCGCCAGTCGCGATGAAAGCATCAAGCGCGTGCGTGATGCAATTGAACAGCGGCAGCCGTGGCCGGGATTGCAGGGGCAGCGCGATATCAGGGCCCTGTCGCTGGCGCTGGCGCCGGAGTTCAGCGGCGATCGCGTGGCGGCGTTTATTTATGCCTCTGCCGACATGATTATTACCGCGCACGATGGCAAGACGGAATTCTTTCTGGTCGATGGCCTGGATGCCCAGCATGTGTACAACGCTGCACGCAATATCGAAATTGCCGTCTGGCTGTTGGGTAACCGCCGCAATACCGAAGGCAAGGTTTTGCTGCTGTCCGACGACATGGGCGAGGCCGGACGCAATCTGAGCTTCGAGCGCGAATTCGGCAAGATCGTCGGCCGGCTGGATTTGCTGGCAGCTTTCGTTACCGAAAAATACCGGCGCGCCGGCATCAACTATGTACAAAACATGATAGGCGGATCGTTCCTGCAGTTTCTGCCGGTGCGATGATGAGCGGGCATATGCATTTGCTGCACATGCCGCTCACCACTCATTTATCTCTCGCTTGCAGGCTCAAATTGCTTCAGCATGCTCGACCAGCAACTGGACTCGGGTTCTGCCATTGAATTCATTGGCATCCAGCCGGTAGGCAACTCTGGCCGTGGCGGGAAGCGAATCGATATGGCCGAACCAGATGGCGTCGAATTGCTGGCCGTCTTTTTCCACCGTCAGTTTCAGATGTCTTTCCTTCAGAATCCGCTGATTGACCACGCGGAACTCGTCGCAAAACAGTGGCGGTGCAAAGCCTTGCCCCCACACTTGCGCTGCCATCAATTCAATGAATTGCGTGGTGAAGTAGGCTGACTCCAGCGGACCGTCGGTTTCAATCACGCGTTCCAGCTGATTCTTGCTCAACCAGTTTTTGCCCACCGCTTCAAATGCCTGGGTGAATGCATCCAGCGATTCTGCGCGTATTGTCAGGCCGGCCGCCATCGCATGCCCGCCGAATTTATCGATCAGCGTGGGCGCATGTTTGGAGACCAGATCCAGCGCGTCACGCAGATGGAAGCCGGCAATGGAGCGGCCGGAACCCTTGATCCAGCCGTCGCCGGCATCGGCGAAGGTGATCGTCGGACGGTAGAACTTGTCTTTCAGGCGCGAGGCAACGATGCCGATCACGCCCTGGTGCCAGCTGGCGTCGAAGATGCTGATCGTGGTGCTGTCGTGCGGATCGAATTTTTCCAGCAACAGGAGGGCGGTGTCCTGCATGTCGGCTTCTATCGTGCGGCGTTCGCGATTGATTTCATCGAGCTGCTGCGCGATCGCCCAGGCGCGGCCTTCGTCGTCGGTAGTCAGACATTCGATGCCGAGCGACATGTCGGACAGGCGGCCGGCGGCATTCAGGCGCGGGCCCAGTGCAAAACCGAGATCGAAAGGCGAAGCGCTGCGCGCTTCGCGTCCGGCCGCACGGAACAAGGCGGCGATGCCTGCATGCATGCGGCCGGCGCGCATGCGCTTCAAGCCTTGCGCTACCAGGATGCGATTGTTGGCGTCGAGCTTGACGACGTCGGCCACGGTGCCGAGCGCCACCAGATCGAGTAGCGCATCCAGCTTGGGCTGCGTCTGCGCATCGAAGATGCCGCGTTTGCGCATCTCTGCGCGCAAGGCCAGCAGCACGTAAAACATCACGCCGACGCCCGCCAGATTCTTGCTCGGGAAGCCGCAATCCGGTTGATTCGGATTGACGATCACGCGTGCCTTGGGCAGCGTGTCGGCGGGTAAGTGGTGATCGGTGACAACGACGTCGATGCCGCGCCGGTTGGCTTCGGCCACGCCGTCTATGCTGGCGATGCCGTTATCGACGGTGATGATGATATCCGGCGCTTTCTCGCGCACCGCGAGCGCCACGATTTCCGGCGTCAGGCCGTAACCGTATTCAAAGCGATTCGGCACGATGAAGTCGACGATGGCGCCCATCGCGCGCAAACCGCGCAAGGCAACTGCGCAGGCAGTGGCCCCGTCGCAATCGTAATCGGCGACGATGACCAGTTTCTTTTTGTCGGCAATGGCATCGGCCAGGAAAACGGCGGCGACATCGATGTGCAGCAAACCGGGTGGCGGAATCAGTGCGCTCAGTTCGCTCGTCAGTTCTTTCAAGTCGAGCAGGCCGCGCGCTGCGTACAGACGCGCCATGACCGGATGCACGCCGCTCTGGCGCATGCGTTCGGCGTCGCGAAACGGATAGGGGCGGGTAGTGATGCGCGTCATGATGCGAGCCGGGCGAGCGAAGGTTTGCGCCAGAATTTGCGCAACGACGATTTGCCGACCGAGAAACTGGAACAGGCGGTGTTGTGGCTGATCGTGATCATCAGTTTGTCGAGCTGGCCATTCTTCAACGCATCCAGCAGCGGCGCAAACCATGCTGCCTCCATCGCCTGAAAGCGTGCCAGCCATTCCGACCAGTCGCCGGCCATCGCGGGCTCGATCAGCTTATCAAGCACCAGCAAGCCATGTTGCGGTTTGGCATTGATTACATCTGCGGATGAAGTGATTGCGATCTGTCTGGTAGCGTGTGCCGCAAACGGTTTTTGCGCATTCTTGAAAGTGAACGTTTCTTCAATTTTATTCTGTGTGCTCGCGACGTCGCTGGAAGCGCCGCCCCACAGCCAGATCGAATTGACCGGTTTCAGGCCACGGGTTTCGCGCTGTTCGTTGATTGCATGTGCATGCCAATGCATCTGGATTTCGTTTTGCAGCCGGCGCCAGTCGCGCTCATGCGGCCCTTTCGGCATCCAGATGTCGATGTTGTGCCCGCAGGCGGCATCGGGGGTGGATGTCTGCAGTGCAGACCAGTCGTCGGCGCGCAGAAACCATGTCTGTGCATCGCCGTAACGCAGTGTTTTGCCGGATTCTTCAAAGAGCGCTTGTGCAAGAGCGAACAGGGCGCGTGCATCGGCTTCGGATAATTGCAACTGGCGTGGATCGGTCAGCACCAGATGATCGCGCGCGATATGCAGATGCACGGGTTGCAGGATGAACCATACGCCAGTGTCAGCCGGCAGAGCCAGCGTCTGCATGGCTTTGACCGCCAGCGCCGGACTGGTATTGGCATCAGGCTGAACAGGGCCGCCGAATTGCCGTGCCAGCCAGTATTCATGCGGCAAGGCACGGGAAAAACCGTCGGATACATGTCGTTCCGCGACGCCGGCGCGCGCCAGCAGTGTGGCCAGCGCCGGCATGTTCAGTTCACGCAGCAGATCGCGCGCCATTTCTGCCGGCGGCATGGCAAAGGGTAGGAGGAGTTCAAGTTGAGTCATGCCGCGATTGTAGGGCAATTGCGCAATCTGCCGCCATCGGGATCGCCGTGCCGTTGTCAAAACTTGTGATTCGCAGTGCCGGTATTTGAATCAGTATTGATGCCGGCATGGAACGCAAGCCGATGTCGGATAGTCCATGCATAGGCACGCTTGCCGGTTTTCATCGCTGTGCTTTGCTGGCGCACGATAATGTATGGCAAACTGCGTGCTGCATTCAGGAGCCTTCATTGAGCATTATAAAAAATCTATCTTTCGAGTGGCTGGTCGGCATACGCTACACGCGCGCCGGTCGCCGTAGCGGTCGCAACAGTTTCATTTCATTCATCTCGCTGATTTCGATGGCCGGCATTGCGCTGGGCGTGGCGGCATTGATTATCGTGTTGTCGGTGATGAACGGTTTTCAAAAGGAAGTGCGCGATCGCATGCTGTCGGTGCTCTCGCATATAGAAGTATTTGAACCCTATGGCGGCTTGCCGGACTGGCAAACCACTGCGCGTGAAGCTTTCATGAACAAGGAAGTGCGCGGTGCAGCGCCTTATGTCGATGCGCAAGCGATGATGACGCGCGATGAAACGCTGCGCGGGGTTGCTGTACGCGGCGTGCTGCCGGATGAAGAACCCAAGGTGTCCGATGTCGCATCGCAGGTCAAGGAAGGCAGTTTGCATGATTTGCGCTCCGGCGAATTCAATATCGTGCTGGGCAATGAACTGGCACGCAGCATGAATGCGCGATTGGGCGACAAGGTGACGATGATTGCGCCGCAAGGGCAGGTCACGCCGGCCGGTGTGATTCCACGGCTCAAGCAGTTTACGGTGGTCGGCATATTCGATTCCGGGCATTTTGAATACGACTCGACGCTGGCTTTCATCCATATCGATGATGCGATGAAAATGTTCAAGCTGAACGCACCATCCGGTTTGCGTCTGAAAATAGAGGACATGCAGCGCGCGCCGCAAGTAGCGCTGGATTTGTCGCGCACCCTGAGCGGCGATGTATTGATACGCGACTGGTCCAAACAGAACCGCAACTGGTTTGCCGCCGTGCAGACCGAGAAGCGCATGATGTTCATCATCCTGACGCTGATCATTGCGGTGGCTGCATTCAATCTGGTCTCGACACTGGTGATGACGGTGACTGACAAGCAGGCCGATATTGCCATCCTGCGCACGCTGGGCGCATCGCCCGGCTCCATCATGAAAATCTTCATGATCCAGGGTGCGCTGGTGGGCTTGATCGGCACCGCGATAGGCGTAGGTGGCGGGGTGCTGATTGCTGCCAATATCGACGTCATCGTGCCTTTCATCGAACGCATACTGGGCGTGCAGTTCCTGCCCAAGGATATTTATCTGATCAGTTCGCTGCCATCCGATTTGCGCTGGCCCGATGTATGGACCATAGGCGGCGTGGCGGTAGTGCTGGCATTTCTGGCGACGCTGTATCCAAGCTGGTGGGCTGCTCGCGTAAAACCTGCGGAGGCATTGCGTTATGAGTGAACATGTACTGGCTTGCCGCGATCTTGCGAAGACTTTCACGCAAGGAAAATACGCGGTCGATGTATTGAAAGGCATCAACCTGGATATCGTCAGGGGCGAACGGGTAGCAATCGTTGGTGCTTCTGGTTCGGGCAAATCGACGCTGCTGCATTTGCTCGGCGGGCTGGATACGCCGAGCGCCGGTTCGGTGACTTTGCAGCATCAGGATTTTGCCAGCCTGGATGAAAAGACGCGCGGCAATCTGCGCAATCGATCGCTGGGTTTCGTGTATCAATTCCATCATTTGCTGCCGGAATTTTCGGCCCTGGACAACGTCGCGATGCCGCTGATGATACGGCGCATACCGCGTGAGCAGGCACATGAAACGGCGCGCGCGATATTGGCGCGTGTCGGTCTCGAACATCGCGTCACGCATGTGCCGGGTGAATTGTCCGGCGGTGAACGTCAGCGCGTTGCGCTGGCGCGCGCGCTGGTGACGCAACCGGCTTGTGTGCTGGCCGATGAACCGACTGGCAATCTGGATCGCCACACGGCGCAAAAGACTTTTGACCTGATGCTGGAGTTGTCTCGCACACTGGGCACGGCATTCGTGATCGTCACACATGATATCGAACTGGCGACGCATTGCGACCGCATCCTGCGTTTGTCGGAAGATGGACTGCAGCCTTATAGCGATTGAATTTATCCCGTGTCTGGATCGATATGAATGATGTCCGCGTCTGCTTCCATCGTTTGATTGCCGTTCACTGATATGTGGATCGATACGCACTGTCATCTGGATGCGGCAGAGTTTGCGGCTGAAGAAGATGCTGTTGCGGCGAGCGCGTTGCAGCAAGGTGTGACGATGATCGTGATACCGGCGGTCGCGCGCGATAATTTCGCCACGGTCGCAGCGCTGGCACACAAGCATGTCAATTGCACGTACGGGCTCGGCATCCATCCGATTTTCGTGCCGCAGGCGCAGGAAGGCGATCTTGCCGCCATGCGCGTAGCGGTCGAGGTAGCGATGAACGATCCCCGTTTTGTTGCCATCGGTGAAATCGGTCTGGACTTTTTTGTCCCTGCATTGACGACACCAGCCATGCGTGAAAAGCAGGAATTTTTCTACATCGAACAACTGAAAATCGCGCGCGATTTCGGTTTGCCGGTATTGCTGCATGTACGCAAATCGCAGGACAGTATCTTGAAGTACCTGCGGCGCATCAAAGTCGCGGGCGGCATTGCGCACGCATTCAACGGCAGTGTTCAACAAGCTGAAACTTTCATCGATCTGGGATTCAAGCTTGGCTTCGGTGGCGCCATGACTTTCACCCGTGCATTGCAGATTCGGCGTCTGGCGGCGACTTTGCCGCTTGCATCCATCGTGCTGGAAACGGATGCGCCGGATATTTCTCCTGCCTGGCTGCATCCGCAACGCAATAGTCCTGAGCAATTGCCGCGCATAGGTCAGATCCTGGCCGAGCTGCGCGATATGCAGGTTACGGCGATTGCGGAAATCACGTCTGCCAATGCGCTAGCCGCGATGCCGCGACTGGCTGCCATCACGTAAGCCACTGATGCGCAGCGCGATCGTCGGCTTTGTCGTCGGTGCCGCATGGCTGCAGATGCAAGCGTCGCTGCCGCATTATTTCATCATCGCTTTTTTATTCGGAGCAGCATGCCTGCTGGCAGCGCTTGCCCGTCGCAGCTCTGCGTATCAGTTCAGGATTCCCTTGTTTGCAGGGATGGGAGCACTGCTGGGTTTCGTGTGGGCGGCGCTGTTTGCACAGTATTACCTGGCTGCGGAATTGCCGAAAAACCTGGAAGGCCAGGACATCAGGGTAGTCGGCACGATAGACAGCATGCCCAGCTATTTCGAGCGCGGTGTGCGTTTCAATTTTGCAGTCGAAAAGGTGTTGGGAGCGGAAGGTGCTGCGCCTGTCATTCCTGAGCGACTGGCCTTGTCCTGGTATTCGGCTTTCCATGCAGATGAGATACAACAGCTTGCCGACGTTCAGCCCGGCGAACGCTGGCAATTGTCCGTGCGCCTGCGTCGTCCGCATGGCAACGCCAATCCGCATGGTTTCGATTACGAAATGTGGTTGCTCGAGCAAAATATTCGGGCGACTGGCTATATTCGTCCCGATTCAGCCGATCTGAAGAATGTGCGGCTGAATAATTTCGTCTTCAGTTTTAACAATGTCGTTGAACGTTGCCGCAGCCGCTTGCGCGAGCGGGTGCAGAATATTCTGCGTGATAAGCCTTATGCCGGTGTAATCGTGGCGCTGGTGGTGGGCGATCAGCGCGCCATCAGCCAGGCGGATTGGACCGTGTTCAATCGAACGGGCATCTCGCACCTGATTTCGATTTCAGGCCTGCATATAACGATGGTGGCCGCCTTGTTTTCCGGGTTGATTTTTGCGCTGTGGCGGCGCTCGTTTTTTACGGCTGTGCGTTTGCCGCTGATCCTGCCGGCACAAAAAGCGGCCGCATTGGCCGGCATGCTGGCGGCGACTATTTACGTATTACTGGCAGGTTCGGGTGTGCCGGCGCAACGTACGCTGATCATGCTCACGGTAGTGGCACTGGCCTTGTGGTGCGGACGCATTACCAGCGTGTCGCATGTGCTGTGCCTGGCTTTGGGTCTGGTGGTTTTGTTTGATCCGTGGGCGGTGCTGGGCCCGGGTTTCTGGTTGTCGTTTGCTGCGGTGGCGGTCATTTTGTATGTCAGCGTCGGACGGGCCGCTGCAAACGGAGATGCGGAAAAGCCGCGTTGGCGAACCGCATTGAAGAGCGCCACATTGACGCAGTATGCGGTGACGCTGGGTTTGGTGCCGTTGACTGTTTTACTATTCGGCCAGGCATCGCTGGTGAGTCCGCTGGCCAATGCCGTGGCGATTCCGCTGATCAGTTTTCTGGTGACGCCGCTGGCGCTGCTCGGCAGTGTATTGCCTGCTCCGCTGTCGATCTGGTGTCTGGGCCTTGCTCATTTCCTCGTGGCCGAATTGGCGCAGGTGCTGAACTGGCTGAGCGGATTTTCGCTGGCAGTGTGGACGGTGCCGATTCCGGAATGGTGGATGTTTGCACTGGCGCTGCTTGGCACGATCTGGATGCTGGCGCCGCGCGGCTGGCCGGCACGCTATCTCGGACTGTTCGCCTGGTTGCCGCTGGTGTTGAATACGCCTGTGCATCCGCGTGCGGGAGAAATGTGGGTGACGGCATTTGACGTCGGGCAGGGCATGGCGCTGCTGATAGAAACCGAACAACATCGTTTTCTATATGATACCGGCCCGTCTTATTCGCCGGAGTCGGATGGCGGCAATCGCGTGATCCTGCCTTATCTGCGCGCACGCGGTATCAACAGGCTGGATGGCATGATGATTACGCACAGCGATACGGATCATGCCGGCGGTGCCTTGTCGATCCTGAAGGAAATCAAGGTTGGACGCGTCTCATCTTCGCTGCCACTGGAACATCCGATCATACGCGCTGCGCCGCTGCATGAGCGCTGTATCGCCGGACAATCCTGGCATTGGGATGGCGTCGATTTTGCGGTATTGCATCCGACGGCGGCCAGCTATGACAGCGAAAAATGGAAACCGAATGCCCGTAGTTGCACCTTGAAAGTGACGCTGAACGGACAGACTATCCTGCTGCCCGGTGATATCGAAGCAGTGCAGGAAGCCGAACTGATTGCAGACAAAGGCGCTGAACTGGCGGCGGACGTGCTGCTGGCGCCACATCACGGCAGCGGCACCTCATCGACACTGCCATTCCTGCAGGCGGTACAGCCGCAGCTGGTCTTGTTTCAGGTCGGTTATCGCAATCGGTATCGCCATCCCAAGCAGGAAGTCTTCGAGCGCTACGGGGAATTGGGTATTCGGCGTTTGCGTAGCGACGAGGCGGGCGCGATTTTCCTGCGTTTCGGTTCGGCGATAGAGGTCAGTGAATATCGCCAGCAGCATGCCCGTTACTGGTATGGGCGATGAGCATGGACATAATCTGCGTTTGGCTCTCGGCAAAGTGAGCAGGCATGCGCGTTAGGTGCGATTTGCAAAAATGCCAGTTTAAATTCCTCTGCAAAGGTCGGAGAAAGCAGGGGTTTGGGGTATAATTTGAATTTCCCGCACGTGCCGTTCGGCACCTTCCGTAATGACCAAGTTTGTATTCGTAACTGGCGGTGTTGTGTCTTCCCTTGGCAAAGGGATTGCCGCCGCCTCTCTCGCCGCGATTCTTGAATCCCGCGGCCTCAAAGTAACCCTCCTCAAGCTCGATCCGTACATCAACGTCGATCCCGGCACGATGAGCCCATTCCAGCACGGCGAAGTCTTCGTGACCGAAGACGGCGCCGAAACTGATCTCGATCTCGGTCACTATGAACGTTTCATCACTGCGAAAATGCGCAAGGTGAACAACTTCACGACCGGCCAGATTTACGAATCGGTGATCCGCAAGGAGCGTCGTGGAGAATATCTGGGCAAGACGGTACAAGTCATCCCGCATATCACCAATGAAATCCAGGAATATATCAAGCGCGGCGCTGAAGGTTTTGACGTCGCTCTGGTGGAAATCGGCGGAACTGTCGGCGATATCGAATCGCTGCCTTTCCTCGAAGCGGCGCGTCAGCTCAGTCTGCGCGCCGGCCGCAACGCGGCTGCCTTCGTCCATCTGACGCTGGTGCCGTATCTGGTATCGGCAGGCGAATTGAAAACCAAGCCGACCCAGCACAGCGTGCAAAAACTGCGCGAAATCGGTATTTCGCCGGATGCTTTGCTGTGCCGTGCCGACCGCCCGATTCCGGACGATGAACGTGCCAAGATTTCGCTGTTCTCGAACGTCCAGGAAGAAGCCGTTATTTCGGTCTGGGATGCAGATACGATTTACAAGATTCCGCAAATGCTGCACGACCAGGGCCTGGATCGCATCGTCTGTGAAAAACTCGCCTTGTCGCCGAAGCCGGCTGATCTGTCGGTCTGGACCAAACTGGTGCATGCGCTGGAAAATCCCAAGCATAGCGTCACCATCGGTATGGTCGGCAAGTATGTCGATCTGACTGAGTCGTACAAATCGCTGACTGAAGCCTTGCGTCACGCCGGCATTCATACCGAAAGCCGTGTCAATATCGAATATCTGGACTCCGAAGAAATCGAAGTCAATGGTCCGCAATGCCTGGCCAAGTACGATGCGATTCTGGTACCGGGCGGTTTTGGCAAACGCGGCGTGGAAGGCAAGATTGCCGCGGCCCGTTTTGCACGCGAACACGCGATTCCTTATTTCGGAATCTGCCTGGGCATGCAGGTGGCGCTGATTGAATATGCACGCAATATGGCTGGCCTGACCAAGGCGAACTCGACCGAGTTTGATCCGGATACCGAGCAACCGGTAGTGGCCCTGATCAATGAGTGGCAGAACCATGACGGCAAGGTTGAGCGTCGCGATCTGAATTCCGATCTGGGCGGCACCATGCGCCTGGGTTCGCAAACCTGTTCGGTCAAACCGGGCACGCTGGCGGCAGAAATTTATGGCAATGAAGTAACCGAACGCCATCGCCATCGCTATGAAGCGAACAATCATTATCTGAGCCGTGTTGAAGATGCGGGTCTGGTCGTGTCGGCACGTACGCCGACCGAATCGCTGTGCGAAATCATGGAATTGCCGCGTACAGGCGAGCATGCACATCCCTGGTATGTCGGTGTGCAGTATCATCCTGAGTTCAATTCCACGCCCCGCGATGGACATCCTTTGTTCATTTCGTTCATCAAGGCGGCACTGGCGCACAAACAGGCTGAAGAGTCGAAAAAAGTGGCATGACGCGTCAGCGGCTCGGGCCTGTCATTCATTGACGGTCTTGCGAGTCGCTGCAGTCGAGCCAAAATCGTTATCAAGAAATTTGCTGATTAGGGAGAAATAGATGAGTGCAATTGTTGACATCATAGGCCGTGAAATTATCGATTCACGCGGCAATCCAACCGTCGAATGCGATGTGTTGCTGGAATCCGGCGTCATGGGTCGTGCGGCTGTGCCGTCCGGCGCGTCGACCGGTTCGCGTGAAGCGATCGAATTGCGCGATGGCGACAAGAGCCGCTATTTCGGCAAGGGCGTACTGAAAGCCTGCGAAAACATCAATACCGAAATTTCCGAAGCCATCATGGGTCTGGATGCCAATGAACAAGCTTTCCTCGATCGCACCCTGATCGATCTCGACGGTACTGAAAGCAAATCACGCCTGGGCGCAAATGCAACGCTGGCAGTGTCGATGGCGGTGGCAAAAGCTGCGGCTGAAGAATCCGGCTTGCCGCTGTATCGCTACTTTGGCGGTTCGGGCGCTATGCAGATGCCGGTACCGATGATGAACGTCATCAACGGCGGCGCGCACGCCAACAACAATCTGGACTTGCAAGAGTTCATGATCATCCCGGTCGGTGCACCGAGCTTCCGCGAAGCGATTCGTTACGGCGCTGAAGTGTTCCACACGCTGAAAAAAATCATCAACGACAAAGGCTTGCCGACTTCGGTAGGCGATGAAGGCGGTTTCGCACCATCGGTTGAAAATCACGAAGCGGCGATCAAGCTGATCCTGCAGGCGATCGAACAAGCGGGCTACGAGCCAGGCACGCAAATCGCGCTGGGCCTGGATTGCGCGGCCAGCGAATTCTACAAAGACGGCAAATATCAGCTGCACGGCGAAGGCTTGACGCTCTCCAGCGCCGACTTCACCAATCTGCTGGGCACCTGGTGCGACAAATATCCGATTATCTCGATCGAAGACGGTATGGCCGAAAACGACTGGGAAGGTTGGGCGACACTGACCAACGCGCTGGGCAAGAAAGTGCAATTGGTTGGCGATGATCTGTTTGTCACCAACACCAAGATTTTGCGTGAAGGCATACAGAAAAACATCGCCAATTCGATCCTGATCAAGATCAACCAGATCGGTACGCTGACGGAAACTTTCGCCGCCATTGAAATGGCAAAACGCGCAGGTTATACCGCCGTAATCTCGCATCGCTCGGGTGAAACCGAAGATTCGACGATTGCCGATATCGCTGTCGGTACCAATTCGCTGCAGATCAAGACCGGTTCGATGTCGCGTTCCGACCGCATGGCAAAGTACAACCAGTTGCTGCGCATAGAGGAAGATCTGGGCGATATTGCCAGCTATCCTGGCCGCAATGCGTTTTACAATCTGAAGTAAATCCATATCGGTCATGCAGCCTTGCTGCATGACCGGATTTGCCATGTAAATGTCCGATGCGCCTCATCATTCTCTGTCTCGCAGCGCTGGTAATGCTGATTCAGTTCCCGCTGTGGCTGGGGAAGGGCGGCTGGCTGCGCGTATGGGATCTGGATCAGCAAGTGATCGCTGCACAAAAGAAGAACGATGAATTAAGAGCGCGCAATGCGAAACTTAATTCCGAAGTGCAGGATTTGAAGGAAGGTACCGGCGCCGTCGAAGAGCGCGCCCGTTACGAACTCGGCATGATCAAGGAAAACGAGATTTTTGTTCAGGTCCTCGATCCGAACAAGAAATCAACTTTCGTTTCCATTCCCCCCCCCAAGATCGAACCAAAAGAAAAACGCTGAGGAAATTTTCTCTGGCGTTTCTCTGATGTGTTCTTCGACGTTTTCTCCGATTTTCGCTTGTGTTTCAAGGCTTGCTTGATGGCCGGTGGCCGATCAAGAAAAGCCGGAACAAGAGGCACTTAATGCTTGTGCGGACTGGCTGAAATCAGGGTTTCCACTGGCGATTCGGTTGCGAACAGGTGAGCGCAATCCACCGGATCGAACTCATAATGCTGGCCGCAGAAATCGCAATCGACGGCGAGCTTGCCCAAATCTTCCAGTGCAGAATCCACTTCTGCCTGACCGAGCATTTTCAGCATATTGCCGACTTTTTCGCGTGTGCAGCTGCACAGGAAATGCGGATGCTGCGGCTCGAACACACGGATGGTTTCTTCCCAGAACAGACGGCGCATCAGGGTTTCGACATCGGTTGAAACCAATTCATCCTGACGCAGGGTAGAGGCCAGCATCACCGAGCGATCCCAGGTTGCCAGATCGTTTTCTCCAGTCGGTGCGATGCCGCCTTCATGCGGCAGCTTTTGCAGCAACAGGCCACGCGCAGCCTGATCGTCGGCCGCCAGCCACAGTCTGGTATCGAGCTGTTCCGAACGCAGCATGTAGTTCTCGATCACGGTGGCAACGCTGTCGCCATCCAGTGGAACGATGCCCTGGTATGCCTGCTGACCGGGCAATTTATCCTTGGGGTCGAGCGTGATGACAAAGCGGCCTTCGCCTTTTGCGTTCACCAGTTCCGGCAGCGTGGCGTCGTCGCTGATGACAGCATCGTCTGCCAGCTTGGCGGTGGCGCGCAGATTCAGATCCGAATCGCATTCGACCACCAGCAAGCGCAAGGGACCATCGCCATAAATCTGCATGACGATGGCGCCGTTGAATTTCAGATTGGCCGACAGAAGTGCCGCTGCCGACAGCATTTCACCGAGTACGGTTTTTACCGCAGCGGGATAATCGCGCCGTGCCTGTACATGCTTCCAGGTGTCGGAAACATCGACCAGTTCGCCGCGCACGGTGGCGTCCTCGAACACGAATTTATGCAAAGTATCTGCCATGCTTATCCTATTTTCTTCAGTGTATTTTTAAAGTCGCGACTGCGTGTCACGTAGCTATCGGCAATGCGTTGCAGATTGGCGACGTCGCTGTCGTTCAATGTTCGTATCGCCTTGGCAGGAGCGCCTATGATCAGCGAGTTATCGGGGAATTCCTTGCCTTCGGTGACTAGCGCGCCAGCACCGACGAGGCAATTTTTGCCTATCTTCGCGCCATTCAGGATGATCGCCTGTATGCCGATCAGCGAACCTGCGCCTACCGTGCAGCCGTGCACCATCGCCTGATGGCCGACGCTGACGTTGTCGCCCAGCGTCAGCGGAAAACCGGGGTCGGCATGCAATACGGCGCCTTCCTGCAGATTGCAGTTTTCACCGATCGTGATGTCTTCATTGTCGCCGCGCACAGTAACCTGAAACCAGACGCTGGAATTGGCCTTGATGGTGACGCGCCCGACGATCGTTGCCGAATCGGTAATGTAGGCGGAAGCGTCAATGTCGGGAGCGTGTTCGCCTAATTGGTAGATAGCCATGAGTTCAGTAAAATGAATGGTTGCCGGTCTATCTCCTGACCGGATGCAATTGAGTCAAATGGGGGCGAATACCGGAATTGGAAGGCTTGCTTCGCTGGTATCTGTCGCACTTCGACCTGCAAAGGCATTATTTTACGTTACCCAGATGAATAGTCCTGTTTCCCATTCCCCTGTTGTCGATATTCGTGAGTTGCGCATGCTGGCCCTGCACTGGGCCGGCGTCAGCGATCCTGCATGCAAGGCCGACGGCGTCATTGCCATGGCGGATGCCTGGCGGGCACAAACGCTGCATCTGGATACGCTTGGCTCATTATTTCCGCAGCAAGCGATACCCGGTCGTCCGGCGTTGCCGGAGCTGATTTCTCCCAAGTTCGTCAAGCATAGATCGATGCGTACAGTGGAGGGACGTGCGGCGCTGATCCATGCGCTGACGCATATCGAATTCAATGCCATCAATCTGGCGCTGGATGCAGTGTGGCGCTTTGCCGGGATGCCGGCTGCTTACTACGCAGACTGGTTGCAGGTTGCGGGTGAAGAAGCGCTGCATTTTTCGCTGCTGTCTGCGCATTTGCAAACACTGGGTTATCAGTACGGCGACTTCCCGGCGCATAACAGCATGTGGGAAATGGCCGATAAAACCAAGGACGATATTCTGGCGCGCATGGCACTGGTGCCGCGCACGCTGGAAGCGCGTGGTCTCGATGCCACGCCATTGACGCGCGCCAAGCTGGCGCAGGCCGGGGATCAGGCGGCGGCAGAGATTCTGGATATTATTCTGCGCGATGAAATCGGCCACGTGGCAATCGGTAACCGCTGGTACAACATGCTATGCGATATACGCGGACTTGACCCCATCTCGCGCTACGCAGAGCTGGCGTTACAATACAAGGCGCCGGTATTGCGCGGCCCCTTTAATCTGGAGGCAAGACGGGCGGCAGGTTTTAGCGAACTTGAATTGGACACCTTGCTGCACGAGCCACTGTAAAGGGTTTCTTTTTTGTCATTGTTACACCTTGTTACTGCATGGATGAAACTTGATTGAAAGTTCATAGTCATATGGAAAGATTGCGGTTCAGGCAATCGAATGCGCTAAGAATGCAAGCTAAGCTGACTTGGGAATTGTTGGTTTAAGGCATTTTTTTCGTATAACTTCACTAAAAGGGAAAATCATGAATGCAAGCAAAACTCTTACTTCCATACTCGCAGCGAGTTTGTTGATCGTAGGTCTGGCCGCCTGCCAGAAAAAAGAAGAAGTCGCTATCGATAAAGGCACGGCAGAAAGCGTAGGCCAAAAAGTTGATCAGGCTGCTGCTAGCGCAGGACAAAAAATGGACGACGCAGCCGCCAAGGTGGCTCAGGAAGCTGAGAAAGCCAAGACTGAAATTAGCCAAGGTGCGGCCAATATGACAGATGCAGCCGGCAAGAAAATCGAAGAAGCCGGTGTAAAAATGCAGGATGCGGCCAAAGACGGCAGCAAGTAAATATGCATCCCCTGGCGCGTCTATGGTCGACGATCATAGACGCGCTTTGTTGTTTACCGCTGGATTGAAAGAAGCCGATATTCAACAAAATTTTCATGCGTATTTTTTTGATGCGTGTGACTCTCTTGCAGAACGCAAGGCGATCAGGCCAAGTTTTCCCATGGCAGGTAAAATATCTGCTCGTCATGCATGATGTTTTGCCACGCGTGCATTCCTATCGTTACCGTTTTCTATCGCCTTGCGCATGAAGCTTTCGCATTCTGAATTTATCCCACTCCGTGGCATGCAATATCACATCCGGCATTGGGGCGATCAGCGTGCGCCCATGCTGTTCATGCTGCATGGCTGGATGGATGTGTCGGCTTCCTTCCAGTTTCTGGTGGATGCGCTGCAGCGCGACTGGCATGTGATTGCACCGGATTGGCGCGGCTTCGGTTTGAGCGAGCGTACTGCATCGCCTTACTGGTTTCCCGATTATCTGGCTGATCTGGATGCAATCCTCCGGCATTACTCGCCTGAACAGGCAGTCAATTTACTGGGCCATAGTCTGGGTGCGAATGTGGCAGGCATCTACGCCGGTGTACGCGCAAGCCGGATACGCAAGCTCGTCATGCTGGAAGGATTCGGCATGTCGGTGACGCAAGCAGACGAAGCACCGGCACGTTATGCAAGTTGGCTGGATCAGGTACAAGGCACACCCAGGCTGCACAGTTATGCAACGGTTGACGGGGTTGCTACGCGTCTGCAAAAAAACAATCCGCGCCTCAGCAATGAGCGGGCGGCATTTCTGGCGACCCACTGGGCGGCGCAAAATGAGCATGGCAATTGGGACATATTGGCCGATCCGTGGCACAAGTTGCCGAATCCGAATTTGTATCGCGTCGATGAAGTGATGGCTTGCTGGCAGGCGATTACGGCACCGACACTGTGGATAGAGGCCGCCGATAGCGAACTATTGCGAAGAATGGGGTCGAAAGAAAGTGCGCGTACAGAGATCGAACGTCGTATTGCTTATCTGCGCAATGCCACCATTTTGACAGTACAGGATGCGGGGCACATGTTGCAGCATGATCAACCGGAAATCGTGGCAGACGCCGTTGAGAAATTTCTCGATTAGTCGTGCCGGCATTCATTTTGCATTGCAGCAAATCACATCTATACGCGTACAATCGCACCATATTTCTATTTTTGAAATAATTTGAACAAAACGAATATGCTCAACGCTGATCTTCATTGCCACTCCAATTTTTCCGACGGAACCTTGCCGCCGGCAGACTTGGCTGCGCGTGCGAAGGCGCATGGCGTGGATATCTGGGCAATGACGGATCATGATGAAGTGAGCGGTATTGCAGAAGCGCGCGTCGCTGCGACAGCACTGGACTTGCCGTTTGTGGCTGGAGTGGAGATTTCCATTACCTGGGCTGCGCAGACCGTACACATCGTCGGTTTGCAGATCGATGAAAAAAATCAGATGCTGGTGCAAGGGCTTGCAGCCACGCGTGGCGGTCGTGAACAACGGGCACGTGAAATTTCCGCACAACTGGAAGCGGCAGGGATTCCAGGTGCATTTGAAGGTGCGCTCAAGTTTGTCGGCAATCCCGACCTGATTTCCCGTACCCATTTCGCCCGTTACATTATTGAATTGGGTTTGAGCAAGGATTTGCACGACGTCTTTGCCGACTATCTGGGTGAAGGCAAGCCGGGTTTTGTGCCGCATCGCTGGGCGACCCTGCAGAACGCAGTGGAATGGATACGCGGCGCTGGTGGCGTTGCAGTGATTGCACATCCGGGGCGCTACAAATTCAGTGATCTTGCATTCGATGCCCTGTTTCAGGAGTTCAAGGATCTCGGCGGTGCCGGCATTGAAGTGACTACCGGCAGCCACACTGTCGATCAATACGACTATTACGCGAAAGTGGCAAAGACTTACGGCTTTCTGGCGTCGCGCGGCTCCGATTTTCACGGGCCGGGCGAATCACGCATTGATCTCGGCATGTTGCCGCCTTTGCCGCACGGTGTGACACCTGTCTGGCACAACTGGTAATTGTCAGTAGGTTTGATCCATTCTGGCGATCGAAATTCAGGCGCTGAGACTGATCTTGCATTATTCTTGCACTCTTGAAATTTGTGCCTATGGCCTTATTTATCAAACGCGATTAATTCCTCTGGAGACTATTGAATGAAACGAATTTTCCTCTTCGTTGCAACGAACATTGCCGTCATTGCGGTGATGTCTATCGTGTTGTCGTTGCTAGGCGTGGATCGCTTTATTTCACAAGCCGGCTTGAACCTGCCTATGCTGCTGGTGTTCTCGCTGGTGGTCGGTTTTACCGGCTCCATCATCTCGCTGTTGATCAGCAAGCCCATGGCGAAATGGTCGACCGGCGCACGCGTTATTACGGCGCCATCGTCGAGCACCGAGTTGTGGCTGATTGATTCCGTGCGCAAGTTGTCCGACCGCGCCGGTATCGCGATGCCGGAAGTTGCGGTCTACGACGGCGAGCCGAATGCATTTGCTACCGGTGCATTCAAGAATTCTGCGCTGGTTGCCGTATCGACCGGTTTGCTGCAAAGCATGACGAAGGAAGAAGTGGAAGCCGTGCTGGCGCATGAAGTAGCCCACGTCGCCAACGGCGATATGGTGACGATGACGCTGGTGCAAGGCGTGGTGAATACCTTCGTCGTATTCCTGTCGCGTGTGGTTGGCTACTTTGTGGATAGGGCGCTTTCTTCGCGCGACAACAACAATAACGGCGGTCAGGGCATCGGTTATACAATCACGGTGCTGGTCTGTCAGGTGGTGTTCGGCATTGCGGCGTCGGTGATTGTTGCGTGGTTCTCGCGTCACCGCGAATTTCGTGCTGATGCCGGTGCGGCAAAATTGCTGGGCAGCCCGCAACCGATGATGAAGGCGCTGGCGCGTCTGGGTGGCATAGAGCCAAACAGTCTGCCGGAAGGCATGGCCTCGATGGGGATCAATGACAAGCCCGGTTTTGCCGCCTTGTTCTCCAGTCATCCACCTATCGAGCAGCGGATTGCCGCACTGCGCAGCATGCAATAAAGCGGTATTCGTCTTTAATCAGGAAGGCATACGGCGGCGATCTGATGGTTGCCGCCATTCTTATTTTTTATGAGCCAATTTTTTCAGATTCACCCGGAAAATCCGCAGGCGCGCCTGATCAGTCAGGCTGTGGAAATCATCAAAGGCGGCGGCATCGTCGCATTGCCGACTGACTCCTGTTATGCGCTGGTATGCCGACTTGACGACAAGGATGCCGTGACGCGCTTGCGACGGATACGCAATGTCGACGACAAGCATCATCTGACTTTGCTGTGTCGCGACCTGAGCGAGATCTCCCAGTATGCGAAAGTCGATAATCAGCAATACCGCCTGCTGAAAGCCGCAACGCCTGGCGCCTACACCTTTATTCTGGAAGCGACGAAAGAAGTGCCGCGTCGTCTGAGCCATCCATCGCGCAAGACGATAGGTTTGCGCGTGCCGGAAAACCGGATTGTGCATGCGTTGCTGGAAGAACTGGCGCAGCCCTTGCTCGGTACTACACTGATTCTGCCGGATGAAGACGAACCACTGACCGATCCCGAAGACGTGCGTGATCGCCTGACCAAAGTCGTTGATCTGATTATCGATGGCGGCGCCTGCAGTTTTATACCGACGACCGTCATTGATCTGACCGGCCCCGAGCCTGTGCTGCAGCGGCAGGGACGCGGCGATGCTGCACCGTTCGGCCTGTAAGCGATTGACCTGTCAATGCCGACCCATGTATTGGGCAGGCGGCGATTCCCTGGTACTTGCTGCCGCTTCTGCAGCAAGTACGCTCTCCGATTGCTTTGCCTGCCGCAGCAAGCTGCAGCGCTCCCTCTGATAAAATCCTGTCCATGAACGATCTTATTCAAACCTTTGCCGTTTATGCGTTGCCGATTGTGCTGGCCATTACACTGCACGAAGCGGCGCATGCGTATGCGGCCAAATATTTCGGCGACACGACGGCGTATGCACAAGGCCGCATGAGTCTGAACCCGATCAAGCATATCGATCCGATCGGCACCTTGCTGATTCCTATCGTGCTGTATTTTGTCGGCAGCCCCTTCCTGTTCGGTTATGCGAAGCCGGTGCCGGTCAATTTCGGCAATCTGCGTAATCCGAAAAAACAAATGGCCTTTGTTGCACTGGCAGGGCCGGCGGCGAATCTTGTGATGGCATTCGGTTGGCTGGTATTGGGCATACTTCTGCATGCCGCCAATGTGGGAGAAGAATTCTTCATGCGCATGGCGCAAGCCGGTGTCCTGACCAATCTGGTTATTTTCGCCTTCAATCTGTTTCCGGTTCCACCGCTGGATGGCGGGCGTATCATGACCAGTCTGCTGCCGCATAAATACGCCTATAAATTTGCGCAACTGGAACCGTACGGCTTTTTCATCGTGCTGGCACTGATGTTTCTGAAGGTGCTGCATTACTGGATGGTGCCGGTGATGACGATTGCAAAAACCGGTTTGGTGTTACTGGTTTCCCCTCTTACTTTTTTATTGAACTGAACTATGTCTATTGATCGCGTTGTTTCCGGTATGCGTCCTACGGGCGCGATGCACCTTGGCCACTATCACGGTGCACTGAAAAACTGGATCAAATTGCAATCCGAAGTGCCTTGTCTTTTTTTCGTCGCCGACTGGCATGCCCTGACGACGCATTACGACGATCCGAGCATTATCGAAAGCAGCACCTGGGAAATGTTGATTGACTGGCTGGCAGCCGGCATCGACCCCGCCAAATCGAGCCTGTTCATTCAATCGCAAGTCATCGAACATGCCGAATTGCATTTGCTGCTGTCGATGGTCACGCCGCTGGGCTGGCTGGAACGTGTGCCGACGTACAAGGACCAGCAGGAAAAATTGTCGGAACGCGATCTCGCGACTTACGGTTTCCTCGGTTATCCCTTGCTGCAGGCCGCCGATGTGCTGATTTATCGCGCGACGCAGGTGCCGGTGGGTGCCGATCAGATTCCGCATATTGAAATGATGCGCGAGATCGCACGTCGTTTTAATCATCTGTACGGCAAGGAAAAAGGCTTTGAAGAAAAAGTCGCTGCAACCCTGCAAAAGCTGAGTGGCAAGCAAGCGAAGCAATACAAGGAATTGCGCACGACTTATCAGGAACAGGGCAATGCCGAAGCGCTGGGCTGGGCCAAAACCCTGCTCGATAGCGTGCAAAGCATCAGCGCTACAGATCGCGAACGCCTGTTCGGCTATCTGGCTGGAACCCGCAAACAGATTCTGCTCGAACCGCAGGCACGCCTGACTGAAGCATCGCGTATGCCAGGGCTGGATGGGCAGAAAATGTCCAAGAGCTACGGTAATTCGATTACCTTGCGCGAAGACAAAGAGAGCCTGACGAAGAAAATTCGCACGATGCCGACCGATCCTGCGCGCGTGCGTCGTACCGATGTCGGCGATCCGGAAAAATGCCCGGTGTGGCAGTTGCATCTGGTGTATTCCGATGCGCCGACTAAGGAATGGGTCGTTAAAGGCTGCACGTCGGCCGGTATCGGCTGCCTCGAATGCAAGCAGCCGGTGATTGACGGCGTATTGAAAGAGCAGGAGCCGATGCGCGAACGCGCACAGAAATATATCGATGATCCGTCGTTGGTGCGCGCCATCGTTGCCGACGGTCGCGACAAGGCACGTGCGCTGGCGCAGGAAACCATGCGTGAAGTGCGCGATGCAATGGGTTTGGGTTACAGGTGATGACTTTGCCAGGCTCCAGCGAAATGGTGCATGCAGGCATGGAGTGCGCGTCGGCGTGGGTAACACGTTTTGCGCATCTGATTCCGCCTGGTGAAGTGCTGGATCTGGCATGTGGTGCCGGGCGGCACAGCCGCTTGCTGGCAGGGCAGGGCCATTCCGTACTGGCAGTAGATCGCAATGCCGAGTCGCTGGCGCTGGCAGCAGGTGCCGGCATCCAGACCCAGCAGACGGATCTGGAAACCGGTAATCCCGGGCAGGACTGGCCGTTTGCCGCGGATCGTTTTGCCGGCATTGTCGTGGCGAATTATCTGCATAGACCTCTATGGACAGTCTTGATGAGCAGTCTGGCGTTGAACGGCATTCTGATTTATGAAACCTTCGCGCTGGGAAATGAGCAGTTTGGCAAGCCGTCGAATCCGGATTTTCTGCTGCGGCACGGAGAATTGCTCGAAATCGCTCGTGAACACGATTTGCAGGTAATCGCCTATGAGGACGGTTACGTCAATAATCCCAAGCCAGCCATGGTGCAAAGAATCTGCGCGATCAAGAGCAGGCTCAGACCGGCGCCGGAAAATCTTCGTTTAATTTGATCTTCATTAGCAGCAAGACTGCACCATACAAGCGGGTGATCCGCTACAATCTAATAATCTCCAATTTTTCGTTCACACTATTATGATTCAGGGCAGCATAGTCGCAATCGTTACTCCCATGCACGCTGACGGCTCACTCGATTTGCCGGGACTGCGCAAATTGATCGATTGGCATATCGCAGAAGGCACCGACGGCATCGTGATCGTCGGCACTACTGGCGAATCGCCGACCGTTTCGGTTGATGAACATTGCGAGCTGATCCGCGTCGCGGTCGAGCATACGGCCAAGCGCATACCGATTATTGCCGGTACCGGCGGCAACTCCACCTCGGAAGCGATCGAGCTGACCCAGTTTGCCAAGGATGTCGGTGCGGACGCGTCGCTGCTGGTCGTCCCTTATTACAATCGTCCGACGCAAGAAGGCATGTATCAGCATTTCAAGAAAATCGTTGAAGCAGTCGATCTGCCGGCGATTCTTTACAATGTGCCGGGCCGTACCGTGGCCGATATGTCGAATGAAACCATCCTGCGTCTGGCGCAGATTCCGGGCGTCATTGGCGTCAAGGATGCGACTGGCAACATCAGCCGTGGCATTGAGCTGATGCGCTTGCGACCAAAAGGCTTTTCCGTCTATTCCGGCGACGATGCTACTGCAATGGCCTTGATGCTGTGCGGTGCGAACGGCAATATTTCGGTGACGGCAAACATCGCGCCACGCGGCATGCATCAATTATGCGATGCGGCGATAAACCAGCGTGTAGCGGAAGCGGTCGCCATCAATAACAAGCTTGCTCCCTTGCATAACAAGCTGTTCATCGAACCGAATCCGGTGCCTTTGAAATGGGCGATGGCGGAAATCGGCCTGATTCCATCCGGCATGCGCCTGCCTATCGTGCCGCTGGCAGCGGAATACCACGATATCGTGCGGGCGGCGATGCGTGAATCGGGTGTATTACAATAAACCCCGATTTAACGGAAGCGACACTGGCCGCTGAACAGACTTTTTAAGTATTCATATTATTACTCGGAAGATTTCTTACATGGCTCAAAGCAGCTTCGCAAAACGTGGAATGATTTACGTGCTCGCGCTCACCGGCCTGGCTGGATGCAGCTCCATCAGTTCAATACTGGAACCGGGTCGTATCGATTACAAAAGCGAGGTCAAGAAGACGCCTACGCTGGAAATCCCGCCAGATCTCACTCAACTGCAACGCGAAAATCGCTATGCACTGCCGGACTCAAATCGCGGTACGGCAACGGCATCTGCGTACAACGCGCAGCAGGGAACGCGTCCGGCCGAGCAGGCCGCGGCGGTTGCTCCGAAAGCCTTGTCCGATGTGCGCGTAGAGCGCGACGGTTCGCAGCGCTGGCTGGTCGTCAATCAGACGCCTGAAGCACTGTGGCCGCAGATCAAGGACTTCTGGCAGGACAATGGTTTCCTGATCAATCTCGATGCGCCGCAATCCGGTGTGATGGAAACCGATTGGGCAGAAAATCGTGCCAAGATTCCACAGGATTTCATACGCAATTCACTCGGCAAGATTTTCGATTCGCTGTATTCAACCGGCGAGCGTGACAAATTCCGCACTCGTCTGGAACGCCGCGGCGATGGTGCAACGGAGGTTTATGTCAGCCATCGCGGCGCTGAAGAGGTGCTGACCGGTTCGGACAAGGAAACCACCGTCTGGACCGCGCGTCCTTCCGATCCGGATCTGGAAGCCGAATTCCTGTCGCGCCTGATGGTGCAGCTCGGCGTTGAGGGCACGCGAGCCAAAGCGGCTGTTGCAAATGTCGTGGCGCAATCGTCACGTGCAAAATTGGTCAAGAATACTGCCGGCAACTATGTGCAGGTAGAAGAGAGCTTCGATCGTGCATGGCGTCGTGTTGGCCTGGCATTGGATCGTGTCGGCTTTACCGTCGAAGATCGTGATCGTACGCAAGGCCTGTATTTTGTGC
Organism: Herminiimonas fonticola; assembly: GCF_040395855.1. GTDB lineage: Bacteria > Pseudomonadota > Gammaproteobacteria > Burkholderiales > Burkholderiaceae_D > Oxalicibacterium > Oxalicibacterium fonticola_A. The sequence continues at coordinate 1,181 of NZ_JBEBPO010000013.1, read as the reverse complement.
GCTACGTCGATCAGGGCGATGATGCAAAAACTACCGAGAAAAAAGGTTTCTTCGGTAATCTGTTCACCTTCGGTTCCAAGGCTGAGAAAGACAAGGCCGCTGCCAAGTATCGCGTGTCAGTACAGGGGACTGCTGATTCGAGCAAGATTTCCGTGTTGAATAATGAAGGCAAACCGGAAGTTTCCAAAACCGGTGAAAAGATCCTCACTTTGTTGAATGAGCAATTGAAATAACGTTTGTGTATGGATGCGACTGACGAGGTCTGCGCTTGAAATTTGCCAGCCTCGGCAGTGGCAGTGAAGGAAACGCCTTACTCATTTCTACCCAATCCGGCACGACACGCACGACGGTCATGCTGGATTGCGGCTTCGGCATTCGGGAAACCGAGCGGCGTCTGGCAAGATTGCAGATGCTGCCTGGCGACCTTGCCGGCATTATTGTCACGCACGAACATCAAGACCATGTAGGCGGCGTATTCAAGTTTGCGCGCCGTCATCGTCTCCCGGTCTGGCTTACTTTCGGCACTTATCAGGCAATTCGCACTCAGTGTGATGATGTGGCTTTTCATTTTTGCCGTGATGGCGAAGCGTTTGCCATCGGCGACCTGCAGCTTTTTCCCTACACCGTTCCGCATGATGCGCGCGAGCCCGTGCAATATGTTGCCAATAATGGCAGCTTGAAGCTGGGTGTTCTGACCGATGCGGGCCATGCGACGCCGCACCTGATTAGCGCTTTGAGTGCTTGTGATGCCTTGCTGCTGGAATGTAACCACGACAGGCAGATGCTTAGTGACTCCGCATATCCGGCTTCGCTCAAGCAGCGGATTGGCGGCGATTATGGTCATTTATCCAATCAGACTGCGGGCGAGATATTGCATGCGTTGGATAAATCCAGGCTGAAGTGTGTGGTCGGTGCACACCTGAGTCTTAAAAACAATACTTCAGAACTTGCGCGCACGGCACTTGCCAGCGTGATGGAGGGACGGGCAGAAGTGAGCATTGCGTGCCAGGAAGATGGCTTTGATTGGGTGGATTTGACACATCGGTGATGAGTTGCAATATGCGGACATAAAAAAAGCCGACCATCAGGTCGGCTTTTTCATTCAGAAATAATCTGAATTATTTAGCTGCTGGAGCTTCAGCTGCTGGTGCTGCAGGAGCTGCTGGAGCTTCTGCTGCTGG
>NZ_JBEBPO010000012.1:0-39319 GCF_040395855.1 Herminiimonas fonticola | reverse complement strand
CATCAATACGGTTTAATGCTATAGCGATATAAGAACCAGAACAAGCGGCTACGCAAATAAATGAACAGGCATGAAAAAAGCGGACACATGGTCCGCTTTATGTTCAGCCTTCCAACGCTTTAAAGGCGTTGTCGCGAATCTGATCGACCGGACCGACGCCGGCGATCTTGCGATACTTGGGCGCACCCGGCTGACCGGATTCTGCCCACTTGTTGTAATAGCCAACCAGCACTTCTGTCTGGTCGTGATAGACGGACAAACGTTTCTTGACCGTTTCTTCCTTGTCGTCGTCGCGCTGGATCAGCTCTTCGCCGGTCACATCATCGCGACCTGCCTCTTTCGGCGGATTGAATTTGACATGATAAGTGCGACCGGATGCAGGATGCACGCGACGGCCGCTCATGCGTTCGACAATCGCTTCGTCCGGCACATCGATTTCCAGCACGTAATCGATGGCGACGCCGGCATCTTTCATTGCATCGGCTTGCGGAATGGTGCGCGGAAAGCCATCAAACAGATAGCCGTTTGCACAATCCCCATCCTTCAATCTGTCCTTGACCAGGCCGATGATGATGTCGTCCGATACCAGGCCACCTTCGTCCATGATTTTTTTGGCAGCGATGCCCAATGGCGTGCCTGCCTTGACCGCAGCGCGCAACATGTCGCCAGTGGAAATTTGCGGGATATTGTATTTGTCTTTGATGAAACCAGCTTGCGTGCCCTTACCGGCACCAGGCGCTCCTAAAAGGATGAGGCGCATGAAATTTTTCCTAAAACGAGTTTTGAATTCTATTACCGAAAGGCGCGATAGCGGCGCCGGAGGATAGTCGTGATTTATAGATTTGCGCTATGAACTTTGCACGAAACTTACCACAAAATTATATCAAATCCATGTTTTGCCTTTGTTGCATTGCAACAAAGCACGCCATCATTGCGTGAAATAACGACGCACGCGCAACAAGTCTTCCGGTGTATCCACGCCTGCTGCAGGCGCATGCGGAGTGACGTGCACGGCAATCGGCACACCATGCCACAACACGCGCAATTGCTCCAGCGCTTCGATCTGTTCCAGCGGCGATACAGCAAGTTGAGGATACGCCTGAAGGAAGGCATTCCGATATGCGTACAAACCGATATGGCGCAGCGGCGCGTAAGCTGTCGGCAGTTGCTCCCTGCCTTGCGCAAAACCGTCGCGATGCCAGGGGATCGTCGCCCGCGAAAAGTACAACGCACGTCCGGATTTATCCAGCACGACCTTCACCACATTCGGATTAAAGGCATCGGCGATATCGTCTATCGTGTGCGCCGCCGTTGCCATCGGCACCTCACGCGAAATCAGGGTCGCGGTGGCGGCAATCAGCGAGGGATCGATCAGTGGTTCATCGCCCTGCACATTGACGATCACCGCATCGTCGGACAAACCGAGCGCTGCCGCCACTTCCGCAATGCGGTCGGTGCCGGACGGATGATCGGTGCGCGTCATTTGCACGGCCACATTGTTTTGCGCACATGCAGCGAAAATATCGGCATGATCGGTCGCCACAATGACGCGTGCCGCGCCGGATTGCATGGCCCGTTCCGCCACGCGCACGATCATCGGCTTGCCGCCCAGATCGGCCAGCGGTTTATTCGGCAAGCGGGTGGAAGCAAGACGGGCGGGAATGATGACGGTAAAGGACATCGATGAATTCCGGAATGGCGACGGCCAGCCTCAGCCGGCCGCAGGCGTCTGCAAATCGCGCGCCTGGTCGGCCCACATGATAGGGATGCCGTCACGAATCGGATAGGCGAGTTTATCGACCTTGCAAATCAGTTCCTGCGTTTTTTTATCATGTTCAAGCGGGCCTTTGCAGACCGGGCAAACCAGAATATCAAGCAATCGAGTGTCCACGGAGTTTCTCCACAATTTGTTCAGCAAACGCACCATCAAGATGCGCAGTTACAGGTACAACCCACACGCGCGGATCGTTTCTTAGTGCATCGTTTTGCCGACATTTTACTGCATCCTTCTCCGTGATCAGAATCACATCGGCATTCACTTCAGCAAAAGGATTATCGACAAAATCGTAATGATCCGGCAATGGCATCTCGTCAAACTGCAGGTCGGCAGCCCGCAACTGGGCGAAAAAACGCCCCGGATTGCCGATTCCGGCAGCCGCCAGTATCCGCGCCGGAGAAAAGCCGGTGGTAACGACAGAAAACGAACGCAATGCGCGCGACGGCAAATTTTCCGACGGCAGATTGCTCGCTGCCAAAGGCTCGGCCATCACGCCGGACAAGCGCATTTGAATCACATCCGGCGGCATCGCCGTTTCTTCCGGCGAGCCGTTGATCACGGTAAAGTCGCGCCGCCGCGATACCGGCTCACGCAAAGGACCGGCCGGCAGCAGCCAGCCGTTGCCGCTGCCGCGTCCGTCGAACAGCATGATTTCAATATCGCGTGCCAGACGGTAATGCTGCAAGCCATCATCCGAAATAATCACATCCACTTGCGGATGCGCTGCCAGCAAAGCCTGCGCAACGGCGACCCGATCGCGCCCGACCATCACCGGGCATTGCGTGCGATGGGCAATCAGCAAGGGTTCGTCGCCGACTTCCTGCGCCAGTGCATGTGCGGTGACAAGGCGCGGCACATCGCTGCTGGCACCATAGCCGCGCGAAATCACGCCTGGATGGAAACCCGCCTTCTGCAATGTCTGCGCCAGCCAGATCGTCAGCGGCGTTTTACCGGTTCCGCCGACGAAAATATTTCCCACCACAATGACCGGCACCCGCATGCGATGCGTTTTGGCGATACCGAGGCGATAACACAGGCGGCGCAAGGCAGACAGCGCACCGAACAGGCAGGATAAAGGGCGCAACAGCCAAGCCGCCAGGCCGCGCCGCGCCCACGTCCGCTTAAAAAATTCTTCGAGAGTAGAACGTTGCAGGACCAAGGGCACGCTTCCGTGAATGAAAGACACTGCCGCAGCAGACGGCAGCGACAAGGTTTATTTTTTACCGCTGGTCTGTGCCGCGAAGGTCACTTTGGAATAGCCGGCGATACGCGCTGCTTCCAGCACATTGATCACGCTCTGATGCGTGGCAGTGGCCTCTGCCGCAATGATAACGACCGGATCTACATCGGCTTTACCGGATGCACTTGCCGCCGCAGTCAATTCTTCGGCCAGGGCTTCCGGATTCTGCACCGCGACCCGCGTGTTATTGACCGCATATCGGCCCTGCGCATCGACAATGACATTGATTTCAAATGGCCGTTCCATCGCTTTTTCCGCATCCGCAGTCGGCAATGTAATCTGCAAAGCGGTGAACTTGCTGTAGCTGGTCGACACCATCAGAAAAATCAGGATCACCAACAACACGTCGATGAACGCGATCAGATTGATTTCCGGGTCCTCGCGACCTTGTCCTTTGCGGAAGTTCATGAGACGTCTTTTCTCCGGCTCTTAGTGACAGGCATCATTTGCGTGCGCCATGCACGATATCAACGAATTTCACTGCCTGCTGCTCCATATCGATCAGGAAGCTGTCGACCAGGGCGCGGAAATGACGATAGAAAACCAGCGAAGGCATCGCAATCGCCAGGCCGAAACCGGTGTTGTACAGTGCGATCGAAATCCCGTGTGCGAGTTGCGTCGGATTGGCGCCGGTGCCGGTCGCATTTTGCGAACCGAAAATTTCAATCATGCCGACCACGGTGCCAAACAAACCCATCAGCGGCGCCAGTGTGGCGATCGTTCCCAGCGTCGTCAGGAAACGCTCCAGCTCATGCGCAGTACCGCGCCCGGCTTCCTCGATCGATTCCTTCATCACATCGCGCGGGGTATTCACGTTGCGCAAACCGGCGGCCAGTACACGACCGAGCGGCGAATTCTTTTCCAGTGTTGCCACCACGTTCGCATCAATTTTGCCATTGTGATAAACCCGCACCACTTCTTCCAGCAAGTTCGGCGGCAGGATACGACGCCGGCGCAAATACAGGCTGCGTTCGATAATCAGGGTCAATGCAATAACGGAAGCGATCAGCAGCAGCCAGATCGGCCAGCCTGCTGCATGAATAATGGCGAGCAAAGGAAGCTCCTTCTTGGTTCAAATAAGGTTGGATGGAGAATGTAACGGTTTGGCGCAACGAGAGCAAGTTTCCGGCGGTGCCGAAACGGCCGGAATACATCGCTACGCCATGTTAACCGTCATCGGAGCAATCCATGAAATTCTTTTCATTACCCAAGAACCGATGAGTTTGCAGCTTGTGCACATTTTCTGTGGATAACATTGTGCGCAACTGCATGGAAGAACGCAAAGCGTTTGATTTCAAAGCGTTTTTTCACGCTGCACAAAAATGAAGCTGTGCACATCCAGCGTATTTTCACCTTGATTTCCGCCGGCAGGCGAGCATCATGCCCGCCTGCCGTGACAGCACGCTAGGCTATGCCGCGAAACATCGCGCATTGTCTGAAAGTCTCTTCAGAGAACGGGATTTTCTTGCTCTTGCAGAACTTGGAAGTGAGTTTCAGCAATTCCTTGATGTCGCGGCCGCTCGATTTTGCATAGGTATTGCTCAATGCATCGATCAGCTGGTCCGACAATTCGACGCCAAATTGCGCAGACAAGGCTTTCCATAAACGCATGGCGTCTTCCTTCGACGGCGTTTCATACTGGATGGTCGCAATGCAGCGCGACAGAATGGCATCGTCCACGTCCTGAATGCGATTGGTGGTCATGAACAGCAAGCCATTGAAGTATTCCAGCGTACGCAGGAATTCCGCCACGATTGCATTGTGCTGCAGATCGTTATCGCGACAGCGTATGTACACGTCGGCTTCATCCAGCAGCAGGATCGCGTCCCAGCGCGCGGCGCGACGCAAGATCTGCGACAGGTTGTGTTCAACCGAAGCTGCCGTAATGCCGAGTTGACCGGAATGCACGCGATACAGCGGCTTGCCGACGACTTCGGAATACACTTCAGCGGTCAGCGTCTTGCCCAAACCGGGCGCGCCCTTGCACAAAATGGTGGTGCCGCCCGATTTTCCCTCGACGATATCTTCCATCAGCACCGTCATGTCGGCGGTGAGGATGTCGATCAGATCGCGATGGTGATCAGGCAGAATCAGCTTGTCGCGCAACTCGGGCTTGTATTGATATGCCGTCAGGTTTTGCACGTGCACCCAGATATTCTGGTGCAGTTCCAGATGGAACATGTACAGATAGCAGTGCAGCGGAATTTTTTCAAAACCGACTTCGAAACCAGCGTCGCGCCAGAACGAGCAATCCGCACTCATTTCAAAACGGCGATCCAGCATCTCTTCATCGTTGACGCATTTCGCGGAAACGCCATCCCGTATACGCATCAGATGGAAACGGGATTTTTCGTCATTGTAAAAAGCCGAATGGCGCGCCACGAACTGCGCGCCGAATTGCGTCTGGTGCTTGAGAAAAGACTTGGCGTGTGCCTCGTACTCCTGCTTGAATTCGGCGCACTCCTTGAAGTAGCCGCGTTCAGTCAGCAACTCGGGAATGGTGCGGTTGGCGATATCGTGTGTATTGATCACGATCGCATTTGTCATGCCCGAACGGCGCATCCGGTAGTCGGACGATGTTTCCTTGTTGGCGGCCGGCATCGTGTTGGCCAGCAGATCGACCACAACATAAGGCGCACCCAGATCCGGCACCACATAGCGCAAGCTATGCACCAGCCAAGGCAACAGCACGCCGTCCTTGTTGCGCTTGTAAAGCCAGCCGTCGATCACATCACGTGACAGATAGGCGGCCAAGCCAGGCACCAGCTTGTCGAGACTCGGAATTTTTCGCGCTTGCGGTGCGCCGAGAATATTATCCTGCGCCAGCAACTGAAACATCAGCGCGCGCTCGTCCTGTGCCTTGCACAAAGTGTACAGATTGTTCAGCGCCGCAGCATCAAACAGCTTGCTGGGCACGATCATGTTACCGTGACATACACCATGTTCGGTAAGGCGTTTTGCCAGGGGAGATTCGGCTTCTATCATCCCCAACAGTACATTGACCAACGATTCCGGTATTTCGTAATCCATCACAGCTCCTGCTAATGTCGTGCCGGCAAAGCTACATGCCTGAAGTATTGCTTCAGGCGATTAAACAAGCGAAGACCTGAAGCCAGCTTCAGGTTCGCATACCCAATCCATCGGGACGAAAAAAGAAAACGGCCTCCATCTCTGGAAGCCGCATAATCCTGTTGGCAGCAACGGCCGAAATCGAGATTCGGCGGCCAACTTTTCTATCCTGCCTCTTCATCAACAGCGTGTTTTTACGCCTTGAGAGATCGTCCCTTGCTTTAGTAAGCCACTCATCATAATGCAATACGCCGGACATGTGAAGCCGACGCCGTGCAGTCATATAGCCTTGACATGATGCAAATCCAGCCATGAACAACGCAAATCCGGCCATTCATCAGAATTGGCCCTGTACAAAGTCGGGCATTTCGGCAAATACGCACTTCCATCCGCAAAGAAATCCTTATACTTGAGCGCTCGAATAATCCGGCCTATTGATGATGGAGTTGCAGTGTCCAAAGGTATTATTTTTTCTGTGCTCAGTTCGACACTGTTTGCCGTTCTGTATTTCTATTCGACACTGCTGACTCCACTTGACGGTGAAGAAATTTTCGGCTGGCGTACACTGCTGACACTCCCCTTCCTGACGCTCTTCATCTGGACTTGCGGCCGCCAGCAACTGATATACACGCTGGCGCAAAGAGTGCGCCGCCGACCCCTGCTTTTCATCGGCGCGCTCGCCACCTCTGCGCTGCTTGGCATCCAGTTATGGCTCTTCATGTGGGCACCGCTGCATGGTCGTGCGCTGCATGTTTCGCTGGGTTACTTCCTGCTGCCATTGACCATGTTGCTGACCGGCCGCATCGTCTATCAGGATCGTCTCTCCCGGCTGCAGAAACTGGCCGCGCTCTGTGCCGTGTGCGGTGTCGCCAACGAACTGTTTCAGGTTGGCAGCTTTTCATGGGAAACGCTGGTGGTAGCTTTCGGCTATCCGCTGTATTTCGTGTTACGCCGCCGCCTGGGTGCAAACAATCTGGGCGGTCTGTGGTTTGACATGACGCTGCTGTTGCCTGTGGGCTTGTGGTTCATCCACGCGGGCAATCTCGATCTGACAGCGCTAGGAGAACATCCATTACTCTATCTGCTGATCCCGTTGCTCGGCGTCATCAGCGCATGTGCATTGATTTTTTATATGGTCGCCAGCCAGATACTCCGCCTCAGCCTGTTCGGCCTGCTTGGTTATGTAGAACCCGTGCTGCTGGTTCTGGTCGCGCTGCTGCTGGGAGAAAGCATCAAGCCGCACGAATGGCTGACCTACATTCCCATCTGGATTGCCGTATTCTTGCTGGTTGCAGAAGGTGCTGCAACCTTATATAAAACACGGTCGGCGCGCTGAGCGCTGCGCAAATTCAAGTACAAATCAAGTAAGAAGCCATGCCTACCGATTATCCGAATCCGAACCAGACGCCGACACCAAACGTGCTCACCGTCTCTGCATTGAACCAGGCGGTCTCCCGCATGCTGGAACGCAGCTTTCCGCTCACATGGATAGCCGGCGAAATTTCCAACTTCACGCGCGCCGCTTCCGGGCATTGGTATTTCACGCTGAAAGACGATGCGGCCCAGGTGCGTGCAGTGATGTTTCGCGGCCGTGCCCAATATGCGGATTTCATGCCGCGCGAAGGCGACCGGGTAGAAGTGCGTGCTCTGGTCACGCTGTATGCGCCGCGCGGCGATTATCAACTGAGCGTGGAAGCGATACGGCGCGCCGGTGTCGGCAATCTGTACGAAGCGTTTTTGCAGTTGAAGGAAAAGCTGGCGGCTGAAGGCTTGTTCGATCCTGCGCGCAAACGCCCGCTTCCTGCATTTGCCCGCACGATAGGCATCGTCACCAGTCCGCAAGCCGCTGCGCTGCGCGATATCCTGACGACGCTGCAACGCCGCGCACCGCATGTGCGCGCCATCCTGTATCCGACGCCGGTACAGGGCGAAGGCGCCGCCAACAAGATCGCACAGGCGATCGCCACCGCTTCGGCGCGCGCCGAATGCGATGTGTTGCTGGTATGCCGCGGTGGCGGCAGCATAGAAGACCTGTGGTCGTTCAACCATGAAATCGTCGCCCGCACGATAGTCGGCTGCGATATTCCCGTCATCGTCGGCGTCGGCCACGAAACCGATTTTACGATTGCCGATTTCGCCGCCGATGTGCGCGCTCCCACACCAACTGCGGCGGCAGAGCTGGCAGCGACGCCGCGCACGGAATGGCTGGCGCGGCTGCAAACCGAAGCCGACGATATGCGCCGCGCACTGAAAAGACAGTTGTCGGATTCCGCGCAAACGCTGGACTGGTTATCGCGCCGCCTGATCAGCCCATCAGCCACAATCGCGCACAAGCAGATGAAACTGCAAAACCTGCAGGCGCGTCTGGGACACGCCACCCGCATTCCGCTCGGCAAGGCGCAGTTTGCGCTGGCGCATTTGCGCAATCGCTGGCTGACACAATTACCTGACACCCGCATCCAGCGCGCTCGCGTCGCCGAACACGCGCGTCGCCTGAGCAACCAGATGAAGACGCGCAACGCCACGCAGGAGCAGCGTTTGCGCGCACTTTCCGCACAACTGGAAATGCTCAATCCGCAACGCACGCTGGAACGCGGTTATGCCATCATCAGCGATGAAAAAGGGCATATCGTGCGTGCGCCACAGGAGTTGCGGCCAAGACAGAATGTCACAGTACGGCTGGCAGACGGTACCGCGCAGATCGGCATTGCCAGCGTGCAGCAAACTCTGGAGTAAAGCAGTATAAAAGGCACCGTGAAAAACTGATAAAACGAACGCTGTCATCGTTTCGACTATTTGTCTCCCCCTGCGCCCTCCAAGCCACGTTCACGGAAATTGACTTGCGTCGTGTGCAAGCATTGCATAACCGTCTTACAATAAGCCCTTTCAAAAAGAACACTTATTTTTAACCCCTAAAAGGACGACCATGGAACATACCCTGCCGGCACTGCCCTATGCGTTGGATGCACTTGCTCCACATATCTCCAAAGAGACACTCGAATACCACTATGGCAAGCATCACCAGACCTATGTGACGAATTTGAACAACCTGATCAAAGGTACCGAATTCGAAAACGCATCGCTCGAAGACATCATCAAGAAATCTTCCGGCGGCGTATTCAACAATGCAGCGCAAGTCTGGAACCACACTTTCTACTGGAACGGCCTGAAACCAAACGGCGGCGGCGCTCCAAGCGGCAAAGTTGCTGATGCTATCAACGCAAAATGGGGTTCCTTCGACAAGTTCAAGGAAGAATTCACCAAATCCTGCGTCACCAACTTCGGCTCCGGCTGGACCTGGCTGGTGAAAAAAGCCGACGGCTCGCTCGATCTGGCCAACACCTCGAACGCCGGCTGCCCATTGACCGGCGCCGACACACCGTTGCTGACCTGCGACGTGTGGGAACACGCTTACTACATCGACTACCGCAATGCGCGTCCGAAGTATGTTGAGTCGTTCTGGGCGCTGGTGAACTGGGATTTCGTTGCGAAAAACCTGGGTTGATTTGGTTTGATTGCATCAGTTATTGAATGGCTGATGCTTTTATAGCAGCAGTAAATATATGAAACGCCTCGAATTTTCGGGGCGTTTTTTTTGGGGTTTATTTTTTTGGTTTGTGGTTATTGAATATGGGTTTTCTTCGTATCAATCACCATAAACCGCCCCTTATGCTTTTTTCGCATGATCACATGCGAAAACTATCGTTGGAACGAATAAGGATATTTGATATATTTCTTTCCACTCGGGAAGTTGCTTGGATTCACATCATTGCCGACACGCAGTATTGCGACTAGGTGATCATTTTCCTGCCACGAATTTTTACGCAAACATGGAGTAGCTTATGTTGAAAAAAGTTGTTTTACTCACAGCCGCTGCGGCTACCCTGCTGACAGGCGCCGCGCAGGCGCAGGACAAACCGATATTGAATGCGTCGTACGACGTTGCGCGCGAAGTCTTTGCCGCCATCAATCCGAAATTCCAGGCCCAATGGAAAGCGCAAACCGGTCAGGATCTGAAGATCGACCAATCGTTTGCCGGCACCTCGCGCCAGGCGCAAGATATCCTGCAAGGCAAAAAAGTCGATACCGTCACCTTCAATCAAGTGACCGATATCGACATCCTCGCCAAACGCGGCCTGGTGAGTAAAGACTGGCAAAAAGCATTTCCAAACAATGCTTCGCCTTACTACAGCACCATCGCCTTCCTGGTACGCAAAGGCAATCCGAAGAACATCAAGAACTGGGACGATCTGGTACGCGACGACGTGAAAGTCGTATTCCCGAATCCTAAAACCTCGGGCAATGCGCGCTATACCTATCTCGGCGCATGGCTGTACGCGAATGAAAAATTCAAGGGCGACCAGGCCAAGACCAAGCAATTCGTCGGCAAGCTGCTGCACAATGTCGTGAACTTCCCTACCGGCGGCCGTGGTGCCACCGTGGCATTTGCACAAAACAATCAGGGCGATGCCTTGCTGACCTTTGAATCGGAAGTGATCAATATCGCAAAGAGCGATGAGTTCAAATCCGGCGCATACGAAATCGTCGTTCCACCCGTTTCCGTGCTGGCTGAATTTCCGGTTGCCGTGGTCGATAAGGTCGTCGATGAAAAAGGCACCCGCAAGGTTGCCACCGCTTACCTTAACTACGAATACTCGCGTGAAATTCAATTGCTGCTGACCACCTTCAACTATCGCGTGCACCATCCGGATGTCGCGAAAGTGGTGGCGGATCGTTACGCAAAAGTACGCTTGATCGATCCAACCAAAGTACTCGGTACATGGGATCAGATTCAGGCTGCACATTTCGCCGGCGGCGCGACGCTGGATCAATTGCTCAGCCAACGGAACTAAGTCAGGCAGCTGATGCAACAGCGATCCTGTTGCATCAGCGTTGTTCTTTGTCATTCGGGATGACGGTGGTTTACAATGCCACCTTCCACACGACCATCCGTCATCTGGATGGTCGTTTTGTTTTCTGAATCGCGTTTATCGCAACGCCTCACTGCCGCCGAGCACCCTATTGTGAATTTGTCTCTCCGCTTCTTCCGCAACACGCCGATCCTGCCGGGCTTCTCGATAAGCTTCGGCTTTTCGGTGCTGTATATCAGCCTGGTAATTTTGCTGCCAGTTTCGGCACTGCTGGTCTACGTCAGCGGCATGAGCTTCGATCAATACTGGTTCGCGGTTACCGATGCGCGCGTGCTGCAAAGTTACAAAGTCACGCTGATGGGTGCGTTTTACTCCACCGTGATCGTGACCTTCATCGGCTTCCTGCTGGCGTGGATCATTACGCGTTACGACTTTCCCGGTCGCCGCCTGATTGATTCTCTGGTCGATCTACCGTTTGCATTGCCGACTTCGGTGGCCGGCATTACGCTTTCTGCACTGTTCATTCCCACCGGCTGGCTTGGGCAATGGTTCACCATCCTCGGCATCAAGGTTTCCTATGCATTTCCCGGCATCGTGGTGGCGATGATCTTCACCAGCCTGCCCTTCATCGTGCGTTCGGTACAACCTGTGCTGGAAGACATGGAAAACGAGCTGGAAGAAGCGGCGCTGATGCTGGGCGCAAACAAGTGGCAGATTTTCTGGCGCGTGATTTTGCCGACGCTGATCCCCGCCCTGATTACTGGTTCCTCGCAAGCCTTCATCCGCAGCCTGGGCGAGTTCGGCGCCGTCATCATGATTGCCGGGAATATCCCCTTCCAGACTGAAGTCACATCGCTGATGCTGTTCGTCCGTCTGCAGGAATACAACTACCCGGCAGCTGCGGCCATCGCCTCCGTGGTCTTGCTGGCCTCACTGCTATTGCTGTTCCTGCTGCAGGTTGTGCAGGGACGGCTGTTCAAAACAGCAGGAGGAAAATAAGCATGGCATCCACCATCAAACGCCCTGCCGCCACGCATCAGTGGATTCTGGTCGGGCTCGGCATTGTAATGACGATCCTGTTGCTGGTATTACCGCTGATCCTGATTTTCACGCAGGCATTCAGTGGCGGCCTGGAACTGCTGCGACAGAATCTCGGTGAAGATTACATGCAGCACGCACTCGGCCTGACGCTGCTGGCTGCCGTATTGACGGTGCCCATCAATCTGGTGTTCGGCATTCTGCTCGCATGGTGCGTCACGCATTACGATTTTTTTGGCCGCCGCCTGTTGATCACGCTGGTCGAGATTCCCTATGCGACTTCGCCCGTGGTCGCCGGCTTCTGCTATCTGGTGGTCTATGGACTGGAAGGCGCAATCGGCCAATGGCTGTATGCAAAAGATGTGCAGCTGATGTTTGCATGGCCGGGCATCATCATGGTCACCGTTTTTGTAACGGCACCGTATATCGCCCGTATCCTGATGCCACTGATGCAGAAACAGGGCACCGAGGAAGAAATCGCCGCCTTGTCGCTGGGCGCCACCGGCTGGCAGATTTTCCGCCACGTGACCTTGCCCAACATTAAATGGGCTTTGCTGTACGGCGCCGTGATTACCAATGCACGGGCAGTCGGCGAATTCGGCGCAGTTGCAGTAGTATCCGGCACCATCATGAATCAAACCCTGACGCTGCCTTTGCTGGTGGAGCAGCTCAATAACGATTACAAAACGGCAGCCGCCTTTACCGCTGCCGCCCTGCTCGCCTGCATGGCGCTGCTGACGCTGATCCTGAAAACGACGATGGAATGGCGGCAGGAAAGACGCGAAGCAGAAGCAAAAGATGACAATGCAAATTAGACAAGCTGTCGCTGCACCGAAATAGATCCGGATTATTTTTCTTCCCGCACAGAAATCCACTATGATCGCGCTGCGCTGAAAACCAGCGCAGCATTACCGTTCAGTCTCCACAACAGATTCCGCCATCGTTCGCCAGACGTAACCACGCTTCCATTCCACCGCAGTGAAATACGCCGAAATGTATTAAGCGGTATACTTGGCACCGAACATGCACTTTCGTTGCATTTTCATTACATCTTCGCTGCACTTTTGCAGCACCTTCGTCAGAGCATTCCTACAAAATTTTGGGATGATCTCTGATCGCCAATCGATACCGGCTCATTTATTCTCGCCACTCGGGTCGCGCACCGATTTTGCCTAAATGCAAAACCGCGACATGCGATAACAACCCCTGCGCTTGCCGAATTTCGCAAGCTGCACTCGATAAGGAATCGACATGTACAACAATGAACTCAATAACCCGAACTTCCTGACCCACGTCCGACGTATTCCGGATGCGCATACCCTGCGCGCTACTGAAGAACAGGAAAATCAGGACGATGCTGACGTCGAAACGGAAGATTCAAGCGAACCGGCTCATATCACTGTGGTTCCATTTAGTACGACCAAGACAGGCTCATTCCAGTAAACATATTCAGTCATACTGAAAAATAGAATCAGCTTTGCAATGCATGGAAACCTTGCATCATTCCATGCATGAGCAAGGCTGATCTGCTCACTGCCCCGCCACACGCATTTCTGCCTCCTTCCGCTTTACTTTCATTTGAAACAATCCGCATAATCACCATATGCCGCAGGCAGGAAACGGCATCCTGAAGCACTTGCATTAGCCGTATTCATTTTCAAAAAAGGAAATGCATGCCAAATGAGCTTCATACGCGTTGCTGCATTGCCGGCGGTGGTCCGGCCGGCATGATGCTGGGCTTGCTGCTGGCGCGTGCAGGCGTGGATGTCGTCGTGCTGGAAAAACACGGTGATTTTTTACGCGACTTTCGCGGCGATACCGTGCATCCGTCCACGCTGCAAATCATGCATGAGCTCGGTTTGCTGCAGACTTTTTTGCAGCGCCCGCATGACAAGGCCTACCAGCTGAGCGTCACGGTGGCCGGCCAGGCATGGACGATCGCCGATTTTTCACGGCTGCGTACGCAATGCAATTTCATCGCCATGATGCCGCAATGGGAATTTCTCGATTTCCTGCGCGATCACGCGGTCGGCTATCCGCATTTTCACCTGCTGCAAAATGCCGAAGTGACTACGCTGCTGGAACAGGACGGATACGTAACAGGCGTACGTGCCGAGACGGCTGACGGTCCCCTGCTCGTCAATGCCGATCTGACCATCGGCGCCGATGGCCGTCATTCAACCGTGCGCAAAGCGGCCGGACTCACGGTACGCGATCTCGGTGCGCCCATCGATGTCCTGTGGATGCGCCTGCCGATGGCGGCCGGCGATCCGTCCGGCACCGGAGCGCGACTGGGCGCCGGACAGTTTTTTGTCATGCTGCATCGTGGCAGCTACTGGCAATGTGCATATGTCATTCCGAAAGGCGGCATAGCCGCCATACGTGCACGCGGACTGGCCGCCTTCCATGCCGAACTTGCGACAGTCGCGCCGCTCTTTGCAGATCGCGTGAGCTCGCTGCAAAGCTGGGACGACATCAAATTGCTGAGTGTGACGGTTGATAGGCTGGAACACTGGTGGAAGCCGGGCTTGCTGTGCATAGGCGATGCCGCACATGCGATGTCGCCGGTGGGCGGTGTCGGCATCAATCTCGCGATTCAGGATGCCTTGGCAACTGCCAATATACTGGCGCAGTCGCTGGCCGATCCCGCTGTCACCGCACAAGACTTGACGCCGCTGCTGGCGCAAGTACAAAAACGCCGCCTGTTTCCGACCCGCGTCACGCAAGCGATGCAGGTAACAATACAGAATCGCTTGCTGATACCACTCGTCAAGCGCAAACGGAATCAGGCAATCACGACTCCGTGGCCCATGCGGCTACTGCATCGCTGGCCGGCATTGCGCGTGCTGCCGGCATACGCGGTAGGCATAGGCGTGCGCCCCGAGCATGTACGGTCGCCTGAACTGGCACGATAGGTGCGCACTATGTTCTCTGGCCGGCGATCACCTCTAGCCGATCAGACTTTCACGCGCGGCAGAACTGATCGCCACCACGGCGGGATGCGTCAGTTGCCGCTCCACCGAAATCGCATAGAACTGTTCAGTAACCACCGTGGTGCGGCCGATTTCCGTCACGCTGTATTGCTTGATGATTTGATCCGCAACCGCTGACGGCGCCGCAAAAATACCTTTTCCTGCGCCGCCGAATGCCTGCAGCAAGGCACCATCGTCAAACTCGCCGACTATGCTTGGGCGTACTTTTTCCTTCTCGAACCAGCGCAGCAAACGCGGCCGCACGGCGGCATCTTCACCCGGCATCAGGAAGGGCGCGCCATCCAGGCTTTTTGGGAAACCCTTTTTATATTTCTCTGCCAATTCATCGGTCGCAAAAAAAGTGACACCGCATTCACCCAGCAAATGGTTATAGCCGCGCACATCGATATTTGCCGGCATCGGGCTATCAGCAATCACAATATCCAGCCTGTGCACCGCCAGATCGGCCAGCAGATTGGTCAGCTTGCCCTCGCGGCACACGATGCGCAGTGATTCAGGCAATTCCATCGCCGGCTCCAGCAACAGATAGGCAATCGCCTTCGGCACGGCATCGGCCACACCGACGCGAAATTGCAGCGGCCAGCCGCCCGGCCTGAAACGCAATACTTCCTGCAACTCTTCGCCGAGCGTAAAAATCTCATCCGCATAACCGAGCACCACACGTCCGGCATCATTGAGTTCAAGCCGTCGTCCGACGCGGTTGAATAATTTGTAGCCGAGCACATCTTCAAACAGCGTGATCTGCCCGCTGATGGTTTGCGGTGTCAAGTGCAGGCGTTCGCTTGCACGCCCGATGCCGCCCGCTTTGGCAACCACCCAGAAGTAATGCAGGTGCTTGTAATTCATCGTACTCATAACGCCTCTATATATTCAGTTTTTACGAATGAAAAATTGATTATATTCGACTTTTCAATAGAAAAAAGTAGCCGTACAGTTACCCTGCTTCATATTGGAAAGCGGGCAAACAGGCATCACAAAATGCTGCCACGCCTTCCTCGATCAGCACCATGCCGGCATCCACACTTGAGGAGTACTGAATATGAATCCAGTCAGCCGATCACGCCGTCCGTCCCTGGCAACAGCTCGCCTGTCGCCGTCTCCCCGCCGCATCTTGCTGCGCAATACACGACTGTTATTGGGCATGACTTTGCTGTTCATCATCCTGTGGCAATTGCCCGGCTTGATCAGCGGCACCCATTGATTGTTTTCTGTTGTTTTGATTTCGCATCCCGGTCGGGATGGTGTGTTAATTCTTGAAGGCACAACAATGAAATGTCCAATTTGCAGCGACATGCATTTGATCACGTCGGATCGACACGCAATTGAAATCGATTACTGCCCCCAATGCCGCGGGGTATGGCTGGATAGGGGCGAGCTCGACAAACTGATAGAACGTTCCGCTGATGCAGTAACGGAAGCAACACCTGCAATACGTTATCGCAGCGAACGCAAAAGTGCCCGGCAGGAGAAATTGCTCGGCTATAGCAAGGAAGGTTATGGCCAGAAAAGCAAAAAAGATCTGATTGGTGAATTATTCGATTTCTGATCAGGTAGCCGCACGCCGACGATCGACGGGCTTGCTTGCTGTATCGAGCATGCAGCAACTTTTCTCATTCCATTATTAACTGCTGTTTTCTGGCGGCATTCCCATGCTACGTCACTCTTTGCATACGCATGCACAGCCTTCCCTGACTACCATTTCAATCATGCATTTCCCGTCCGGTCTTGAAAATTTTTCGGCACAAACCATTATCGAATGCATTAAAGTAATAAACGTTCAGCCGTTTGCGCCAGCTGTTTGACGCTGCAGGCAGTGACTCAAGAATAAAAATACAAGGAAAAAGCAATATGCAAACAGCAAAAGCAGCACTGGAACGTTTGCGCGAAGGCAATTATCGCTTCGTGACCGATATTCACAACGATGACCACTCCTCCGGCGGCGCACGCCGCAAGGAAGTAGCCAATGGCCAGGAACCGTTCGCCATCATCCTCGGCTGCTCCGATTCCCGGGTACCGGCTGAAATGGTGTTCGATCAGGGACTGGGTGATTTATTCGTGATCCGCGTGGCCGGCAATATTGTCGCGCCTTCGCAAGTCGGCAGTGTCGAATTTGCTGCCGAACGCTACAAGACAAAACTGGTGGTGGTGCTCGGACATTCGCATTGCGGCGCCATTCTGGCCACGCTGGAAGAATTGAAACGACCGAATGAAAATCAATCGCGCAATTTGAAGTCCATTGTTGATCGCATTCGCCCTTCGGTCGCCACGCTGCTTGAAACCGAATTGAAGCATGACCACGAAGCGCTGGTGCATCAATCAGTGCGCGCCAATATCCGTGCTTCAGTCAATCATTTGCGTCATGGTTCGGAGCTGCTGGAAAACCTGATTCAGAACGAAGGCTTGCTGATCGTCGGCGCCGAATATTCGCTGGAAACCGGCGCGGTTGAATTCTTTGACGGCCTGCCGGAGGGCGTCTGATCCGGCTCTTCATCTCTCATGACGTACAGATAAAACTGTACGTCAGTATTCAAGACTAAGCGTAATCGAACCATAACTCTGTGCGTCTTTTTGTCCGCGGAATTCCTTGCTGCGCAAATAGTGGGCATAGGTGATCTTGCCGCCTACCCACTGCCAGGCCACGCCCGCCGCCACATCGCCGATGAAATAACGTTTGGATACGCTGTGGCTGTCGGAAAAAGTATTCCCGTCGAGGAAAATATCGCGCGCCACTGCACGTCCATCCACCGAAACAAATGCATGCACACCACCGTCGGACAGGCGACGCGACACATTTGCCGGCAAGGGCGCATTGCTATCGCTGGCAGGCCTGATCGGTGAGGTCCCGAAATCGTTCGGCAGATAGGTGCCGATGCGGAATTCCACCCCTGCATTGGCATACGTCTTCACGTTCCCCAGACTAAATCCGTAATGCGTGATGGCGTCGATCTTCGGTCCGCCAGCATTGGATATCTGCAGGACCCGCTTTTTTCTTTCCTTCACCAACTGGATTCCCAACTCGTTATTGAGTTGATTGCTCCAACCGTTAAAACGATCTATGCCGCGCAATTTGTGTATGAAATTCTGCGACTCCCGCGCCAGCGAGGCTGGCCCGACCATGCCGATATCGATCTCCACCGTATCCATATGCTTGTCATCGCGCGCGTTGTAAGCCAGACCGAGGTACAGCCAGCCGGCGTAGGGACGATCGTCGGTAATCAGGTCGCTACGCACTTTGTCGGTCGGCGTATACATCGCCTGTCCCAGGCTAACCACCATATTGCGTGAATCGAAAGCACCCGGCTGCACCTTTTGCGAAACCTGGTTCAGATGCCGCACCCATTTGGGCAGGCAGGGATCGTTGATGTAATCTTCCAGATTGGCAGATACCCACGAAAACTTCGCCCCGCTGGTGTAATTATGATCGGTGCCCGTGAACATATCGTTTTCGTAATAGAAATTGAATACGTCCGGATAATTTTTCAGCGCCCTGACACCCGGTTTGGACGAACAAGTTTCAGCATCAGGCTCCTGAGCCTGTGCCGTCGTGCCAAAAACCATGATGGATATCGCAAGAGAAAGAAAAACTGTTTTGGGAAACCGCGCTATATGCATTGAATGTAAATTTGAAAGTAACTTGAATGTTTGCCGAAAGAATGAAAATGCATCAGTGCACTTCATCCTCTCTCGATACAGTAAAGCCTACTGGCGCACACCAGCCCCGTCAAGGCATCGATACGGAGAAGGGCATCGGCAAAACCGGCGTGCTTACGCGTTAAACTGAACGCTCAATCAGTTTATTGATCAATCAATTTATTCACCCATCATTTTTCAGGATCGCAAGATGACAAGAAATTATTCCCTGATCGCCTTGCTGGCTGCATGCCTGCTTGCCACCGGCTGCGCAAAAAAACTCAAGCAGGACAATCTTCCCGCCCTTTCCGGCAATGTGACGGGCAGCGTCATTTACCGCGAACGCATCGCGCTGCCGCCGGATTCTAAAATCGTCGTGAACCTGGAAGACGTCAGTCGTGCGGACAAAAGCGGCATATTCATTGCCCAGCAGACATTGCGTCCCGGAGTGCAGGTTCCCGCGCCGTTCAATCTGCGCTATATCCCGTCAGCCATCAACAGAAGCCATCGCTATGCAGTGCGCGCATCGATACTGGATAGCCAGGACGAGTTGCTGTGGACTTCGACCGAAGCCCATCCGGTTTTGTTCAATGAAGCCGATAAGCCGCTCACCATCATGGTGGAACGCGTCGTCAATGCAAATACGGTTGCGCCTCCGCTTGCCAGCAAAGGCGTCGCATTCAAGTGCGATGAGATTGAATTTATTGCAAAGTTTGAAGCGAACAAGGTGCAGATATTGCTGGCAGGCCGCAGCCTGACATTGCCGCAAGTGATTTCCGGTTCCGGCGCGCGTTACGCGGATGGCAGCACGACATTCTGGAACAAGGGCAACACAGCCTTGCTGGAAATGAATGGCGTCAGTTACAAGGGCTGCAAAACAGATACGCTACCGACTCCAGGCAAATAACTTTGCATCAGATGCGCTGCCACACCAGCAGGCGATTATTGGCAGGCATTGCATGATCTGCATGCATGACGAAGCCATGCTCTTGCGCCAGCGACTGCATGGCTTCGATATCGCGTATGCCCATATGCGCCGCTTGTGCGCGCAAGGAGGCATCGAACTGCGCATTGCCGGGGCTGGTAAATTTGCCTGCGTAATTGAAGGGACCATAGACGCATAATTTTCCGCCCGGCGGCAGAATATGCGCGGCGCCGGCGAACAGGGCCACGACCTGCGGCCACGCCATGATGTGACAGGTATTGGCTGTGAAGACGGCGTCAAAACGTTCTGCCGGCCATGCTGCATCCGTCATATCCAGCACGATAGGCGGCAACACATTCGGCAATTCCGCTTCCTGTATCCATGCCTGAATACTCGGATGATTCTGCAGTAGATCACTGGTCTGCCACATCAGTTGCGGCAACTGTGCGCCAAAGAACACCGCATGCTGGCCGGTACCGCTGCCGATTTCAAGCACGCGCGTACAAGCAGTGAGCTCGCTTTTTAATACATCGAGTATCGGTTGCCGGTTGCGCTCGCAGGCGCTGGAAAATTGCTTGCTCATTCACTTATTCTTTCAAAGGTATAGCTTCGGCTTGCGAAATCAACTGCAGCGCCGGGCAAGTGCACGCTCCACAAGCCATTGCGCTGCAGGCAGAAGCCGCGTTTTTCCGCTGCACTCAAACGCTTCATTGCATATTCGGCCTTGGAGGCAGTGGAGCGATCCGCATATTCAACGATCGCCAACAGGCGGCGCGGCGGATGCGAACGCGTGTAACGTGCGCCTTTGCCTTTTTCATGCGCGGCATAACGTGCCGCCACATCAACCGCAATGCCGGTGTAAATACTGCCGTCGCGGCATTCGAGCAAATAAAGAAACCATGTCATGGCGTCCAGTATAAAGAGCTTTTGCGATGACAGATGGCATCCTCCACCTAGCGCGCAAAACAAATTTTCCGGGAAGTTTGGCTATACTGCAGCGACCTCATCTGCAAACTCTGCGCCATATGAAAACCCTCTTCTCTCCCGCTGTCCGTGCATGCTTGCTGTGCATGTCCGCATGGCTGCTCTGTGCCGCCGACAATCCGGCGCATGCGGCAGAACCGGTGCTGCAACTGTCGTTCAGCAAACAGCAGCAGCTACTGGCGCGTGCCGATTTGCTCAGGCATCCGGATGTACGCACGATAGAAGTGCCAGCCGATTCCGCCTACAAGCAACCGATGAAATATCGCGCCCTGCCCTTGCTGTCCATCCTGCGCGATGTGCGCGACGTGGATGTGCTGCAGTTCAAGGCGGAAGATGGCTTCGTCGCCAATATTCCGACGGCATTGCTGTCCGGCGGTGCACAGCCGTGGCTCGCGATCGAAGCGGCCAATGCGCCATGGCCGCCATTGAAGGCGGGCGGACGCAGCGCCGGGCCGTTTTATCTGGTCTGGCTGGCGCCGGAAAAAAGCGGCATCACGCCTGAACTATGGCCGTACCAGATTGCGGTGATCAGCGCGGTGACGCCGCTGCAAAACCGCTATCCGCAAATTCTGCCGGCAGCCTCCATCGCAGCCGACAGTGCCGAATATCGCGGCATGCATATCTACACGATGCAGTGCGCAGCCTGCCATCAGATCAACGGCGGCGGCGATGCGAAAGTCGGGCCGGATTTGAATCTGCCTTTCAATCCAACCGAGTATTTTCAGGATAATTTTTTACGTCGATACATACGCAATCCGTCTGCAGTACGCAGCTGGCCGCAATTGACGATGCCGGCATTTTCAGAACAGGTATTGAGCGAGTCGCAGCTGGATGATTTGCTGGCTTATCTGCGTCACATGACGCAACGCAGATAATTCCCCTGATTCGATACAGAACTTGATGGTGCGCCAGTGACTACGGCTGTTCTGCTTTCGTGCCGGTAAAAAACCGTGTTTGCATTTCTTCCAGCCCCAGCGTCTGCAGCACTTCCTGCAATCTTTCACTAGGCCGCTTGCGCGGCAAGTCCTTGTAACTGGCGATGATCAATTCGTTTTTCATCGAATGTTCCCAGCCGACGAGCTCGGTCACATTGACTTGATAGCCATGCGCTTCCAGTTGCAGGCAGCGCAATACATTCGTGACCTGACTGCCGAACTCGCGCGTGTGCAAAGGATGGCGCCAGATTTCAGTCAGCGCATTCTTTGCCAGCGTCTTGCCCTTGTTCTTTTTCAGCACTGATGCAACTTCAGCCTGGCAGCACGGCACCAGCACAATGAATTTTGCCTGCTTCTGCAAGGCAAAATGAATCGCGTCGTCGGTGGCGGTATTGCATGCATGCAGGGCTGTGACGACATCGATTTTTTCCGGCAGTCTATCCGAGGTGATCGATTCGGCAACTGACAGATTCAGGAAGGACATGCCGGGGAAATCGAGTTTCTTCGCCAGCGCTTCCGATTTTTGCACCAATTCATCACGCGTTTCTATGCCGTAGATGCGCGAATTGTCCTTGCGCTCCTTGAAGAACAGATCGTACAGAATAAAGCCCAGATAGGATTTGCCGGCGCCGTGATCGGCCAGCGTGATGTCGGGATGATCGTTCTGGATTTCCTGCAGCAAGGGCTCGATGAACTGGTACAGGTGATACACCTGCTTGAGTTTGCGCCGGCTATCCTGATTCAGCTTGCCGTCGCGCGTCAGGATATGCAACTCCTTCAGCAGCTCGATCGATTGGCCGGGCCGTATTTCATGCGCCTGTGTCGTTTCTTTTTCTTTTTTATTTTCTTGCGATTTACTCATCTGCTGCTTTCATGATTCTGCTGTGCGCCCACTATAGGGATATTGCCGGCAACCGGCAAGCACGGGCCCGCACTGCGGACTCTGCCCATCGCTGCAGGCAAATGCTGATATTCTTGCATGTCCGGACAGATTCGTTGTCATACTCTGGCGCTTGCCCGAAACGGTATGACTGTCTTGCCATGGCGATGTCGCCGCTTATTTCCGAACTTGCCTACACTATTGTGCTGAGACGACTTATTTTCCACCCAAGCCTGGTCTGGCAATCCGCATTGTGCGCCCTTCTGTTTGCATTTTTCCTGCCGCTGCAGGTGCAGGCTGCGCCCCAGTATGCGGTGGCCATCAATGGCGCGGGAAGTCTCACCTCCTTGCTGACCGACAATCTGGAAATCACCCGACGTCTGTCTGCCGATGACATGAACGCAGATGAAGTGCAGCGCCTGGTCGATATTGCGCCGGAACAGATACGCTCGCTACTGGCGACCGAAGGTTATTTCTCTCCGGTCATTACCCAGGAATTTGATCAGCAGACGACACCGTGGCAAGTGCGCTTCACTATCGTACCGGGCGCATCGACTACGATCGGCTCGGTAGAAATCGTTTTCAGCGGCGATGTCATGCAAAAAAATCCGCAACGAACAGAACGCCTGCGCCGGCAATGGAGTCTGGCGGCCGGCGACGTGTTTCGGCAAAAAGCATGGGACGAAGCCAAAAGTACTTTGCTGAAAGCGCTGCTGGTCAGGGACTATCCGGCAGCATCCATCACGCACAGCGAGGCGCGCATAGATCCCGCTACCAATAGCGCTGCGTTGACGCTGGCAGTCGATTCGGGCCCTGCCTTTACCTTTGGCGCATTGCAGATCGAAGGCTTGCAGCGCTATGCGCGCAGCATGATAGACGAATTGAATCCGATCCGGCCGGGTGACCCGTATTCGCAGGAAAAACTCAACGAACTGCAGGCACGCGTGCAGGACACCGGCTATTTCCGCTCCGCCTTTGCAACCGTCGATATCGATCCTGCGCAGCCGAATAATGTACCGATCCGCCTCGACCTGAATGAAAACGAACGCAAGCGCCTGTCGCTGGGCCTGGGTTTCTCGACCGACTCCGGTGCCAGAGGGCAGATCAAATGGCTGAACCGGAATTTTCTCGGTCACGATTGGCGACTGGAATCGCAAATGCGAGTCGACCGGGATACGCGACTACTGGGTTCGGATGTCTATCTGCCGGCGATCAGCAATGGCTGGCACCCAAGTCTGGGAGCGCATTACGAATACACGGACAATTCGGGTGAGATCAATAATAAAATTCTGACCGGCGCCCGCCTGACCAGTCCGGACAAGAACGATGAAAAAGTCTGGGCACTTACCTTCCTCGCGGATCAGCAGCGCATAGGCGATGTCTATGCTGCCAATCGCGAAGCACTGATCGGTTCCTTCAGCTACACCCGCCGCCGCATCGACAATCTGATCGCGCCGCGGCGCGGCGGCTATGTGGCATCGATAGAATTGAGCGCAGGCCCGGCAGGACTCGTCAACAAGAAAAGCCTGGCGCGCGTGGTCGGCCGCGCCAGCTGGCTGTCGCGCAACCATGATGGTTTTCAAGCCGTGCTGCGCGGCCAGGTCGGCCAGGTATTCGGCGCCAACCGCGATACGGTACCGGGCGATTTGCTGTTTCGCACCGGCGGCGATCAAACCGTACGCGGCTATGGTTACAACAGTTTGGGTGTGGCGCAAAACGGTGCCATCGTCGGCGGCACGGTCTCCGCAGTCGTCAGCGCCGAACTCGTCTATTACTTCACGCCACAATGGGGCGCTGCCATGTTTACCGATGCCGGCAATGCCGCCGATACCTGGAACAACTTTCGTTTGAAACAGGGCAGCGGCGTCGGCGCGCGCTGGCGCAGTCCGATCGGCCCGATCAATCTCGATCTCGCTTACGGTCACGAAACACACGAAGCGCGCATACATTTTTCTATCGGTTATGGCTTCTAATACTCCCGACCATGCACCTGCCGGCTTGCTCAAGCGCACACGACGTGTATGGCTGCCGCTACTCGCCGCCATCGCTATTACGATAGGTGCCGGCCTGGCATGGCTGCTCAATAGCGAACGCGGTGCACAGTTCGCCCTGTCGACTGCAGCCTCGTTGTCAAACGGCGTGCTGCAAACCAAAGATGTCAGCGGACACTTGAACGGCTCGCTGCACATAGCGCAACTCGGCATCCAGCTGGAAAACCAGAAAATCGTGCTCGACGATATACAACTGGACACGCAGCTGGCAAAACTGCTGACAGGAAAACTGCATGTCACCGCACTGCAAATCGGCAAACTCGCCATCGTCAACAAGATCGATCAGGTCAAGGAGCCGGCCAAGCTGCCGGACAGCATCTCGCTGCCGCTGCATCTGCAGATCGACAAGGTAAAAGTCCGGGGCGGCGAAATCGGCTGGGGGCCGCTGAATGTGGTCACGCTGGGCGCCTTTTCTTTCGATCTTGATTTTGACGGCAAACGCTATGTCTTGAATCTGGATCAACTCAGCGCGCGCGGCACTGCAAATGCCGCTGCCTTCGATGGAAATTTCCAGGGTCAGGCCACACTTGCAACGAGCAAACCATATGCATTGCAGGCGACGATTTCCAGCTATAGCGAAGCGCGCATCGACAATCGCAATATCGGCGCCAACGGACAACTCGACCTGCGCGGCTCGCTGCAGGAACTCGCTGCCGCCATCAATCTGCAGATCGGTCAGGCGACGGTAAAAGGACAAGCCATTCTGCGTCCGTTTGCCGAACAGTTACTGGGCGCTACCGACCTGACGGCACAAGCGCTCGATCTGGCTGTATTGAGTACAGATTTGCCGCAGACCGCGCTGCATATCCAGTTAAGTGCAGCGGAAAACGGCAGCGGCAATTTGACGATGGAAAATACTGCCGCCGGTTTGCTGAACGACGCGCGCCTGCCGCTCAGGAAACTGCAAATCGATTTCGCGCAAAACGACGAACAATTCAGTTTCAGCCATATCCTCGCCGAATTCGGCAACACGAATAAAAGCGCCGGCAAGATTGAAGGCAATGGGCGTTACGCCAAGGGCGCACTCGCCTTGAACTTGCAAACCGATGCACTCGATGTAAAAAAACTGGATAGCCGCATGCGCGCAAGCAGGCTCAGCGGCAGCCTCGACATGCATCATGCAGACGGCAAGCAGAATTTCACGCTGGCTTTGAGCGAGCCCTTGAAAAAAAACAAATTGACACTGAACGCCCAGGCTCTTATCGCCGATGAAAGTGTCTCCATCAGCAAGGCAGAACTGCGTGCGGGCAACAGTGAAGTGCTCGCGTCTGCGCACTATGGGCTGAACGGCAAACAGACCTTTGATGCCAAAGGCCTGGTGCGCAATTTCCAGTTACGCGATCTGGGCGATTTTCCGCAACTGCCTGCCTTGCACATCAATGGCGATTTTTCATTGCGCGGCGCGCGACTGCCAGCACTGGAAGCCGATATCGCATTGAACATCCGCGACAGCCAGCTCGCCGGCCGGCCATTGAGCGGCGAAGCCCAGGCCAAATTACACGGCGATACACTGCAGGTGTCAAAACTGTTATTGAACGCCGGCGACAATCGTCTGACCGCACAAGGCAAGCTGGCAGATGACAATGCCAGCGTCGTGTTTGCATTGCATGCACCGGCACTCGCGCAGCTCGGCAGCGGTTTTGGCGGTGCGGTGCAGATCGATGGCGAGATCCGCGGCAAGGTGCAGCAGCCACGCATCGTCGCCACGTGGCAAGGTAAACAAATCCGCCTGCCCGGGCCGGTGCAGATAGACGGCACAGAAGGCAAGGCAGATGTTGCTCTCAACCTGGACGCAAACCGCAGTCCATCTCTGATCAACAGCGCCAATATCCGTGCCACTGCACACGGCATCAATGCGGACGGAGAACGCATTGCCAACTTGAGTGCGCAAACGCAATTTGCATTGCCCGCCAACGCGCCTGTCGCTATAACCGTACGTGCCGACGGCATCACCGGCCCGCGTCTGCGGGCAGAAAGTTTCAAGCTGGATGTCAGCGGCAGCACAAGCCAGCATGCCCTGAGCGCCACGCTGCTTGAACGCGAGCAAAACTGGCGGCTGACTGCCAGCGGCGGCTTGCAGACAACGAAGCACGAGCTGCGCTGGCAAGGCGCCATCAACACGCTGGACGCAAGCGGCAAACTTGCAGCAAAACTGGCTGCGCCTGCCCCGCTGCTGCTATCGCAAAAACTGATACAGCTCGATCGCTTCCAGCTCAACAGCGACCACGCGCGTATCACGATGGAACAGTTCATCCGCAATGAGCGCGGCATCGCGACACGCGGCAAGTTCGAGCATGTACAGATCGCGTCTTTGCTGCAGTCTCTGCAAGCGGCACCAGCCATCGCCGGCGATCTGAAACTGGCCGGCGAATGGAATCTGAGTTTGTACGATCAGGCGGACGGCACCTTCAGCGTACGGCGCGAAAGCGGCGATATCGTGATGCGCAACAATGCTGCCATCGCACTGGGCTTGAATACCCTGAACGCAACTGTAAACGCAAACAAGGGACGCATTGCCGCAAGACTACTGGTCGATGGCAGGCAAAGCGGACAGATAGACGTCAGCCTCAACACCAGCATGGGCGGTGCTACGCGATTTTCCATCGCACCGAATGCTCCGCTGTCCGGCCGTTTGCGCATCAATACGCCTATGCTGGGATGGCTGGGACCGATGATTTCTCCCACCCTGATGACCGAGGGCAGCTTGCAAGGCGATGTCGCGCTGGCAGGCACGTTCGCGCAACCGCAACTCACCGGGCCTGTCAACGCCGACAAATTGCGTCTGCGTTTTACCGACACCGGCATCGATCTGAAGCAAGGCACGCTGCGCAGCGAATTCCGGAACGACCAACTCCTCATCAGCAATCTCAGCTTTCAAAACGAAGGCAGTCTGACGATTTCCGGCCCGCTCAGCCTGGTGCGCGAACAACTGGCACTGGAGCTTGCCATCAAGGTCGAGCATTACAAGCTGATCGATCGCTCCGATCGCAAGCTGGTCATCAGCGGCAACAGCGTGGTCGGCTGGCGTGAGGGCAGTGCGAAGGCGAATGGCAAATTCGAAGTCAATTCCGGTTTCGTCGATATCAGCGCCAGCGATGCGCCCGCCCTGTCGGATGATGTCGTGATTGTCGGCCGCGGCGACAGCCAGGGCAAGAAGGCCGTCATCGCGCTCGATATTGAAATCGGGCTCGGCGACGGCATCCGCTTGCGCGGGCGCGGCATAGACGCGCTGCTGCTCGGTCAATTGCATCTGCTCGCCGGCGCCGGTGACAACTTGCGTGCGCAAGGCAACTTGCGCGTCGCATCCGGCACATTCAAGGCTTACGGGCGTGAACTGGCGATAGAACAAGGCTTGCTGCGTTTCAGCGGCCCGCTGAATAATCCTGCTCTCGATATTCTGGCGATGCGGCGCGGACAGGAAGTCGAAGCCGGCGTCTCGGTGCGCGGCACGGTACTGTCGCCCCGCATTACGCTGGTATCCGAGCCGACCGTGCCGGATGCTGAAAAACTGTCATGGCTGGTGCTGGGGCGCGGCTTGTCCGGCACCACGGATAGCGATCTCGGCGCGCTGCAAAGCGCCGCCAGCTCACTGCTGACGCAAGGAGCAGCAGGGGGGCTGCAATCGCAAATCGCCACCGCATTCGGGCTCGACGATTTCAGCATAGGCAGCAGCGATACCAATCTGCAGGAACGCATCGTCATGCTTGGCAAGCAAATATCATCCAAACTCTATGTCAGCTACAAACAGGGACTGGAAAGCGCCAGCAGCGTGCTGTTGCTGCGCTACACGCTGACGCCGCGCATCACGCTGGAAGGCGAAGCCGGCACCAGTAGCGCACTCTCGCTGTTTTACAATTTTGCCTTCGACTGAATTTGAAAAATCGCAATTGAAACGAATCGAAACTGTTGCAATGCGATAAATATGCTTTATGCTTGTTTCATCGCATCAACAAGGCCCGGATCGCATGCGATCCCGCCCCGCAGTTTGCAAAGAATTTCAAACAGCATTGGGGAGTTTCATTCATGACTAACAGCGACATTGAGGGAAGTGCAAACACGGCTACCACGCAGCAACGATCCAACACTCACAACTCGCCGCATCGCATCGTCATCGTAGGCGGTGGCGCCGGCGGACTCGAACTGGCCACTGCGCTCGGCAACAAGCTGGTCAAAAGCGGCAGGATCAGCGTCGTGCTGGTCGATCGTTCATCGACGCATATATGGAAACCCCTGCTGCACGAAGTCGCAGCCGGCAGCATGGATGCCAACACGCACCAACTCGAATACGCTGCACAGGCGCGCTGGCATCGTTTCGTGTTCCAGCAAGGCGAACTCAAGGGACTGGATCGCACACGCAAGACCATTTCCATCGCCAGCCTGGCGGATGAAGATGGTGTTGAGCTGCTGCCGGAACGCGAGCTTAGCTACGACACGTTGATACTTGCAATCGGCAGCGTCACCAATTTCTTCAACGTACCGGGCGCGGCAGAACATGCGATCGCGGTCGATACATTGAGCGAGGCCGAGCATTTCCGCCGGCGCATGATAGGCATGTGCATGCGCGCTGAACACGCGATCGACACGCATGCAGGACAGGAACATCCGAAGCTCAATATCGCCATCATCGGCGCCGGTGCAACCGGGGTCGAACTATCGGCAGAATTACGCAATACGGCAGAAGTGCTGGGCGCCTACGGCCTGCATCAGCTCGATCCGCGGCACGATATCCGCATCACGGTAGTCGAGGCTGGAGCGCGCATTCTGTCCGGCCTGCCGGAGCCCGTTTCCGTCAAGACGACCGCGCTGCTGAACAAACTGGGAATAGATGTACTGACCGATGCAAAAGTATCGGAAGTACGAAAGGATGCCGTGCTGTTCGCGAATGGCGGCAGCATTCCTGCCGATCTGACAGTATGGGCAGCCGGCATACGCGCACCGGCAATACTCGGCGAGCTCGGCCTGGCGGTCAACCGGCTCGGCCAGATCGTTGTCCTACCAACACTGCAAAGCGAAACCGATCCCGACATCTTTGCCTTCGGCGATTGCGCCGCCTGTCCGTGGCCGGAAAAAAACAGCACGATTCCGCCGCGTGCCCAGGCTGCGCATCAGCAGGCTGATTTTTTGTTTAATGCCATCAAGAAACGGCTTGCCCAGCAGCCTTTGCCGGCGTTTGAATATCGCGACCTTGGTTCGCTGGTGTCGCTGGGCCGTTTCGATGCGGTCGGCAATCTGATGGGGCCGCTGATCGGCAGCACGCTATTCATCGAGGGCATCATGGCGCGCATGTTGTATCTGTCTCTGTATCGCATGCATCTGATGGCGCTGCACGGCCTGATACGCACGATTGCCGATACGCTGGGGCACTGGTTGCATCGTAAAACATCGCCACGCGTGAAATTGCATTAAACGCATCAATCAGCCGCGCAGCCAGGGAGGGCGATAAATTCCTCTATAATCTGCGCGGCTTCATGGCTTTATCCAATCAGGTCCTGTAAAAAGTACGCGACTTCTTTCTATAACTGCTGCTACACTTTCCGCAGTCAAAATTTATAAAACGGTATCTCCGTTAATTAACACACTGTCTTGTCACCGCATCGCCGGATGATGCATACATGTATCACGGCACTGCAAAACCGGATGACACTTGCAATACAGCATGTGAGCCGTCCGGGAAAATCCGCGAATCAAGCTGAGCTTCCCGTCTTCCGGTCGCCATGCTGTACTGCCAACAACATTGACAGGACGGTTTGCCGCAACAATATGCGCCCTTCAACTCGCTTGAAGCGCTTGATCTTTAATTTTCCGGGAACAACATGACATCACATAGTTTTTTTCCGACCCTGCCACATGCATTGAATGTACTGACCGCAACCGGCGTACTGCTGATTGCCGGCGTGCTGGGTGCACACTTATTGCGCCGCGTATTTCCGCAGGTGCCTGCAATCACCGGTTATGTATTGACCGGTTTGCTGATCGGCCCCTCTGCACTCAACCTGATCGATACAGCGCTATTGAGCGAAATCGGCTTGCTGGTCGATCTTGCACTGGGACTGGTGCTGTTTGAACTCGGGCGCCGTGTCGATTACAAATGGCTGCTGCGTGAACGTGGCTTGCTCATTACCGGCGTCGCATTGAGCATCACAACCTTCATCGCATTGTTCATCTTGCTGACGCAATTCGGCGTCACCAAACTGGTTGCCAGCATGGTGGCTGCACTGGGCATGGCGACTTCACCCGCCGTGATTCTGAATGTGGTGCGCGAAGTCAAGGCGGAAGGTCAATTGACCGAACGCATGCTGAATATTGTCGTCATCGGCAATGCGCTGGCCTTTGTGGTTTTTTCCATGGGTCTGGCTGCAGTCCATGTCGAATATGAAGCAGGCTGGGAAAGCTACATCCTGCATCCGCTGTATCTATTGCTGGGCTCGGCAGCATTGGGCTGGATTATCAGCCGCCTGCTGGTATGGATAGGCCAATGGCTGGGGCGCGACTGTCAGGCGCAATTGATCCTGGTGCTGGCACTGATCGCCAGCACGGTCGGCATTGCCGTGATGCTGAACCTGTCTGCGCTGATTGCGTTGCTGGTCTTCGGCATCGCCAGCCGCAGCTACGATGCGCGTCATGCGATCGTCGAACCTGATCTGAGCCAGTTCAGCGGATTATTTTATGTCGCGCTGTTCGTGTTTGCCGGCGCCAAGCTGGAGCTGTCACATTTACTCACGCTATGGCCGGCCGCACTCGCTTTCATCGCCTTGCGCCTGCTCATCGCGATGGCGATGACTACCGGCATGGCGCGGCTGAATGGTGTAACCCTGCGCAAAGGTGCCCTGCTCGGCCTGGGTCTGGTGCCGCTGTCCGGCTTCAACATCATCATGGTGCAACATGCGGTAGGCTACTATCCGCAGTTCGGTGCGCAACTCAGCGCACTGGTGGTATCGATACTCGTCATTCTGGAATTATTAGGCCCGATCTGCACCCGCTATGCACTGGTGGCTTCAGGCGAAGCAAAAAGCTG
Source organism: Herminiimonas fonticola (assembly GCF_040395855.1). Taxonomy (GTDB): domain Bacteria; phylum Pseudomonadota; class Gammaproteobacteria; order Burkholderiales; family Burkholderiaceae_D; genus Oxalicibacterium; species Oxalicibacterium fonticola_A. The sequence goes on along the minus strand of NZ_JBEBPO010000012.1, from coordinate 7,911 downwards.
ATCAAGGAAAATCTTTATGCTGGAATTCAACAACTCGACGCCGCTGACCATGGGCGTGGAACTGGAACTGCAAATCGTCAATCGGCGCGACTACAATCTGACGCGCGGTTCCGACGATCTGCTGCAAATCATCAACAAGACCGAACACGGCTACGACATCAAGCCGGAAATCACCGAGAGCATGATAGAGATTGCCACCGCCGTGCATACCGACCATGTCGAAATGCTGGCGGAATTGACGGCCATGCGCACCTTGCTGGTAACCGCCGCCAACAAGCTCAATCTCGGTCTGGCAGGTGGCGGCGCGCATCCGTTCCAGCACTGGGAAGATCAGCGGATTTATCCAACCGACCGCTATCGTCTGGTATCCGAACTGTACGGCTATCTGGCCAAGCAATTCACCGTGTACGGCCAGCATATTCATATCGGTTGTGCCAGCGGCGATGATGCCATCCGGCTGGCACACCTGCTGGCGCGCCATATGCCTCATTTCATCGCGTTATCGGCATCATCGCCCTTCTACCAGGGTGTGGACACCAGCTTCCAATCCTCGCGCCTGACCAGCATCAATGCCTTTCCGCTCAGCGGCACCATGCCTTTCGTCAGCGATTGGGATGAGTTCAACGCTTACTTTATCAAGATGTCGCATCTGGGCATTGTCGCCAGCATGAAAGACTTTTATTGGGATATACGTCCGAAACCGGAATACGGTACGGTCGAAATCCGCGTCTGCGATACGCCGCTGGCAATCGAGACTGCGGTCGCATTGGGCGCCTACGCACAAACCCTGAGCAAATACTACTTTGCGCAGACAGAGCTGCAGCCGACGCAGGATACCTACCTGACTTATTCCTACAATCGCTTCCAGGCTTGCCGTTTTGGCTTGAATGGCGCACTGATCAATCCGATCACCGGCACGCAATCGTCGATCAAGGACGATATTCTGCAAACCTTTGAATTGCTGAAAGATGTCGCCGAAGAATTAGGCACCACTGACGCCATTGAATTGCTGCGCCAGCGTGTGCTATCGGGCCAATCGGATGCCGACTGGTTACGCGCAAGCTATGAAAAAAGCGGTTCGCTGAGCGATGCAGTACGTCAGCAAAGCGCCGTATGGATGGCCGCTTGAAACTGCATTCCACCTGATACTTCTCCTCTGCCGTGTAAGCGCAATCCCACAACAGAATCGGAAAACCACCGATTCTGAAAGTTTTTCAATCCGGGCACAATCCATCCTGTAAAACTTGCATCACAGTTCACAGAGGAGAAACCAATGTCGGATGGATTGAGCGTATGCGGCAATGCCACCACACCGGGTGCAAAGGCGGTATCCGAATTGCAGGAAGCAAATTCCCTGCTCAACAAAGTCGATCATTGCGGCGATCTCTACGGCACATCCGAACCCATGCGCCATTTGTTCCAGATGATAGAGAAGGTTGCTCCGACCAGCGCCAATGTCCTGATCGTCGGCGAAAGCGGTACCGGCAAAGAGCTGGTCGCCCGCGTCATCCATCAAATGAGCCAGGCGAAAGACAAGGCGTTTGTCGCGTTGAACTGCGGCGCCGTATCGCCGCAATTGATAGAAGCAGAATTGTTCGGCTACGAACGCGGCAGCTTTACCGGCTCCATACGCATGCAAAAAGGCTGTTTTGAGCGCGCCGATGGCGGTACGCTATTCCTCGATGAAGTCACCGAGATGTCGCTCGACATGCAAGTCAAGCTGCTGCGCGTGCTGGAAACCAATCGCTTCTATCGCATCGGCGCCGAGCAGGAAACCGAAGTCAAGGTACGCGTCGTTGCCGCGACCAATCGCGATCCGCTCGAAGCGGTAGCCAACGGCACGTTGCGCAGCGATCTCTTCTATCGCCTCGCAGTGTTTCCGATCAACGTGCCCACCCTGCATCAACGCGGCGAAGATATACGTCTGCTCGCCACACTCTTTCTCGATGAACTCAATGCGGAAGCAGGCAGCAACAAGTATTTTTCAAAAACCTCGTATCGCATGCTCAATGAATACAGCTGGCCTGGCAATGTGCGCGAATTGAAAAATGTTGTGCATCGCGCCTACATTCTTGCCGACCGGGAACTGGACATCCGGCCCGGAATGGATCTGAGCAAAACCGGCGCCAGCGATCATGCCGGCGAATGCGTCACCGTACAGCTCGGCAGCAAGCTGGCCGATGCAGAGCAGCGCCTGATTTGCGCTACGCTGGGCCACTGTGGCGGGAATAAAACGCTGACTGCAGAGATGCTGGGAGTGAGTCTTAAAACGCTTTACAATCGTCTTAACGAATATCAGAGCAAGCTGTTTCTGCACGATGCCATCAGCCCTTCGCATCCATACAATATACAAGCTCGCAATTAGCGTTCGCAGGAGGAACGCTCATTCATCATGATAAAAATTCTGGTAGTTGACGATCATGCAGTTGTTCGCGCCGGCGTGCAGTATTTCATCGCCCAGGTGCCGGACATGTGCATCGAAGGCGAAGCCGCCACGGCGCAGGAAGCCATGCGCCTGGTGCGGGCCCAGGATTGGGATATCGTTTTGCTCGATATCAATATGCCGGATAAAAGCGGCGTCGAAGTATTGAAACAGATCAAGCGTGAAAAACCGGAACTGCCGGTACTGATCCTGAGCATGCATCCGGAGAGTCGCTATGCAGTGCAGATTCTGCGCAGCGGCGCCAGCGGCTATGTGCAGAAGGAAGCATTGGCGGAAGAACTGGTGACGGCGATTCAAACCATTTTGCGCGGCCATAAATACATCAGTCATGCGGTAGCGGAATTACTGACCACAGAAGTCGATGCCAATGCCGACAAACCGCTGCATGAAACCCTGTCCAAACGCGAGTACGAGATTTTCTACAAATTATGTCAGGGCCATGGCGTGACCAAGATCGCCGATGAGCTCTGCCTCAGTGTGAAAACAGTCAGCACCTATCGGGCCCGTGTTTTGCAAAAAATGAACATGGAAAATAATGCAGGGATCATTTATTACGCCATCAAACAAAATTTGATTGATTAGATCGAATACTGTTAATGAGATGGTTTTTTGTCCGGGTTGCCAGCTGCTGGCTGTATATATGGTTCAAATATGAATGAAACGAAGAAAATTTCGGTAGATTCGAGCTGCAATCCTCTACATATTTTTTTGGTGGAAGATTCGCTCGATGTACGGGAGTTGATGATAGAGAATCTGGCGATGATTCCCGGCGTCGTGGTCAGCGGCGTATCGGAATCGGAAAACGATGCATTGACGCAGCTGGACATGAAGTCCTACGACATTCTTATTGTTGATATACAGCTCAAGAAAGGCAATGGCATCAATCTGTTGCGCCAGTTATCGGAACGCAGAACAGCCGATCTGGTGAAAATCATCTGCAGCAACAATTCGACGGAAGTGTTTCGTCGCGTCGGCCGCCAATACGGCGTCGATCATTTTTTCGACAAGACTTCAGAGTTTCCGCAATTATTCGATCTGGTAAGGGATTTGAGCAGCGCCAATTACGAATACCAGGAAAATCCCTGAACGCTGCCTAGTGCAGCAAAAAGACATTCAATCCGGCATCCGGACAACCATGGATGCCGGCATGCGGCTAACGGCTCTCCCCCATCGCGGCGTCTGACGCCTCTCCGAGATTTTGCACTGTCTTCGGAATGGTAATCACAATCGTCGTTCCCTTTCCTTCCGCTCCGCCGACCCTGACTGTGCCACCCAGATAAGCCACCCGTTCGCGCATGCCGCGCAAACCGTGCGTGACCATATTGTTCGGCCTGGTCTGCGGAATGCCGATTCCATTGTCGCGCACCGTGAGAACGATTTCATCATCGGTATCGTCCAGCACCACATCGACATGCGTCGCCTTGGCATGCTTGGCGATATTGTTCAAGGCTTCCTGCACGATCCTGAACAATGCAATATCGACGTGTGCGGCATATGCCAGCTGGTCGTCCGGCAAATTCACATTGCAGACCACTCCGGTATATTTCTCGAATTCCGCCGCCTGCTCGGCAATCGCAATCTTGATGCCGAATACATCCAGCTTGTCCGGCCGCAAGCCATTCTGGATACGTCGCGTTGCATCGGTAATCGAACTCAACAAAGCCTTGATCTTGACTGAACGTTCAGTAAATTTTGGTTCCGCCGGCATCTGCTGGAAGATCAGGGAAAGATGCATGTTCAAGGCCGTCAGGGCAGCGCCCAGATCGTCGTGCAACTCGCGTGCAATCGCGCGTTTTTCTTCTTCCCGCGTAGTCTCCAGATGACCGATCAATTCACTGACTTCCATCGTACGTGCCGCCACCAGCGCTTCAAGTTGCGTTTCATGTGCCTTCAGTGCGTCTTCCATGCGCTTGCGCTCGGTAATATCGGTACTGATGCCGACCAGGCCCATCAACTGACCGTTAGCATCCAGCCACGGCGCCTTGGTCGAATGCATGGTGCGTACGCCATGCACGTATTTTGTCGTGGTTTCAAATATTCTGGCTTCGCCGCTCTCTATCACGCTCCGGTCTTCTGCGATGACGCGTTCTGCATCTTTTTTGTCCAGATAGAGTTCCTCGCTGCGCAAACCGATGACTTCTTCGCGCTCCTTGCCAAGCAGACGCAGTTTGGCGGGATTGGCAAATATCATGCGTCCATTACGGTCTTTGACAAAAATGGCATCCGGCGTGTTGTCGCTGACCGCACGCAGCAAGGCATTGCTTTCCGCCAGTGCAGCTTCACCGATCTGACGATCTTCGTATTCGCGATTCAGCAGCGCAGCAGTGCGGCAAAACATGATGAACAAAACCGTACCGCTGAGCAGTATCAATAGCGGCGAAGCCTTGTCCTGATCGTAAAAATGATTTCTCACGCCCCATTTGATTGCAAAGTCGAGGAATACCAGCAACAGCAGGCTGTTAGGCAGCAGGCGGCGCAGAATCGGTCCGCCAGGCGACGTACTGTTCCATAACTTCATCAGCCGATGTGTGGGGCGTGCAGACAGCATGCCCAGCGCCAGAATCAGGAAGGTGACGGAAATGAAGGGCAACATCGCGCGGGCAGCATCCGCTACATCGACCGTCATCACGTTGTACAAGTGACCAATCAGGGGAATACCCATCACGCCAATCAGCGTGAAAGCCACGTATTCGGCAGGATAGTGGCCACCGGAAGTACGATAGTCCAGCAGCAACAGGCCCGCACCAACCAGCGTAAATCCGAATGCCGTGAGTGGCGCCTGCTTGATCCATGAATTCTCCATCCAGCCCATTTTTGCAAACAGATATTCCAGGCCGGTATCGATACCGAAAAAATATCGCAGCAATGCCGACACGCCGACCCAGGCCACAAGCAGCGCCAGCACAGAAGCCAGTATCGTTACCATCGTTCTGGCCATTCCGTGCCTGATATGCAGGGAGCGCAATGCCAGCGCACATCCGGTCACGATGAAAATCATTCCCACAGGCCTGCGTATCGGCAGCAGATCCTGGAGCCGGTAATTCAGTAGCCAGAAATCCTGCGATGCGTTGTAAATGGCAAAAGCGCCGACGGCAGTAATGAACAGGGCCGAAAGAAAAGGCGCAGGCAAGATCGTGAAGGACTTGCGATATCCGGCCGATTGGAACATGAATTTACTCCGCTGCGAATGAGGTAATAGATGATGTTGAAAAACGGCACTGAAAAACGATGCTGAAAAAATCGATTCAGTGCTCAGAACCGCATAGTCGGCCTGCATTGCATATTGCAATACGGCGCTTGTTTCCGTATCAAATGCCGTGTGAAATTCAGTGAAAAATGTGCGCCAGCTGAATCATGCAGGCAACCATGCTTCGCGACAAATGCAGACCCTGCGAGCCTGCCTGAAATATTGTTCTCTGTTCAAGTGAAGGATAGCAGTATCCATGAGGAGTGAAAACGCTTTCCCTCAATAAACAAAATTCAATGTTTTTTTATTCTGGAATGCTGCATGCCGAAAAAGGCATAGCGAAGAAAATATGCACTTGCAGTTTTTTGTTATCTGAAAAATCAGCCCGACTGTTTTAGAAATCGTCTTTGCTGAAGTCCATTTAAAAAATCAGATAAATCAGTATCAGGACGACTACCGGCACACCCAAAAGCCAAGCAAGAAAATACTTACCCATGATATGCCTCATCGAAAATATTATTAAGAACGAGAAAGCTGTCATGCAGTGCAGCGCTGCATGACGAGCAGATTGTGATGCTTCATCGGTAAAGCATCGTAACAGTCTCAAAAACCAGGACCTATAGGAAATGAGCTGATACAGGCGTAGGAAAACAAGAAGATTATCTTTATAACGCGCCATCCTCGCCGGCAACTTTCCACCACGTACACACTTCTCCCTGCTCTTCCTTCTTCCCGACAAAGCAATTCCTGCTTTCTCACATGTAGCGTTTGCAATGTACCCGGGAATATTTGCAAATAAATAAAACCGTTTTTATAAGTTGTTGATTTTTATAAGCTAAACAACTGGCCCGTGCCTTGCATGGTAAAACCCAGGCACTTTCGCCGTAACGCTGGAATTCCTTAAGGAGAATCATATGAATTGGGACGTTATCGAAGGTAACTGGAAGCAACTCAAGGGCAACGTCAAAGAACAGTGGGGCAAACTCACCGATGACCACCTCGACACAATTGCCGGCAAACGCGATCAGCTCGCCGGCAAGATCCAGCAAGCATATGGCGTCAATAAAGATGAAGCTGAAAAGCAGATCAAGGCGTTTGAAGACCGTCATCGCGACGACAAGCGCTTCTTCTAAAAACCAGAATGTGCACTACATCTCTGCGTTGCAGGATCTCATTAAAAATAAATCAAGGACATACACCATGAAAAAACCCCTTTCAATGCTCATACTCGCCACCGCCAGCCTTGGTTTCGTCGCAGTGTCGCACGCGTCGCCAGCCGAATTAAAGGCAACGTACGACGCCACCAAAAAACAGTCGGATGCCGATTACAAGGCAGCCAAGGAAGCATGCGACAGTCATAAAGGCAATGCCAAGGATGTCTGCGTAAAGGAAGCCAAGCTGGCGCACGTCAAAACCATAGCCGAAGCCGAAGTGAGCTACAAAGGCACCGACAAGGCACGTAAAAATGCGCGCATGGACATTGCCGATGCCAACTATGAACTCGCCAAGGAAAAATGCGACGACCAGACCGGCAATAACAAGGACGTCTGCGTGAAGGAAGCCAAAGCGGCAAAAACTGCAGCGGTAGCCGATGCCAAGGCAGGCAAGGAAATTTCCGAAGCACGCAAGGATGCACGTGAAGACAAGGCAGATGCCAATGTCGCTGTACAAAAAGAGAAGTGTGATGCATTGGCCGGCGCTGAGAAAACACGCTGCCTGGATGCAGTCAAAAAATAAGATGCTCGGCGCGAGCCTGCAGCCTTGTTGTCGACTGCTGCCATAAACCGCTGACATGGAAGAACGGCCCCGGCAATCGCTTGCCGGGGCCGTTTTATGTTAACTGCGCCTGTCGCTGCACGCTTACGAAATACCGCTCGCTTTATCTTGCTGTCACTTCAGGATGGACGAATCATGTCCTCCGGCTGCACCCAGCGATCGAATTCTTCGCTACTCACAAACCCCAGCGCGAGCGCCGTTTCCTTCAGGGTCGTGCCATCGTGATGCGCCTGCTTGGCAATCTGCGCCGCCTTGTCGTAACCGATATGCGGCGCCAGGGCCGTCACCAACATCAGCGACCGTCCCATCAATTCGTCTATTCGATCACGATTTGCTTTTATGCCGTGGGCGCAGTGTTCATTGAAACTATTGATACCGTCGGCCAGCAGACGCGCGCTTTGCAAAAAATTATGCGCAAGTAGCGGTTTGAAGACATTCAACTCGAAATTTCCCGATGCGCCGCCGAAGTTGAGTGCGACATCATTACCGAATACCTGACAGCACA
>NZ_JBEBPO010000011.1:0-41428 GCF_040395855.1 Herminiimonas fonticola | reverse complement strand
ATGGTCTATTGCAGCGACGATCCGATTCAGGCCCGCATGCTGGAAGACATCGGTTGCGCCGCCATCATGCCGCTGGCCTCACTGATCGGCTCCGGCATGGGTATTTTGAATCCGTGGAATCTGTCGCTGATCATTGAGCAATCCAAAGTCCCGGTGATCGTCGATGCAGGTGTCGGCACTGCATCGGATGCCGCGATTGCAATGGAACTCGGTTGTGATGGCGTATTGATGAATACTGCGATTGCCGGTGCACAAGATCCGGTACGCATGGCACATGCGATGAAACTCGGTATCGATGCCGGTCGCAACGCGTATCTGGCGGGCCGTATCGCCAAACGCTTCTCTGCTTCGCCGTCTTCGCCTATGGCGGGACGCGTGGTTAAGTAAGGCGATTGAAGGTGAAATCGTAGGGAAATGCTCAAGTGCTTTAGCTGTGCGGCACTTCGCTCTCTGGCAGAGGAAGTGATTATCGAATATCCTTGCTGCCTTCAATGTCTTCACAATAAAGGATTACCATGCGCGCGATCGAAATCACCCAGCCCGGCCCTCCAGATGTATTGCAACTCTGCGATCGCCCTATGCCTGAGCCCAAGGCTGGCGAGCTGCTGATCAAGGTGCATGCGGCCGGCATCAATCGTCCTGACGTATGGCAGCGCCTAGGTAGTTATGCGGTGCCAAAAGGCGCGTCGGATATTCCAGGCCTGGAAATCGCCGGTGAAGTGGTCGGCGGCGATCTTGCCGACAGCGGTTTCAAAATCGGCGATATGGTGTGTGCACTGGCGCAAGGTGGCGGTTACGCAGAATACTGCACCGCGCCTGTCGAACAATGTTTGCCGATCCCTAAAGGTCTGGATGTGGTGGAAGCGGCTTCGTTGCCGGAAACATTCTTCACTGTCTGGAGCAATGTTTTCGATCGCGTCGGTTTGACCGGCAACGAAACCTTGCTGGTGCAGGGCGGCACATCCGGTATCGGCGTGACGGCAATCCAGATCGCCACTGCTCTCGGCCATCGCGTATTTGCAACCGCCGGCAGCGATGAAAAATGTCGTGCCTGCGAGGTGTTGGGTGCTGAGAAGGGCATCAATTACAAGACGGAAGATTTTGTCGAAGTCGTCAAGGCAGCGACCAATGGCAAGGGTGTGGATGTGATTCTCGACATCATAGGCGGTGATTATGTGGCGCGTGAAATCAATTGCCTGGCTGATGATGGTCGTCTGGTATTCATTGCGCTGGCGGGCGGCAACAAGGCGACACTCAGCCTTGGACAGATCATGTTGCGTCGCTTGACGATCACCGGCTCTACCTTGCGTGCACGTCCGGTCGCGTTCAAGGCGGCGATTGCCGATCAATTGCGCACCAAGGTCTGGCCGCTGATTGAGTCAGGCAAGATCAAACCTGTCGTGTATCAGACGTTTGCGCTGGAAGATGCAGCGCAAGCGCATGCCTTGATGGAAAGCAGCACGCATATCGGCAAGATTGTGCTGAAGGTGTAAGCCGAAACAAAATTGCTTGATTAAAAAAGCCCGCTTGTCATTTGCGACAAGCGGGCTTTTTCATTCTTGCATTGAATTGCACGGAATGTATGGGTGCTTATTTTCGCTTTGGCTTGACTGGCAGATTGCTTAACTGACGGCCTGGTTTCGGGTTGTAGCGGATGATGCGCTCGATCAATTCCGGTCCTTCGTCCAGCAGGAAGTTTCTGAAAGCCTGTGCGACTGGTGGCAGACGTTTATTTTTCCGATGGACGACATACCAGTTCAACATGACTGGAAAGCCTTCGACATCCAGTACGGTGAGGCTGCCGGCCTGCAATTCCATACTGATGGTATGCGCTGACAGGAAGCTGATGCCCATGCCCGCGATCACCGCCTGCTTGATGGTTTCCGTACTCTTGATTTCCATCGCGATGTTGAGGTCGTCGATGCGGCTGCCAAAGCCATCTTCCATCGAATGCCAGGTATCAGAGCCTTTTTCCCTGACGACGAAGGGTTCGTGTATCAAGGTGCTCATAGGGATGTTTTTTTTCGCGACCAGATGATGATCGGGGGCCGCCACAATCACGTAAGGATGCGGTGCAAATGGTTCGTTGATCGTATCCATATCGGTTGGCGGCCGCACCATAATCGCCAGATCGGTCAGATTGTTGGCGAGCTGATTCAGCAAGCCTTCGCGATTGTGTACCGACAGATTGAGCGTCACACCTTGATGGCCGCGTGCAAATTCCACCAGCAGGCGGGGAAAGAAGTAATCGCCTGCGCTGATCACGGCGACATTCAACTTGCCGCCGGTGATGCCCTTGAACTGCGTCATCGCATCTTCGGCTTCCTGGAATTGCTGAATGATGGTCCGGCTGTAGTGCAAAAGCTCGGTGCCGCCCGGGGTCAGGTAGATTTTTTTACCCAGTTGCTCGAACAGGGCGAGGCCGGCGTGATCTTCCAGTTTTTTGACTTGCGTGGACACGGCAGGTTGCGTCAGGTGCAGTTCTTCTGCTGCACGCGAAAAACTGAGGTGGCGGGCGACTGTCTCAAAAACCTTTAATTGTCTGAGGGTTGCGTTTTTCACGGTATGAAATATCTTATGTATAAGCTAGAAGGAATCATTATGATTAAATACTTTAACTATGCCTAATAATTTTTTACCCCTAATATGCAATTCAAGTTTGGAAAACGCCTCCAAACGAGTATGAAAGTACATACAGGAGAATTACCATGTTCACAGCCGCTCTGGATCAATATTCTGCAGATGATGCAGCAGATCTTCATCGTAATGCCTACAACGCGGCGTTCTATGAACTCGGCCTGAGCTGGTACTGGGATGCGAACACAGGCGACGATCTCGCTGTCATCGCAGGCGGACGTAATCGCCTTCAACATTATCTGGAAACATGCCAGGCGCATCTCCTGAAAGTGTATGAAGCTGATTTCCTGATTGAAGCAATACAAGCTGCCAAAGCACGCTGCTATGAAAATATGACTGCGTGCGGAACCCGAGTGACCCGTCCGATAAATTGGGCGGAAATTCAACGGGGTGAAGTCGGCGTTTGAGCACGGCATCTGTGCACGTTTCGCCATGACCTGGTGCAAGCGTGCAGGAATGCAAGGCAACTGTACTGTGTACATCAACTGATCAGTTCGATGTTGCACCGCGTACAGTATGCGGCTCACTCAATTTGTTGTCTGTAAAAAAAGCGATGAGTTAATCGCTGCCCGTGCTTGCACGGACGCTGCTTTATCAATCAATTTGCCGGATGGAAAATTGATTGGGTGGCGACATCGAATCTTAACCGTGGTCAAGGAGTTCGAGAGATGCTTCTCGCACAATCCCGGTCACCGTTTTCATTCGACTTGGCAGCTGTTAATATAATAACTTTTGCTGGATGACATCGACGGCTTTTGCGTGGATTAATGCAAAAAAAATTTATCGTAGCGATACGCTGCCAAAAATTGGTTATCAACAAGGACGATCATGAATATCCACGAGTATCAAGGAAAAGAAATACTGCGTAAGTACGGTGTCACGACACCAAAAGGTTTCCCCTGTTTTTCCGTAGATGAAGCTGTTCAGGCCGCTGAAAAACTCGGCGGCAAAGTCTGGGTTGTCAAAGCGCAGATTCACGCTGGTGGTCGCGGCAAAGGCGGCGGCGTTAAAGTTGCGAAATCGCTGGACGAAGTACGCAAATACGCAAACGACATTCTCGGCATGACGCTGGTGACGCACCAAACCGGTCCTGAAGGCCGTCTGGTCAAGCGTTTGCTGATTGAAGAAGGCGCGGACATCAAGAAAGAACTGTACGTCGGCATGGTAGTTGATCGTGGTAGCCAACGCGTTGCCCTGATGGCATCCAGCGAAGGCGGCATGGACATCGAACACGTCGCTGAACACACTCCTGAAAAAATCCACAAGGTATTCATCGATCCAGTCAAGGGTTTACTCGATAGCGAGGCTGACGACATCGCCCGCAAAATCGGCGTACCGGAAGGTTCGATCGGCCAGGCACGTGCATTCATGCAGGGCCTGTACAAGGCATTCGACGAAACCGATGCATCGCTGGCTGAGATCAATCCATTGATCGTGACGGGCGACGACCGCATCGTTGCACTCGACGCGAAATTCAATTTCGACTCGAACGCGATGTACCGTCACCCGGAAATCGTTGAAATGCGCGATCTGGACGAAGAAGATCCAGCTGAAATCGAAGCATCCAAATTTGACCTGACCTACATCTCGCTCGACGGTAACATCGGCTGCCTGGTGAACGGCGCCGGTCTGGCAATGGCAACCATGGACGTCATCAAGTTGTACGGCGGCTCGCCAGCCAACTTCCTCGACGTCGGCGGCGGTGCCACGACTGAGAAGGTTACTGAAGCGTTCAAGATTATGTTGAAGAACCCGGATATCAAGGCGATTCTGGTCAACATTTTCGGCGGCATCATGAAGTGCGATGTGATCGCACAAGGCGTGATCGCAGCGGCGAAACAGGTTGACCTGAAAGTACCGCTGGTGGTCCGCATGAAGGGCACCAACGAAGACTTGGGCAAGAAGATTCTGGCGGAATCGGGTCTCCCGATTATCGCTGCAAACAACATGGCTGAAGCGGCTGAAAAAGTCGTCAACGCGGCACAGGGGAAATAAGCATGTCAATCCTGATCAATAAAGACACCAAAGTTATCACCCAAGGTATCACCGGTAAAACCGGTCAGTTCCACACCAAAATGTGTATCGAATACGCAAACGGTAAAAACTGTTTCGTCGCCGGCGTGAATCCAAAGAAACCTGGCGAATCGTTTGAAGGCGTGCCTATCTATGCAACCGTCAAGGAAGCTGCTGCGGAAACCGGCGCAACCGTTTCGGTCATTTATGTTCCGCCTCCATTTGCTGCTGCAGCGATCGACGAAGCGGTTGATGCCGGTATCGATCTGGTGATCTGCATCACCGAAGGTATTCCAGTGCGCGACATGATTCGTACCAAAGCACGCATGGAAGGCAAGAAAACCCTGCTGCTCGGACCGAACTGCCCAGGCTTGATTACGCCAGACGAAATCAAGATCGGCATCATGCCGGGTCATATCCACAAGAAAGGCCGCATCGGCGTCGTTTCGCGTTCGGGTACCTTGACCTATGAAGCAGCTGGTCAATTGGCTGAATTCGGTCTCGGTCAGTCGACCGTGGTCGGCATTGGCGGCGATCCAGTTTCTGGCTTGAAGCACATCGACATCCTGCGCATGTTCAATGACGATCCTGACACCGACGCAGTCATCATGGTTGGCGAAATCGGTGGCGATGCAGAAGAAACCTGCGCACGCTGGATCAAAGACAACATGAAAAAACCAGTTGTGGGCTTCATCGCTGGCGTTACCGCACCAGAAGGCAAACGCATGGGCCACGCCGGTGCGATTATTTCCGGTGGTAAAGGTACTGCACAAGAGAAACTGGCTGTGATGGAAGCGTGCGGCATCAAAGTCACACGTAACCCGGCTGAAATGGGCCGTTTGCTGAAATCGGTTCTGTAATATGTAGTCTCGACACTCCTCTTGCATGGGGAGTGTTATCTCTACAGGAAATACGCGGTGTTTTCTGTAGAGATAGTTACACATGCTAGTGCGTCAATTGCGCACGCCGGATGTGATCGCGCTAGAACGCTGGTCTGCCACTGAGTAACAACACAAGTTTCGAAATTTCAAGAAAAGAGTAAAAAATGTCACAACACTGGATTCGTTTTAGTCACGCAGGTAATACACAATTCGGTACGCTTGAAGGCGACAGTATTCAGGTCTACACCGGCGATATGTATGACCATCCTGTCAAAACCAACACTGTCTTGAAACTCAATGACGTTAAAGTGTTGATGCCGACCGAGCCGACCAAGATCATCGCTATGTGGAACAACTTCCACGCACTGGCGAAAAAATTGAATCTGGCTGATCCTGCAGAACCTTTGTACCTGATCAAATCACCAAACTCGTATTTGAATCCAGGTGAAACTATCGAGAAGCCGCCTACAGACGAAAAAATTGTCTTTGAAGGCGAGCTCGGTATCGTGATCGGCAAAACAGCCAAGCGCGTTTCGGAAGCAGATGCGTTGGATTATGTATTCGGTTACACCGTCGCCAATGACGTGACTGTTGCCGACATCCTGAATCGTGACGCATCGTTCGCACAATGGGTCCGTGCAAAAGGTCTGGATACCTTCTGCCCATTCGGCCCTGTTGTCGCAACCGACATCGACCCGACCACATTGGTCGTGAAAACAATTCTTAATGGCGATATCCGACAAGACTATCCGATCAGCGACATGCGCTTCTCGGTCCAGCAACTGGTGAGTCTGATTTCTGCCGACATGACGCTGAATCCTGGCGACATCATCCTGTGCGGCACCTCTGTTGGTGTCGGCTCGATGAAGCCGAACAGCGTCATCGAGATCGAGATTGCCGGTATCGGCAAGCTCACAAACGATTTTAAATAATAGTGGCGAGGTAAAAATCATGAAAATTGCTGTTATAGGAGCAGGCGCAATCGGTGGTTACGTTGGCGTCAAATTGGCATTGGCTGGTGAAGATGTTACGTTCATCGTGCGTGGCGCTAATCTGGAAGCCATTCGCAAGAATGGCGCCAAACTGATCATGCACGATGGTTCCGAGCACGTGGCATCGAATGTCAAGGCAACCAACAACTACGACGAAGCAGGTCATCAAGACATCATCGTCCTGGCAATGAAGGCGCATCAACTCGAAGCGATCGCTGACGACTTGCCAAAACTGATCGGCCCAGAAACCGTCATCGTTACGATGCAGAACGGTATTCCATTCTGGTACTTCCACAAGCATGGCGGCAAACTGGCTGGCACGCGTGTTGAAAGCGTCGATCCGACCGGCAAGATTACCGCCAAGATTCCTGCTGACCGCGTACTCGGTTGCGTCGTCTACCCTGCATCGGAATTGATCGCGCCAGGCGTCATCAAGCACATTGAGGGCGATCGTTTCCCTATCGGCGAACTCGACGGTTCGATCAGCGAACGTGCAACCCGCGTGTCGGAATGCTTTACCAATGCCGGCTTCAAGTCGCCAGTGCTGGAAAACATCCGTTCCGAAATGTGGCTCAAGCTGTGGGGCAATCTGACATTCAATCCTATCAGCGCGCTGTCGCACTCGACCTTGCAGGATATCTGCCAATTCCCGCTGTCGCGCGAACTCGCAGCAGCCATGATGACGGAAGCGCAAACGGTTGCGAACAAGCTGGGCATTGAATTCCGCGTCACGCTCGACAAACGTATCGCTGGTGCTGAAAAAGTAGGCAAGCACAAAACCTCGATGCTGCAAGACGTTGAAGCAGGTCGCGATCCGGAAATCGATGCTCTGGTCGGTTCGGTGGTTGAGCTTGGTCGTTTGACTGAAACACCTACGCCACATATCGATACTGTCTACGCGCTCGTCAAGCTGCTGGCGAAAACCATGGATGAGGAATCCGGTCAGGTCAGACTGCAGAAGGTTGCTTAAGTACGTATGAATAAAAAGCCCGTGAAATTTTTTCACGGGCTTTTTTTAAGTGAGTGTTGTACGCGACCGGATAGCTGAATGCTTGTGAAGAGATGAAAAGACATGCGCTTGGCCAGAATATTTTTTAATTGAGCGATTAGGTTGGTGACGGATAAATTCCGCGAGTTGATTTTTGAGAAATTGGAATACGTATAAATACGTACTGGTATTTTGGTGAAGTTTTTCCCAATTTATCTCTCAAGAATGGCACACTCATGCAAAGCAATATTGAATACGGCAGTAAGAATAGATAGGTGATGTTTCGGATTTGAGTAGAAAAAGCTGTTTGATGATGACCGCAGATAAAGACGGCACGTTGAATTGGTTTATTCGTTGCATAAGCAAATACGAGAAATGGAGCTCGTAAATGTTGTGCAATAACTTACAAGAAGTTACTAAAACGAAACATCGGTAATGCGATCAAACAATGACCGGAGTCCTGAAAACTTGACGCCGGTCAAGAGAATTTTCAAAGAAAAGCCACACTATCTTTGAAAATTAAAAGTAACTGAAAGTTATGTTTGAAGGCATTGGAGGCCGCACCATGCTAGTGCTCACAAGGCACCTCGACGCGGTAAGTAGTAAAAAGTAGTCAAAATTATTATTAACAGGAGACAGCAATGATCAAGGAATTCATTTCGCATTCATCAAGTGGTATCGCAAAGGCAACCGCCGGCGCATTTGCAGCAGTTGCACTGACCGCAACCCCAGCCTTCGCTGCCTGGGAACCAACCAAACCAGTCGAATTCGTTGTGCCAGCCGGCACTGGCGGTGGCGCTGACCAAATGGCCCGTTTGATTCAAGGCGTCATCATCAAAAATAAATTGATGAAAGAGCCTTTGATCGTTGTCAATCGTTCCGGCGGTGCTGGTGCTGAAGGCTTCCTTGACGTTAAAGGTTCCAAAGGCGATCCACACAAAATCATCATCACCCTGTCGAACTTGTTCACCACGCCTATGGCAACTGGTGTTCCATTCAACTGGAAAGAAATGACGCCAGTTGCAATGTTGGCGCTGGATCAATTCGTTCTGTGGACGAATGCTGAAAAGCCATACAAATCGGCTAAAGAATATATCGACGCAGTTAAGGCTGCTGGCCCAGGTAAATTTAAAATGGGCGGCACAGGTTCCAAGCAGGAAGATCAAATCATTACTGCTGGCCTGGAAAAAGCTACTGGTACCAAGTTCATCTACATTCCATACAAAGGCGGCGGTGAAGTTGCTGTTCAATTGGTTGGTAATCACATCGATTCAACAGTGAACAACCCGATTGAAGCAGTTTCGCAATGGCGTGCAGGTAAATTGAAAGCGCAATGCGTATTCGATGACCAACGTATGCCTTACAAAGCGAAAATCACCGAAACCCAATCCTGGAATGACATTCCAACTTGTAAAGAAGCGGGTATTCCAACCGACTACACCATGTTGCGCGGTATCTTCATGCCAGCAGGTATTACTGCTGATCAACTGGCTTACTATGTAGACCTGTTCACCAAAGTGCGTGCAACGGCAGAGTGGAAAGACTACATGGAAAAAGGCGCGTTTAATACCTCCTTCAAAACTGGTAATGACTTCAAAACATGGCTTGAAGCTGCAGAGAAGCAACACGCTACTTTGATGCAAGAAGCCGGCTTCATGGCTAAGAAGTAATAGACTAATCAAGGGCAAATAAGACGAGCGGCTGCACTACCGACTAGTTCGGTAGTGCCAGTCAACTTGCGCGCCCCAACTCATTGTAAAAATTTTCAGGAGCATTCCTCATGGATCAGAATTCGGAATCCGGCGATGGCGCTCGCACTGGCGTAGCGACTTATGTCGTAGACGCAGTGGTCGCTGCCATTCTACTGGCGCTGGGTATTATTGTTGTTATCGCAAGCTGGAAATTAGGTGCGACTTGGACCAGTGACGGTCCAGGCTCGGGCTATTTCCCATTTGGTATTGGCGTTCTGATCTGCATATCTGGCGCAGGTACATTGTTTTCTTCACTCTTTGGCAAGAACAAGAATACTGAAATTTTCGTCGATGGCGAGCAATTTAAACGTGTTATGCAAGTGTTCATTCCGGCAATTATTTATGTCGGAGCAATCGAGGTATTCGGCGTTTATATTTCCTCCGCTGTTTATATCGCGTTGTTCATGATTCTGCTTGGCAAATTTTCTGTTATCAAGGCCATTATCGCGGCGCTTGTCGTCAATGTCGTATTTTTCATGATGTTTGAAGTGTGGTTTAAAGTGCCCCTGTACAAAGGGTCTATAAATCTTTTGAGCTTCCTCGGTTATTAAGCTTGTGCGTGTGATCGTGAGATCAAATGCTAGCTAACTACTGAGTCAGATTGGAATTCAAGGAGTTTTAAGTAAAATGGACGAAATTAATTCATTATTTCACGGGTTCGCGGTCATCCTGACGCCAATGAACCTGTTGCTGATGGTAATCGGTATCACCCTGGGTGTGCTGATCGGGGTGCTGCCTGGTTTGGGTGGTGCAAATGGCGTGGCTATTCTGTTGCCACTTACATTTACGATGTCGCCGACTTCAGCGATTATCATGTTGTCATGTCTGTACTGGGGGGCGTTGTTCGGGGGGGCTATCACTTCCATCCTGTTCAATATTCCGGGTGAGCCGTGGTCAGTTGCGACTACGTTTGACGGCTATCCAATGGCGCAAAAAGGTGAGGCTGGTGCAGCATTGACCGGTGCATTCACGTCCTCATTTATTGGTGCGTTCGTTGCGGTCATCATGATCACCTTCCTGGCGCCGCTGGTTGCTAAATTCGCGTTGCGTTTCGGCGCTCCGGAGTTCTTCTCGGTTTATCTGCTCACCTTCTGTAGTTTCGTTGGTATGGGTAAAGGTTCGCCATTGAAAATTCTTGCTTCGATGGCACTCGGTTTTGCATTGGCGTCGGTCGGTATGGATACGGTTACTGGCCAATTGCGTATGACCTTTGGCTTTGAAGAGTTGATGCGTGGTTTCGACTTCCTGATCGCGGTTATTGGTCTGTTCGGTATTGGCGAGATTCTGTTGTCGATGGAAGAAGGCCTGGCATTCTCTGGTAAATCGGCAAAAATCGATCCGAAGATCGTTTTCCAGACATGGAAAAAACTGCCGCAGTTCTGGGTTACTTCGCTACGTAGCGCAATGGTTGGTATCTGGATGGGTATTACACCGGGCGGTGCAACACCTGCATCATTCATGTCTTACGGTCTGGCCAAGAAAATGTCCAAGAACGGTGCGAAGTTCGGTACTGGTGAGCTCGAAGGCGTGGTTGCTCCTGAAACGGCGGCGCATGCTGCTGGTACCGCAGCGTTGCTGCCTATGCTGGCTCTGGGTATCCCAGGTTCGCCAACCGCGGCTGTTCTGCTCGGCGGCCTGCTGATCTGGGGTCTGCAACCTGGTCCATTGCTCTTTACGGAGCAACATGACTTTGTTTGGGGCCTGATCGCCAGTATGTATCTGGGTAATCTGGTTGGTCTGGCAGTTGTTCTGACGACCGTTCCACTGTTTGCATCGATCCTGCGCATTCCATTCTCGATCATTGCACCGGTTATCGTTGTTATTTGCGGTATTGGCGCGTACACCGTTGGCAACGCGACGTTCGATATCTGGTTGATGCTGGTATTTGGCGCGGTTGGCTATGTGTTCAAGAAGCTGGACTATCCATTGGCTCCGTTGGTTCTGGCGCTGGTTCTGGGTCGTAATGCAGAAGATTCGTTCCGCCAAGCGATGTTGTCGTCGCAAGGTGACGTGTCAGTCATGTTCTCGAATGCCTTGGTTGGTACCATTACCGGTCTGGCGCTGATCATGCTGTTCTGGCCACTGATCGCTCGTGTGATCGCACTGGTTCGCCCTCCAAAAGTGGATGAATTCGCTGCGCATCGGGAAGCAGAGTAATAATTGTGTAATCCGATCTTGAGATTGATCTAATTTCCGATCTCAAGATATGATCAAATGCCCCGCAAGGTTTTAACCTTGCGGGGCATTGTTCTTTTCAAGGCAGGAACATTCATGATGTGAGTTGGTCTGAATCGGATGGAAAGCTTGGATGTCTGTTGCATGCTTCCGCTCAAGGGAAGAGCGTCAAGCTAATAACTAAAGGAGACTGCTATGCCAGTAATCGCAATGACGCAGGAAATGGGCTCGCTTGCCAAGGATATTGCAGTGCATTTGGCGCAGACGCAGAATCTTGCCGTGATACGGCATGAAATAATCGATCACCTCGCGGAAAAGATGGATTTGAGTAAAAGCGTGATTCGTCGTCTGCGCGAAGGCAAGGCCGGCTTTGTCGACAGGATAACGACTGATGACGAAAGTATGGCTTTGTACACGGCTGAAGAAGTCTTCGAGTTGGCGCGTAAGGGCAATGTGGTATTGCGTGGCTGGGGTGCTACTTGTCTGCTTCGGCCTGTGCCGCATGTGGTGACTGTGCGGATCACGCGCTCCATGAGCAAGCGGGTTGAGTGGTTAATGGAGCATTTGGGAATCGATGACGCCGACTTTGCCGAGGCCGAAATTCATCGTAGTGATGCCGCACATGCTGCGCGCATGCAGCAGCAGTTCGGGGTCGTGTGGGGTGATCCGATTTTATATGATCTGGTACTCAATACGGATCGGCTGTCGATTGAAAGCTGTGCATCGCAAATTCTGAATCTGGCGAGTCGGCCTGAATTTCAGGAGTCTGCAGCGTCGCGAGCCGTGCTTGAAAACATGGCGCTCGAAGCACATGTTCGAGCTGCGCTGAGAGGTAATCCCGCCAGTCATGATGTAAGAGTCACGATTGAGGCGAATGCGGGGCGTATCGTGTTAAGCGGAATCGTGTTGCAAGCCGATGAGCTGAGCGCGGCAGAGAAAGTGGTCGCAGGTGTAGCCGGTGTTGTCAGTGTGGATAACCAGTTGCGCTTGATGGCGAATTCAAAGCTCTATTCATCAGGCGCATATTAATTTGGCAATGCGCTTCTGGTCTGACCTGCGGTTTTCCCGGGGTCAGATTTTTCCTTGATGCTTTAGCCGGCTCAGCGTCTCGGGGGAGAGATTCAGGTAAGAAGCCAGTTCTTTCTTGGGGATGCGATCGAACAAGTCCGAATGTTTGCGCACGAAGCGTTGCACACGGCCTGGCGCATCGAGTAAATGCAGTGTAATGGTATGTGCCATGATCTCGCTCATCAGGTGCATGACATCGTATTCAAATGCCTGTTTGACATGTTCATGTTTTTCCATGAACGCAATCCACTGCAATAACGGCAGCTTTACTACGCGTGCTTTTGTCACGCAGATAATACTGTAAGGCGTCGGTGTTTTTAGGCGCCACGCAGCATAACTTGTCTCCATGCTACGTTCGTCCGCGAAGCGCAAGATCATTTCCTTCGCTTGCTGGTTGGTAACTACTCGCTTCAGAATGCCATCGAGGATGAAATACTGTTCCATTTCATGCACGCCTTGGTGCAGCAGGAAGTCACCTTTAGGGCAATCCACGACGAGCAGGTGCGGTTCAAGTTCCGCCCACTCGCTTTCCGTCATCTCTTTCAAGACTACATTTTGTTTGAGCTGGACACGAATAACATTACGCTCAGGATGGTTATCGACAGTCGGCATTTACAAATAAAGTAACAAAAAGATCAGAGGGGAAAGAGCTTGATATCATGCGTTGAAAATTGACCGGGGTCAATGATGGAGGCGCCGACACATCGCTATGATACGCCCACTTGGATAGATATGCGTAAAAGCGCATATCTAAGGGTATCTCTAAAAATCAACCGATCTGATTTTTAGAGGTGCCTTGCAAGTAAAAAGGGCTGGCAAAGCGCCAGCGCGCCACGGGTTGGGCAATTGCCCAACCTAAATTAACGAAGAGAAGAATCCATTATGAAAAACGACATTCAAGCGACGACAGAAGGCGTAGAGCTGACCGATGGTTTCCATCTGTTGATGGAAGCCCTGGAGATGAACGGTATTACCAACATCTACGGTTTGCTCGGTATTCCGGTTACAGAGATCGGCCGTATGTGGCAAGCGCGTGGAAACAAGTTCTTCAGTTTCCGTAATGAGCAAAATGCAGGTTATGCGGCATCGGTTGCCGGTTACCTGACCAAGAAGCCAGGTATTTGCGTGACCGTTTCCGCGCCAGGTTTCCTGAATGGTTTGACTGCTTTGGCCAATGCCACGACCAACTGCTTCCCGATGATCCTGATCAGCGGTTCCAGTGAGCGTGAAGTCGTTGACTTGCAACAAGGCGATTACGAAGAAATGGACCAGTTGAACATCGCTCGTCCACATTGCAAAGCTTCTTTCCGTATCAACCGTACTGAAGACATCGGTGTTGCAGTTGTTCGTGCAATCCGTACCGCATTGTCGGGCCGTCCAGGCGGCGTGTATCTGGACATTCCAGCACGTCTGTTCAGCACCACGATGAGCGCTGAAGAAGGCAAGAAATCGTTGTTCGTGCCAGTTGATCCGGCTCCAGCTCAAATTCCTGCGCCTTCCGCAGTGGCGCGTGCTGTTGATCTGATCAAAGGTGCTAAAAAGCCATTGATTCTGCTCGGTAAAGGTGCTGCTTATGCACAATGCGACGCAGATATCAAAGCGCTGATCGAAGAAACCGGTATTCCATTCACGCCAATGTCGATGGCTAAGGGTTTGGTCTCCGATATCCATCCGCAATGTGCTGCTGCAGCGCGTTCGATGGTGCTGCAAGAGTCTGACGTTGTAGTGCTGATCGGCGCACGTCTGAACTGGTTGCTGGCCCACGGTAAAGGCAAGACATGGGGTGGCGCGAAGAAATTCGTGCAAATCGATATCCAGGCGAACGAAATGGACAGCAACGTTCCAATCGCAGCACCGCTGGTTGGTGACGTCGAGTCTTGCGTCAACGCACTGCGCGCTGGTTTGAAAGGCATGGCCAAGCCAACCGAATGGATGGGCGCCATTGCTGAGCGTGTGAGCGGCACCAAAGCGAAACTGGGCAGCAAGCTGACCACCGCTACACCGGTCATGAACTACTTCAACTCGCTGGGCGCGATCCGTGATGTGTTGAAAAACCATCAAGACATCACGCTGGTCAACGAAGGCGCAAACGCCCTCGACAATGCACGTATGATCATCGATCAATACCAGCCACGCAAACGCGTTGATACCGGTACCTGGGGTGTCATGGGCGTTGGTATGGGTTCGGCAGTTGCAGCTGCAGTGGAAACCGGCAAGCCAGTCGTTGCAATTTGCGGCGACAGCGCGTTTGGTTTCAGCGGTATGGAAATCGAAACCATCACCCGTTACAGCCTGCCAGTGACCGTGATTATCATGAACAACGGCGGCATCTACCGTGGCGACGAAGCGAACCCGGCGCATCAGGTTTCGTGCATGACGTTCAATCCGAACACACGTTACGATCTGTTGATGCAAGCTGTCGGCGGCGAAGGCGTTCGCGTCAACACTCCGGAAGAACTGACAAAAGCTCTGGAAGCATCCCTCAAATCGGGCAAGCCAACCTTGATCGAAGCCATCATCGATCCAGCTGCTGGTGTTGAGTCGGGTCGTATCGGCAATCTGAACATCGTCAGCACGATTGGCAAGAAGAAGTAAGACTAGTGCGCATGGCGTAAGCCATGCGCAGGTAGTGACGAAGAGGCATGGTTGGGGAGTCCAGCCTGCCATGCCCTTGACACTCACTGCGTTGCGGCACTAGACTAAGAGGTTAAGAACTCCAAGTAGTATTGGAATACAGCCAGTAACATAATGGCGCGATTCCACCTGAATGTCCGGGTGGTTTTTCACTTCCTGAAACAAGAGCACATGCTTTCAGGAATAAGTTAAACGATTGAGAAGGAAATTTACCAATCATGAGTCAAACATTACCATTAGCAGGCATCAAGATCATCGATTTCACCCACGTGCAAGCTGGTCCTGCATGTACGCAGTTGCTGGCTTGGTTCGGCGCTGACGTGATCAAAGTTGAGCGCCCAGGTTCCGGCGACGTGACACGTAACCAGTTGCGCGACATTCCTGATGCCGACGCTCTGTACTTCACGATGTTGAACAGCAACAAGCGTTCGTTGACTCTCGATACCAAAACTCCAGCAGGTAAAGAAGTTTTGGAACGCATGATCAAAGAATCCGACGTCATGGTTGAAAACTTCGGTCCTGGCGCTTTGGATCGTATGGGTTTCTCCTGGGCACGTATCCAGGAATTGAACCCAGGCATGATCATGGCATCGGTCAAGGGTTTCAGCGAAGGTCACCACTACGAAGACTTGAAAGTCTACGAAAACGTTGCGCAATGCGCTGGCGGTGCTGCTTCCACAACCGGTTTCTGGGACGGCCCACCAACTGTTTCGGCAGCTGCACTGGGTGATACCAATACCGGTATGCATCTGGCAATCGGCATTTTGACAGCTCTGATGGGTCGTCAAAAAACCGGTAAAGGCCAAAAAGTTGCAGTCGCAATGCAAGACGCCGTGTTGAACCTGTGCCGCGTCAAGCTGCGCGATCAACAACGTCTGGACAAGCTCGGCGTATTGAAAGAATACCCGCAGTATCCACACGGTACATTTACCGATGTCGTGCCACGCGGCGGTAACGCTGGTGGTGGCGGTCAGCCTGGTTGGGTTCTGAAATGTAAAGGTTGGGAAACCGATCCTAACGCATACATTTACTTCACAGTTCAAGATCACGCTTGGCCACCTATCGCTCATGCGATCGGCAAAGATGAATGGGCAACGGATCCAGCGTACAACACTCCGGATGCGCGTCAAGACAAGATCTTTGATATTTTCGCAACGATCGAAGATTGGCTCAAAGACAAAACCAAATTTGAAGCTGTGGACATCCTTCGCAAATTTGACATCCCATGTGCACCTGTGATGTCGATGAAAGAAATTGCTAATGATCCTTCACTGCGTGCAAGTGGTTCGATTGTTGAAGTTGAGCACAAAGGTCGTGGCGAGAAGTATCTGACCGTTGGTAGCCCGATCAAATTCTCCGATCTGAAACCAGAAATCACTGCTTCGCCGCTGTTGGGTGAGCACACTGATGAAGTGTTGGCAAGCTTGGGTTACAGCAAAGAAGAAATCGCTGCTTTGCATACATCAAAAGCAGTTTAAGAAATATTCGAGCTGATTTTTAGCTTGTAAAAACGGCGCCGTAAGGCGCCGTTTTTTTTCGTCTGGTTTTTATGCGCGCGATGACACGGGAGCTGGCATCCATCTGGAAAGGCGATGGCTGGGTGTATAGTGCAAAGTCATGGTGTGTGCTTGATCTGCCATGGCACAGATCTGCAAATCGAATGAAAAAAGATGTTAACAACGCCGGATTGCATAAGAATTTATTTGTAAGTTGCGGACGAAATGGTTATGTTACTTTTTTGCGTTACGCAGCGTGATCACATCAAATTTGCGAGTTGCAGAGATGGGCGTAGTGGGGTGGTTGGAGGCAAAGATCATGCGTTGAAAATTGACCGTGGTCAATGATAGAAGCACTGGCAGATCGATATGATACGGCCACTTGAATTGATGTATGAAAGATACATGCCTGAGGGTAACTCTAAAAGCTCGTGAGCCGGTTTTTAGAGACGCCTTGCAAGCACGAATGTAATACACGGTATTACTCAGGTACTGGGCAGGATGAGGAAAAGCATGTTCATCGCCAATACGTTTGCGTAGCGGTTTGAAGGGCATGCGGAATTTCCAGAGATCGGCATGTGGATAGTTCCAGATGCATACGCCCAGGCTACCAAGGTTCAACCCATGCGCAATATTTTATTAGCTCAACATGGCGCGGGCGGGCATCTGTCTGTTTGCGCTTCTGGTCCAAGATAGGAGTAGTGAATGAGTAAGGCATTAAGCGGCTATCGCATTCTTGATTTCACGCACGTGCAATCGGGTCCGACATGTACCCAATTGCTGGCGTGGTTCGGTGCAGATGTCATCAAGGTGGAACGTGCAGGCGAAGGTGATGCCACGCGTGGTCAATTGCGTGACATCCCGGAAGCAGACAGTCTCTACTTCACGATGCTCAACCATAACAAGCGTTCGATCACGCTCGACACTAAAAACCCGAAAGGGAAGCAAGTGCTCGAAACATTGATCAAGGAATGTGATGTCCTGGTAGAGAATTTCGCGCCTGGTGCACTCGACCGTATGGGTTTTACCTGGGAACGTATTAACGAACTCAATCCAAAAATGATCGTTGCGTCAGTCAAGGGTTTTGGCCCTGGCCCATACGAGCATTGCAAAGTGTATGAAAACGTCGCGCAATGCGCCGGCGGCTCTGCCTCGACTACAGGTTTCGATGATGGCCCACCAATGGTCACCGGTGCGCAAATCGGCGACAGCGGTACCGGCTTGCACCTCGCACTGGGTATTCTCGCAGCATTGCTGCAACGTCAGACAAGTGGTCGTGGCCAAAAAGTTTTGGCGCCTATGCAAGATGCCGTGTTGAATCTGTGCCGCGTCAAGCTGCGCGATCAGCAGCGTCTGGAACGCACCGGCGTCATGAAGGAATACCCGCAATATCCGGATACTCCATTTGGCGATTCCGTGCCACGCGCCGGCAATGCATCGGGTGGTGGTCAGCCTGGTTCTATCCTGAAATGCAAAGGCTGGGAAACAGATCCAAACGCCTACATCTATTTCGTCAATCAGGGTGCCGTCTGGGATTCAGTCTGCAAGGTAATTGGCAAAGAGGAGTGGCTTGCTGATCCGTCGTTTGCAACGCCTGCATTGCGTGTGAATCATATGAAGACAATCTTCGCAGCTGTCGAGGAATGGACCAAGACCAAAACCAAGTTTGAGGCAATGGACATCCTCAACAAGTTCGACATCCCTTGCGGTCCGATCTTGTCGATGAAGGAAATCGCTGAAGAGCCATCCTTGCGTGAAACCGGCACGATCGTCGAAGTTGATCATCCTGTACGCGGCAAATATCTGACGGTTGGTAATCCGATCAAGCTGTCGGATAGTCCAACCGATGTGACGCGTTCGCCGTTGCTGGGCGAGCATACTGAAGAAGTGCTTGGCCAGCTTGGCTATAGCGCGGAACAGATTGCCGACTTGCGTCAAGATGGTGTGATCTCCTAAATAAAGCACAGACCATAGTCGTCCTGCTATACAAAGCCTCTACCCGAATGGGTGGAGGCTTTTTTATTTGGGTGAATGAATGTCGGGTGCATCAAAAAGTGGAGTGCCTGGTTAATTGGAGCGAGAACATATGCTTGAAAATATATGTTTAATTCAGCTGGTGGGGATGTAGTGCTTGAATAGGCACTCTAAGCATTTTGAGATAGCATTGCTAACTGGCATTAACAAGCAATTCAAATGAGAATGATTCTTTTTACTGCGCAAATAAAGGCAGAAGAGGGATTTTCTTATTGTTTTTAATAGCCGAATACGCATATGTACTCTAGATCATGTGGAAAATTGATCTCGGTCAATGCTTAGGGTGGGGGCGCCTCGATAAGATACGCGCACCTGAAGGAACCTAGGTTATGCAAAAAAAAGCATATATGTAGATTTCTGAGGAGATGGCCGATGAGCAGGCGATGGGGACAAGTACTACCGGCAGCATTGTTGATAGCGAGTGTTTTGCAAGTGGCTTATGCCGAAGATGGCGTTACGGATAACACCATCCTGATAGGCCAAACCATCGGTCTGACCGGCACAGTGGCCGGCACGGTCAAGGAAATGAATGAGGGCGCGCATGCGTATATCGCTGCCGTCAACAAGCAAGGCGGTGTAAATGGCCGCAAGATTGAAATACGTACGCTGGACGATCAGTATTTGCCGGAAAAGTCGCGCGCTAATGCCAAGGCGCTGATAGAGAAGGACAAGGTTTTCGCATTGTTTCAAAGTCGCGGTACACCGCACACCATTGCGATCCTGCCTCAACTGGCGAGCAGTAACGTGCCGCTGATTGCGCCGAGTACGGGAGCGGAAAGTTTGCATACGCCGGTTAATCGCTGGGTATTCAATGTACGGGCGAAGTATCAGGATGAAGTAGTCAAGGCGGTTGAGCATTTCAAAACGCTTGGATTTAAAAACATTGGTTTGCTGACGTACGAAAAGGATGATGCGCTCGGGCTCGATGGGCTCAATGGTTTTAACAAGGGTATGGCGGAATACAAATTGACGCCTGCTTTTATTGAAATCTTTCCGCGTTTGAAACCGAACGTGAATGAGGTCGCACTCAAGTTGGTAAAGGCAACACCGGACGCACTGATCATCGTGAGTTCGGGCGCGAATACGGTGGATGTGATCAAGGCGATTCGCGCGCATGGCGGCAGAATGCAAATCATGACGCTGTCGAATAACTCGTCACAGGATTTCATCAAGGATCTGGGGCCTGATGCGGCTGGCGTGATTTTGTCGCAAGTGACACCGCCGCCGAATCTTGCGTCGAATGGTTTGGGTAAAGAATTCCAGCTTGCGGCGAAAGCCACAGGTGCAACGATTTCTTACGCCGCAATGGAAGGATATTTGTCGGCGAAAGTCATGGTTGAAGGTTTGCGCCGTGCAGGTCGCAATCTGACGCGCGACGGTTTTATGCGCGGATTGGAAACCATGCAGAGGGTTGATATGGGTGGCTTGTCGCTCAGTTATAGCGAGAAGGATCACACCGGCAGCAATTTTGTCGAATTGACTCTGATAGGAAAAGATGGACGATATATACGCTGAAAATACGTTGAAATCGTCTGTTGTTGGTAGATATTGGTAATGAGCTGGATGGATGTTGGAATGAGGCGATCGCAAAGACGGAAAAGTCTTTGCGATCTGTAAGTCGTACAAGGCGCACGTTGATAAAACCCGGATAACGGTCCGGTGTTTGTAAGTTGATTAGGAACTATCATGAACCACAAAGTTATCCCAATTGCAGTGCAGGAAGTTGTAAATACGAAAGAGCGTAAACGCCAGGCGCCTAAAGGTCGTCGGGTTGATCCGGTTGCGCTGGAAGAAGTGCGTGCGCTCTTGGGCGATGAATCGCGTCAAGCCGATTTGCTGATTGAACATCTGCACAAAATTCAGGATAAATTTGGTCATTTGGCTTCCAGTCATCTGGCTGCGCTGGCGCAGGAAATGCGTCTGGCACAAACTGAAGTTTATGAAGTTGCGAGCTTCTACCACCACTTTGATATCGTTAAAGAAGGTGATACAGCGCCGCAGGCATTGACCGTTCGCGTGTGCGACGGCTTGTCTTGCGAAATGGCTGGCGCACGCGATCTGCTGGCCAAGCTGCCAAAAATTCTGGGCAAGGAAGTGCGTGTGATCGCAGCACCTTGCGTCGGTCGTTGCGAACAGGCACCGGTCGCGGTGGTTGGCCAAAATCCGATCATTCATGCAACAGCCGAGGCAGTGGAAACAGCTGTTGGTAATAACCAGATTACTCAGCCGGTAGGCGAAATTGTTGATTTTGTGGAATACAACAAAGTTGGTGGCTACGAGCTGTTGAAAAAATGCATTTCCGGTGAGCGCGATGTCGAATCCGTCATCAAAACGATGGAAGATTCCGGTCTTCGCGGTCTGGGTGGTGCAGGCTTCCCATCCGGTCGCAAATGGCGCATCGTGCGTGGCGAAAAAGGGCCACGTCTGATGGCTGTGAACATCGATGAAGGCGAGCCAGGTACATTCAAGGATCGCGTCTATCTGGAAAAAGATCCGCACCGTTTCCTCGAAGGCATGCTGATCGCTGCATGGGCCGTCGATATCCAAACAATCTATATCTATCTGCGCGATGAATACCACGGTTGCCGCACGATGCTGGAAGCGGAATTGGCGAAACTGAAAGCCAATCCGCCTATCGCCAACATGCCGGAAATTTTCCTGCGTCGCGGCGCTGGCGCTTACATCTGCGGTGAAGAATCCGCGATGATCGAATCGATCGAAGGCAAACGCGGCATGCCGCGTCTGCGTCCACCTTACGTGGCGCAAGTTGGTTTGTTCGGCCGTCCTACGCTGGAGCACAACTTTGAAACCCTGTACTGGGTACGCGACATTCTGGAAAAAGGCGGCGAGTGGTTCACATCGCATGGCCGTAATGGTCGCAAAGGTTTGCGTTCCTACTCGGTCTCCGGTCGCGTGAAAAATCCTGGCGTCAAACTGGCACCGGCCGGTATCACGATTCAGGAGTTGATCGATGAGCATTGCGGCGGCATGCTGGATGGCCAGAAGTTCTACGGCTATCTGCCAGGCGGCGCATCGGGTGGCATCTTGCCTGCCACGATGAATGACATTCCGCTTGATTTCGATACCTTGCAACCATACGGCTGCTTTATCGGTTCGGCTGCGGTCATCGTTCTGTCGGATAAAGATACTGCGGTACAAGCGGCACGCAACATGATGGACTTCTTCAAACATGAATCCTGCGGTCAGTGCACACCATGCCGTGTCGGTACTGCAAAAGCAGCAGAATTGATCAAGAAACCGAAGTGGGATGTTGGTTTACTGGAAGATCTGTCATTGGTTATGCGCGATTCGTCGATCTGCGGTTTGGGTCAGGCTGCGCCTAACCCTATCGACTGTGTCGTCAAGTACTTCCCGCATGAGTTGGCTTAAGCACGTAGCCCCGGATTAAGGTGAAAAGATAATGAACGCAATTACCCGAAGCGAAATGGCACAACTCGAAGTGCCGACAGTAACGTTTGAATTGAATGGCCGCGAAGTAACCGGCCGTGCAACCGATACGCTGTTGACCATCGCCAAGCGCGAAGGCATCGAGATTCCGCATCTTTGCTACAAAGAAGGCATGGACACAGCCGGCAACTGCCGTGCGTGCGTCGTCGAAATCAATGGCGAACGCGTCCTGGCTCCTTCTTGCTGTCGCAATCCGACCAACGGTATGAAAGTGAATACCGAAAGCGAACGCGCAGTGAAATCGCAAAAACTGGTGTTGGAGCTGTTGCAGTCCGACATGCCGGAAGCCGACTATACGCGCCACAATGAAGTGGACGAATGGGCTGCGAAAATGGAAGTCGGCAAGCCACGTTTTGAAGCACGTGCAAAAGTCGCTCCTGATTTCTCGCACCCTGCGATGACGGTCAATCTCGACGCATGTATTCAATGTACGCGTTGCGTACGTGCTTGCCGCGACGAGCAAGAGAACGACGTGATCGGCCTGGCATTCCGCGGCGATCACGCGAAGATCGTGTTCGATATGGACGATCCTATGGGTGCCTCGACTTGCGTCGCTTGCGGCGAATGCGTACAGGCTTGCCCAACCGGTGCGCTGATGCCGGCTCGCGATGTAGCGATGAATGTCCCTGACAAGCAAGTTGATTCCGTTTGCCCATATTGCGGCGTCGGTTGCCAACTGACTTACAACATCAAAGACAACAAGATTCTTTACGTTGAAGGTCGCGATGGTCCTGCCAACCGCGAGCGTCTGTGTGTCAAAGGTCGTTACGGTTTCGATTATGCAAACCATCCACATCGCCTGACCAAGCCTTTGATCCGTCGTGCTGACGCGCCTAAACGCGGCGACTTCATCATGGATCCGGATCGCGTGATGGAAGTATTCCGCGAAGCGACATGGGAAGAAGCGCTGGAAGTGGCCGGCGGCAAGTTCGCCAAAATCCGCGATACGTACGGTAAAAAGTCGCTGGCCGGTTTCGGCTCGGCAAAAGGCAGCAACGAAGAAGCCTACCTGTTCCAGAAATTGGTACGTACCGGTTTCGGTAGCAACAACGTCGATCACTGCACACGCTTGTGCCACGCATCGTCAGTTGTCGCACTGCTGGAAGGTATTGGTTCCGGCGCAGTGTCGAATCCAGTGATGGACGTCACCAAGGCAGAAGTCGTCATCATCATCGGCGCCAACCCAACCGTGAACCATCCGGTTGCTGCAACCTGGATCAAGAATGCAGTCAGCAACGGCACCAAGCTGATCGTTTGCGATCCACGTCGCACAGACATGTCGCGTATCGCGCATCGCTTCATGCAATTCAAGGCTGATACCGACGTTGCCATGTTGAACGCGATGATGAACGTGATCGTCACCGAAGGTCTGGTCGATAAAGAATTTATCGAAAGCCGCACCATCGGTTACGAAGAGTTGCGCAAGAACGTTGAAGGCTACACGCCTGAACTGATGGCGCCTATCTGCGGTATCGATGCAGAAACGCTGCGTTATGTTGCACGTCTGTACGCAACATCAAAAGCATCGATGATTCTGTGGGGTATGGGCGTATCGCAACATATTCACGGTACCGATAATGCGCGTTGCCTGATCGCCTTGTCTCTGATGACAGGTCAAATCGGTCGCCCTGGTACCGGCTTGCATCCATTGCGTGGTCAAAACAACGTGCAAGGTGCTTCCGATGCGGGCTTGATCCCGATGGTATATCCGGATTACCAAAGCGTTAGCGATCCTAAGATCCGTGCCAACTTTGCAAAAGCATGGAATATGTCGGTAGATTTGCTGGATCCGGAACCAGGTCTGACTGTGGTCGAGATCATGCACGCCATCACCGACGGCAAAATCCGCGGTCTGTATGTGCAGGGTGAAAATCCGGCAATGTCCGATCCGGATGCCAACCACGCACGTGAAGCCTTGGCCGCTTTGGATCATCTGGTTGTGCAGGATATCTTCCTGACCGAAACCGCTTATCTGGCGGATGTCATCTTGCCGGCTAGCGCCTTCCCGGAAAAAACCGGTACCTTCACGAATACTGACCGTACCGTGCAAATGGGTCGTCAGGCATTGAACCCGCCAGGCGAAGCCAAGCAGGATCTGTGGATCATCCAGCAAATGGCAAATCGTCTTGGTTGCGACTGGCACTACAAGCATGTGTCCGAAGTATTCGACGAAATGCGTCACACCATGCCTAGCATCGCTGGTATCACATGGGAGCGTCTGGAGCGTGAAGATTCCGTGACCTATCCATGTGAAAAAGAAGGCGATCCAGGTGAGCCAGTCGTGTTCGTGGACAGCTTCCCGCGTGAATCCGGTCGTGCGCGTTTCGTACCTGCGGATATCATTCCTGCAGCGGAACGTCCGGATACCGAATATCCGATGGTCTTGATTACAGGTCGCCAACTCGAACACTGGCACACCGGCAGTATGACTCGCCGTGCAACCGTGCTGGATTCGATTGAACCGGATCCAATCGCGTTGATTCATCCACTCGACTTGGCAAACATGGGTGGCAAGCCGGGCGACATCATCACGCTGGAATCGCGTCGCGGTCAGGTTTCGTTGTATGCACGTGCGGACGATAGTTCGCCACGTGGCGCGGTATTCGTACCGTTCTGCTACTACGAAGCGGCAATTAACCGTTTGACGAATGCTGCGCTTGATCCGTTCGGCAAGATTCCAGAGTTTAAATACTGTGCGATCCGTATCCACCTTGGTGGTGCGGCACCGGTACAAACCAGCTACGGTGGTGGTCAAGCCCTGGAAAACCTGACGAATAGTCTGGCGCTCAACTAAGGTAGTTTTGCCTGATAGGCAGTTGTAAATGTGAACCGGCATCTGCTCTTGCAGCAGGTGCCGGTTTTTATTTGGCTGGCTGATATGAAATAGGACGGCTTGCTGTATATGTGAAACCTTGTGATGTCATAATCCTGATATCGCTTTTTATTCACTGCGGGGAACAATAGCCCGTTTGCAGTGTATTTTTTCACTTTCATTGTTCTGCTTATGAATGTTCGTCCGGTTTTATCCCATGCAATCCGCAAGCTGACGCATGACGTTGAGGTCATGGATGAGCGCGGCCGCATATCGATGATTTCGATTCCGGCTGAACAGCCATTGACCATCTATGTAGACAAGCGTGAGCTGGTGACCTTGATGACTCTGGGTGGCGCGCCTGAAGCTTTGACGCTGGGTTATTTGCGCAATCAGCGCTTCATCAGAAATATCGAAGATATCCTGTCGGTACAGGTCGATTGGGATGTTGATGCGGCCGCAGTGGTCACGCGTAACGGCATAGATGATTTTGCCGAACGCACGGCAAAGCGCACCATCACGACAGGTGGCGGTGAGGGCACGGTGTTTGGCGGTTTGATGGATGAAGTCGATTCGATATCCCTGCCGTCCGATGCACGCCTGAAGCAATCGATCTTGTACAAAGTTATAGACACCATCCGTACGCATCGTTCGGTGTACAAGCAGGCAGGCTCAGTGCACGGTTGCGCATTGTTTTCGGCCACCGGCGAATTGATTCATTTTGTCGAGGATGTCGGTCGCCACAATGCAGTCGATACGATCGCCGGCAAGATGTGGTTCGATGGGATGGGTGGTGAAGACAAGATCTTTTATACCACCGGCCGTTTGACTTCCGAAATGGTGATGAAAGGCGCGCAGATGGGCATACCGTTTTTGCTGTCTCGTTCGGGCGCTACACAAATGGGACACATGGTGGCAGAACGTTTAAACATGTCGCTGATCGCACGTTGCAGTGGAAAGCATTTTCTGTTGCTGAGCGGCGTCGATCGCATCATCTTTGATGAGGTGGCGGCGCTGGAAGCGACACCGTAAATTCAGCCGAATGTAGTTGTCAGGCAGTGTGCCGATCCGGGCACGCCGGCATTGACGCGTGGCCGGACATCTTGTGTGACGCCATGCCGGTGAAAGCAAAATCGACTTCCGGCTGATGGCCGGAAACGATGTCTGCAATGGCGCGTCCCGAACCGCAACCCATGGTCCAGCCCAATGAACCATGTCCGGTATTCAGGAATAGATTGCTGAACTTTGTCTTGCCGATGTAAGGCACGTTGGAGGGCGTCAATGGGCGCAAGCCAGCCCAATATGCCGGTTGTTCATAGTCGCATGCGTCCGGAAACAATTCGCGGGTGCGGCGCGTAATTGCCGCGCAGCGTGTGGCATTCAATTCCCTTGTATAACCGTTGAATTCGCAAGTGCCTGCGACGCGCAACTTGTCGCCCAGGCGCGATAACACCAGTTTGTAACCGTCATCAATCAGCGATACGGTAGGCGCCAGATCGGCATTCAAAAGCGGGTAGGTAGCCGAATAGCCTTTGCCCGGATAGATCATCAGTTTGATGCCGAGCGGCTGCAATAGCGCTACGGAAAAACTGCCCAGCGCCATCACGAATGCATCGGCATGCAGCGTCTGATGACGACCTTCTGCATCAATGACTTCTACCCCTGTCACACGTGCTGCAGCGCCGCTGCCTTCAGTGATCAGGCGAGTTACCGTCGTGTTGAATTGGAAGTGCACGCCGCGTTCCTGTGCCTTGCGCGCCAGCCCGGTGGTGAATTTATAGATGTCGCCGGATTCGTCGGATTCAGTGAAATCTGCACCGACGATCTGTGGACGGATGTGCGCCAATGCCGGCTCCAGTTTGACGGCCTCGTCGGCTGTCATCGGCGTGCGCGGGCAACCCAGGTCGCGCATCACGGCGGCGGATGCCAGGGATTCGTCAAAGTCCTTTTGATTGGTATAAAAGTGCAGGATGCCGCGTGTGAGGCAGTTGTAGTCTATGTCGACTTCGCTGCGCACAGCCTGCAAGGTTTGGCGGCTATATTCGGCGATGGCAACAATCTGGTGAATGTTGCGTACGGTGCGTGCGGGGATGCATTCGCGCAAAAAATTCATGCCCCATTTCCATTGCAGCCATTCGGCACGGAAGCGATACAGCAAAGGCGCGTCTTCCTTGCCCAGCGATTTGAGAATTGTCATCGGGGCGGTTTTATTTGCCCACGGTGTGGCGTGCGATACCGATATCTGGCAACCGTTGGCGAAGCTGGTTTCCTGCGCCGCGCCGGGTTGACGATCAATGACGGTGACCTCGTGCCCAGCCTTGTTCAGGAACCATGCCGATGCCGTACCGATAATGCCCGAACCCAAAACGATGACTTTCATGACGCGATCAATCCCGAGATATTTCGTGAGGTGCCTGCGGGCCAGCGTCGCAGATGCAGCCGGCTTGCCGTATGCAGCCGTAAGCTAAAACAATACCGTGTTCGCCGGGACATTGCCTATGACGACTGTCAAGAATCGCGATAAAGCGTTGAAATTCATTCTTTCATGCCGGTTTTTATTGCGAAATATGTGTCGTTGATGCGGCCAATATCATTATCTATAGGTAATGATCCTCATTAAATACTTTAACTATACCTAATCATTTTTAGCCTTTACGATGTGCCCGTAGTCTGCAAATTGAAGTGCGGACTGGTTTCCGCAGTGACGTGCACATACCGAAGGAGAAGTGCAATGCTCGAATTTGAACAATGTCCGATAGGCAATGCAGTTGAATGCCATCTGGCTGCTTACAACGCAGCGTTTTACGAACTCGGCCTGAGCTGGCACTGGGATAGCGATGTTTTCCATGCGCTGCAAAGCCTGCCGTGCGAACGCGATCGCATCAAGACCTACATGGAAACGCATCAAGCGCATTTGCTGAAAGTGTATGACGCAGATTTCCTGATCGACGCGATTCAAAGCACCAAGGCGCGCTGTTTTGAAACGATGACCGACAATGGCGCCAAGAAGGCCGCGACCGTCAACTGGGCTGAATTTCAACGCGCAGAAGTAGGCGTTTGACCATTATTGGTTCATGATTTTCTGAATAAAAAAGCCGCCCGGGATTCGGAGCGGCTTTTTTTATTCCGGCTAGTGTTTAGTATCTGTCAGGAACGTCGACCAAACATCATCTGCTCTGCCAGTAATTTTTTCGCAGGCTTGATACCATCGACCAGCCCCAATGAAAATCCCAGCAGGGCTTGCGAGATTCCACCTGCAGATGTCGCTGCGAAAATCCTTGCCATGATGTCGGTCAACTGTATGGTTGCATTGCGATCAGCCAGGCGACTGGCTGAAAATTCCTGCAACGCTGTCGGCCCCGCCTGCCTTGCCAGCAGTTTTGCCAGCACGGTGGCATCCCGCAAGCCTAGATTGAGACCCTGACCGGCAACCGGATGCAGCGTCTGTGCAGCGTTGCCGATCGCAACAATTCTTGCCGATGCGTTGGCGTGTGCGTTCAGACCCAGCGGAAAAGTATTGCGTTGTGTGGTCGCGGTAAAGCGTCCCAGACGCGTGCCGAATGCAGTGCCCAGTTCTTCCATAAATTGCGCGTCGCTCAATGCAAGCAAGCGTTGAGCAGTATCCGCTCTTACACACCACACTAATGCATAACCATCGTCCTGGGGCAGGAGCGCCAGTGGACCTTCATTCGTAAAGCGCTCGAAGGCACGATGCGGAATCGCTACGCTGACGTTGACATGCGCGACGATGGCCGTTTGTCCGTAATCGCGGTGTGTGGCTTTTTTTGTTTGCTCGGTAAAGATGCCGCCTTCGGCTTGCACAACGATGTTGGCGGTGATAGCTTCGCGATCAGCAAATGTGAGTGTGACGGCATCATCGTTTTCAGTCAGAGCGCTGACGCTTGCCGGACGGAGCAGGGAAATGCCGAGCGTGGATACCTGCGCATTCAAGGCCGTGACGATGGCACCGTAGCGCGTGACGTAACCGAGCGCCGGCAAATCGTATTCTTCGCGCTCTATCATCGTGCGGCCGAAATGGCCGCGTCGCGAAACGTGGATCTGATTGATTTGCGTTGCTGCAATCGGCCATGCATGCATCGTTTCAAATATCTGCCTGCTGCCATAAGACAATGCGATCGAGCGTGGATCGCGCGAGGTTTGCTCTATGGTTTTTGCATCGATCAATGCGAGTCGCTCAGGCGCAATTCCGTGCCTGACCAGCAAGGCGGCAAGCGTCAGCCCTACCGGGCCTGCACCGCAAATGGCGATATCGAAATCGGTTTGCATATTGCTAGTCGTGCTTCATCAGGGCTTCGATATCGGCTACGGTTTTTGGTGCGGCCGCGCTCAGGATATGGCAGCCGTCAGCGGTGACCACTGCATCGTCTTCAATGCGGATGCCGATATTCCAGTATTGTTCGGGCACGCCTTCTGCCGGCCGTACATAGATGCCCGGTTCAACGGTCAGTACCATGCCGGCCTGCAGCGTGCGCCATGGTTTCTCTGCACCGTTTACGGCAGCATCACGATATTCGCCGACATCGTGTACATCCATGCCCAGCCAGTGGCCGGTGCGGTGCATATAGAACTGATTGTAGGCGCGATGCTCAATGACGTCGCTTAGTGAGCCGACCTTGTTCTTATCGAGCAGACCGGTATCGAGCATGCCTTGCGCGAGCACTTTGACAGCGGCATCGTGGCCATCCATGAAGCGTTTTCCCGGACGCGTTTCTGCGATCGCCGCATATTGCGATGCCAGCACGATTTCATACAGTTCTTTTTGCGGACCCGAGAATTTTCCATTGACCGGAAATGCGCGCGTGATATCCGAAGCATAGCTATCGAGTTCACACCCGGCATCGATGAGAACGAGATCGCCATCTTTCAATTCGACGTCGCTGGCACGGTAGTGCAATACGCAGGCATTTGCACCGGTGGCGACGATGGAACCGTAAGCCGGAAACTGCGAACCGTTATTGCGGAATTCGTGCAGGATTTCCGCTTCCAGATGATATTCGCGCAACCCTGGACGCGCGATGCGCATCGCACGCCTATGCGCGGCGGCAGCGATGTCGGCCGAGCGTTGCATGATGTCGATTTCGCCAGCGTCCTTGGTCAGGCGCATTTCATCCAGCAATACATGTACATCGTAGGCGGCAGTCGGCGGCGTGACACCGGCGCGTGCCTGTGTACGCACGTTTTGCAGCCAGCGCTGGACTTGTGCATCGAGCTTGCTGTCGCTGCCGAGTGCATAAAACAGTGCCGGCGCATTGGCCATCAGTCTGGGCAATTCGGTGTCGATCGCTTCTATCGGATAAGCGGCATCAAAACCGAAAGTGCTGCGCGCGATTTCGGGACCGTAGCGAAAGCCATCCCAGATTTCGCGCTCCATATTTTTTTCGCGGCAGAACAGGATAGCCTGATTTTTTTCGCCGGCGACCAGCACGATGACTGCTTCCGGTTCGGTGAAGCCGGACAGATAGTAAAAGTAGCTGTCGTGTCGATACGGGTAGTCCGCATCGCGGTTGCGCATGACTTCCGGTGCGGTCGGGATGATGGCGATGCCACCGCCTTTGGCCTGCATTTGCGCCATCAGTGATGCGCGTCGATCGGCATACGTTTTCATTTTAATTTCCTGTCAAAGGTGCGTTCAGTTCGGCCAATCTTTCTGCCGTGCCGACATCGGTCCAGTCACCGCGATACAGTTCGCCGCCGACCTGGCCGCGTGCTGCATATTCGCGCAACAGCGGCGCCAGCTTGGCGGATTCGCCGGCGATGATCGAATCGAACATCGATGGCCGGTATACGCCGATGCCGGAAAAAGTAAACCTGGGTTCACCCTCGTTGGCGATGGAAAAACTGTGCAGTGCAAAATCGCCTTGCGGATGGTGCAGCGGATTTTTCACCAGATACAGCCATGCAACATCGCGTTGATCGAGCGGATACGGATTGCCCCATACGTCGTTGTCTTCCAGCACGCCTGTGGTCTGCTTGAAGTCAAAGTGGGGACAATAGATATCCGCTGCAAGGGCCAGAAACGGCTCGTCGCCCAAAAGATGGCGTGCTTTTGCGATGCCACCTGCGGTTTCCAGCGCTTCACCTTCAGCCGAATAAACGATGCTGGCGCCGAATTGCTCGCCGTTGCCGAGCGCTTCTTCTATCATGCTGCCGAGGTGTGCATGGTTGATCACGATATCCTTAATGCCGGCGCGCACCAGGTTCAGAATATGCCAGACGATCAGCGGGCGTCCGCGCACCTTCAACAAGGGCTTGGGGCAGGTATCGGTCAGCGGACGCATTCTTTCACCGCGTCCGGCAG
Organism: Herminiimonas fonticola; assembly: GCF_040395855.1. Taxonomy (GTDB): domain Bacteria; phylum Pseudomonadota; class Gammaproteobacteria; order Burkholderiales; family Burkholderiaceae_D; genus Oxalicibacterium; species Oxalicibacterium fonticola_A. Next base: position 10,160 of record NZ_JBEBPO010000011.1, on the reverse strand, counting down.
CGAAAATCATCGCTTTCATTATTGTCGCAATCGTTGTTTGGATAAATAAATGTCGTGGGCTGTGTTGCGGTTCAGCCGATGCAAGTGCGCCGCCGGTATTGCAGCTGGCGTACAGCGCCGCTTAAAACGTATAGCCGACTTGCGGCGCCTTGTCTTCCAGCTCGTCGAGCAGCTTCACCAGCGGTGCCAATTCCTTGTAGCGATGTGCGGCCTTGCGCGTATATTCCATCACCAGCGGCATATCCTTCAGGTAGGCATCCTTGCCATCGCGGTGGTAAAGGCGCGCAAAAATGCCGAGCACTTTCAGATGGCGCTGCAAGCCCATGTACTCGAAATCGCGGTAGAAGGAATCGATGTCTGGATTGACCGGCAGACCGGCACGCTTGGCGCGTTCCCAGTAGCGAATTGCCCAGTCGAGCACGATTTCCTCGTCCCACTGGATATAGGCGTCGCGTAGCAATGAGGCAAGATCGTAGGTGATCGGACCGTACACCGCATCCTGAAAGTCGAGTATGCCGGGATTGCCCTTCTGCAGCACCATCAGATTGCGCGAATGGTAATCGCGATGCACATAGACTTGCGCTTGCGCCAGATTATTGGCGAGCAGGGCATCGAATACCTGATTTAGTGTTGCCGTCTGCTTCTCGGTCATGGTCAGGCCGAGATGCTTGCCGATATACCATTCGGGAAAGAGCATCAATTCGCGCAGCAGCAGCGCACGGTCGTATTCGGGGAGTGCGGCTGGCGTGCTGTGCAGCTGGATTTGCACCAGCGCATTGATCGCATCCATGTACAGCGTGTGTGCATTGTCCGGATTTAACAATTGCAGGTACGTGGTCGATCCCAGATCCGACAATAATAAAAAGCCTTGTGTTATATCCTGTGCCAGAATGCCAGGCACGGAGACGCCGCTGGCGCCGAATACATCGGCGACATGAATGAAAGGGCGGACATCTTCATGCGGCGGTGGGGCGTCCATGACGATGTAACTGGAGCTGTCGGCGCCGTCGATGCGGAAATAGCGCCGGAAGCTGGCATCGGATGAGGCCGGCCTGAGTGTTGCAGTCCGCAGCGCGGGGGCGGGCAGGGAGGAAAGCCATTTTTTCAATTCACTCAGACGCAGGTCGTCAGAGGAGTCAGATGCAGTGTGTAAAGACATGAAGCGAGCCTAGGTAATCCGGTTTATGGGCGGGGAGTTCCCATATAATAAGGGATTAAATTCAAAAAAACGCCAGAGATGGTACTCAAAACTTTATTTTCATGACCTGGCTTTTCTCATTCCGTTCTTCTCAACGTTTCGCCACTACGCTGACTGCCGTGGTGGCGGCGGTTTCGGCATCGACGTTTGCTTCTGCCCAGACCGCTGTCAAACCGGCGAAGGTCAAAGATCCGGAAGCGGAAACGCGCGTCAGCTCGGAGCAGATGACCGGACGCCCGGATCGGGAAATCATTCTGGAGCGCGACGTTGAAATCATACGCGGCGAAACCACGCTCAATGCGGATCATGCAACGTACTGGATAGCAGAAGATGAAGTTGAGGCGAGCGGTAATGTGCGGATGAATCGCTTTGGCGATCGCTATACCGGCGACAAGATGCGTTTCAAGATGGATGAGGGAAAGGGTTATGTTACCAACCCAACCTACCATATGCAGGGGAACAATGCGCAAGGCCAGGCCGAACGTATCGATTTCGAGGCGGAAGACAGGGCGCTGATTACCCAGGGTACCTATAGCACCTGTGAAGGCCCGGACCCCGACTGGTACTTGAAGTCGAACACCATGCACCTGGATACCGGCAAGGATGTCGGTACTGCAGGCACGACCATGATCTATTTCAAGGGCGTACCGATACTCGGCACGCCGTATATGTCTTTCCCGCTGTCGGACGCGCGCAAGTCGGGCATGCTGGTGCCGACCATGGGCACCACCAGCACCGGTGGTTTTGAAGTGATGGTGCCGTATTATTTCAATATTGCGCCGAACCGCGATTTGACCTTGTTTCCGAAATATATTGCGCGCCGTGGTTTCCAATTGGGTGCAGAGGCGCGCTATCTGGATCGCGATTATGCAGGTGAAACCAAGATTGAGTTTTTGCCCAATGATACGCAGACCAAAACGAATCGTTATTCGATTGCCTCTACGCATGCTCAGAGGCTGAGCCCGCAAGCCTCCTTCGGCTGGAACGTCAAGGCTGCGTCGGACGACGATTATGCGATCGATTTTTCACGCAATCTGGCCACCAGTACCGAACGCCTGTTATTGCGCGATTTGTACTTCAACTATGCGGAGGATTTCTGGAGTGCGACGGCGCGTGCATCCAACTACCAGGTTTTGCAAGATGTGCTGGCGCCGATTACGCGTCCTTACGATCGTCTGCCGCAACTGACGCTGCAGGCTGGGCGGCAGGACGTCAACGGTTTTGACTGGGCAACGACTGTCGAAGCAACACGTTTCTGGCACCCCGACCTGGTACGCGGTGAACGTTATGTAGTCAATCCCAGTCTGTCATACCCTATCGTACGCCCCAGCTATTTTGTGACACCGAAAGTTTCCCTGAACGCTGCCAGCTATAGCGTGCAGGATCCGCTGACGAGAGCTAATTCCAGCTATAACCGCACCTTGCCTACCTTTTCGCTGGATAGCGGACTGATCTTCGAGCGCGAGACTAATATTTTCGGCGAAGCGGCGACGCAAACGCTGGAGCCACGGCTGTTTTACGTGAAGACGCCTTATCGCAATCAGGCCAATCCGGTTTTCGACTCTGCAGAAGCAGATCTGAGTTTTGCACAAATTTTCAGTGAAAACCGTTTTATCGGCAACGATCGCATCAGCGATGCGAACCAGCTGACGACTGCGCTGGTTTCACGCTATATAGAATCAAGCGGCGCGGAACGCTTGCGCGTGGCGCTTGCTCAACGTTTTTATTTTGAAGATCAAAGAGTAACGCTGCCGGGAGTGGTGCCGCAAGGCGATAACAAATCCGATATCCTCGCTTCCGGTACACTCAGAATTTCAAATGCCTTGAGTACGGAAGGCAATCTGCAATACAGCTCTACCCAGAAAACCGTCAGCCGCGGTAATGCGAGTGTGAGCTGGCGACCGGAACCGAAGAAAGTATTGAATCTGGCTTACCGCGTTGATGTACCGAATGCCTTGCGCCAGGTCGACGTATCCGGTCAATGGCCGCTAGGTGATCGCTGGTACGGCGTTGGTCGGATGAACTATTCATTATCAAACGATTACGCAAACCGGCCAGGTTATAAACAAATAAATGTACCACCCAAGCAGGGCTTGTCCGAAGGCTTGCTCGGTCTGGAATACAAGGCTGACTGCTGGATCTTCCGCGTCGTCGCGCAACGCATTCCGACAGCAACAGGAAAATCCACGACTTCGCTCTTTTTCCAGCTGGAATTAAGCGGCCTGACCAAGCTGGGCTCCGATCCGATGGAAGCACTGCGCACGAGTATTCCTGGCTATCAAGCCATCAATAAACCTTCCAATATCAACTATTAAGCTGGTACGTAAACTCATGGTTAATTTTTATCCTGTCTCCACTATTCGCAAGCTCACGCGGGCTGGCAAGCATGCCTTGATTTTGCTGGGACTGATGAGCGGTTTGGTGACGAGCGTCACGGCGCAAAACATGACGCCGGCTAACGCAGCGCCGTCTAGCGTACAGCCGCGTCTGGCGGATGCCATTCTGGTAGTGGTAAATAATGAAGTGATTACGCGCTATGAATTCATCGAGCGTCTCAAGGTGATTGAAAATCGTCTGAAAGGCCAGGGCGGGCAAATGCCGCCGATGGAACAATTGCAGCGTCAATTACTGGAACGCATGATCGTTGAGCGGGCACAATTGCAGCAAGCCAAGGAGTCCGGCATCAAGGTGGATGACGCCATGCTGGATCGTGCCATAGCCCGCATAGCAGACCAGAATCAATTGACGATGCCTGAGTTCCGCAAACGTCTGGAACAGGATGGCATGGTCTACTCCCAGTTTCGCAATGAGATTCGCAACGAGATGATCTTGCAGCGTTTGCGTGAGCGTGAAGTCGATAACAAGATACAGGTATCGGATGCGGAAGTGGATGCCTATATGGCCGAACATAGCGGCTCCAATGCGAATGCTCCGCAAGAGTTGAACCTGGGACAAATCCTGATTCGTGTGCCGGAAAACGCCACGCCGCAGCAACTGGCCGAGAGCAGGAAACGCGCGGAAGAAGTGCTTGCACAATTGAACGCGGGCGGTGATTTTGCCAAATTGGCTGCGGCCTATTCGGATGGAACGGATGGCCTGACAGGCGGAGATCTGGGTTGGCGTACACAGGATAGATTGCCGCAGTTATTTGTCGATGCGACCGCCAATCTGCAACAGGGACAGATTGCGCCATTGGTCAAAAGCGGCAACGGTTTCCATATCCTGAAGGTGCTGGGAAAACGCACGCAGAGCGTATTGCGTGCAGCATCAGGCGCCAATCCGGCAGCGGCCAATACCGTCAAGCAAACACATGCCAGCCATATCCTGATCAAGGTGAATCAGGTTGTCTCGGCTGCCGATGCACGTCGCAAATTGACCGAACTGAAACAGCGTCTCGACAACAAGGCCGCTACTTTTGAAGAGTTGGCACGCCTGTATTCCAACGATTTCTCGGCCTCCAAAGGCGGCGATCTTGGCTGGATTTATCCTGGTGATACGGTGCCGGAATTCGAGCGCGCAATGGATGCCTTACCGGTCGGTGAAGTGAGCGAGCCGATTGAATCGCCATTCGGCTATCATTTGATTCTTGTGAAGGAACGCAAGAGCGACGATGTATCGCAAGAGCGCCAGCGTCTGGTAGTGCGACAAACACTACGCGCACAAAAAGTGGAAGAAGCGACGCAGGACTGGTTGCGTCAGCTGCGCGATCGCGCCTATGTTGAATATCGGCTGGAAGAAAGATAATGTCCTCCATACTGCGCGGGTGCCGTGAGTAAGCGCCCGACCATTGCGATTACCTGCGGCGAACCGGCCGGCATCGGCCCGGAAATTTCCATTCGCGCCGCATGGGAGTTGCGCGCCGATGTAAAAAGCATATTGATAGGCGATGCCGCCTTTCTGGCTATGATCGCTAACGCCATCAATCCGGATATTCATTTATCTGCACTGTCCTTGCAGGCGGTGCGCAATAGCGGCCTGCCCGCATTTCCACGCGACCAGATTACCGTCATCGATTGCCCGCTGGCTGCACATGTCGTGCCTGGCAGGCTGGATGCGCAAAACGGTCGTTACGTATTGCAAACGCTGGATATCGCAATCGATGGCGCGATGCAGAACTGGTTCGATGCGATCGTGACTGCGCCGCTGCAGAAAAGCACGATCAACGATGCCGGTGTTCCGTTCACCGGCCATACCGAATACCTGGCCGATAAAACCGGCACTTCACAAGTGGTGATGATGCTGGCAACGAATGCGACGCCGCAGCCTTTGCGAGTGGCTTTGGCAACGACGCATCTGGCCTTGAAAGATGTTGCGGCAGCGATTACGTTTGAAAGCCTATCCGGCATCATCGATATTCTGCATGCAGATTTACAGAAAAAATTCGGCATCGCCAAACCGCGCATACTGGTTACCGGCTTGAATCCGCATGCCGGCGAAGGCGGTTATCTGGGACGTGAAGAAATCGATGTGATTACGCCTGTATTGCAGGCGGCACAAGCCAAAGGCTACGATGTGCACGGTCCGTATCCGGCCGATACGCTGTTCCAGCAGAAGCTGCTGGCAGATGCCGACTGCGTACTCGCGATGTATCACGACCAGGGTTTGCCGGTATTGAAATACGCCAGCTTCGGTCTGGGTGTCAATATCACACTGGGCTTGCCCATCATCCGCACTTCGGTCGATCACGGCACGGCGCTCGATCTGGCTGCGGCCGGTCTCGGCCAGGCCGATCATGGCAGCATGCTGGAAGCAATACGTGTTGCCGCCCAAATGGCCGCTGCAGCCAAAGTGGCTGCCTAGACTGTCGAATAAATAACCCGCTGATTTATTTCGGCCAGAACCGCATATCCATGAAACATATCCCCCGTAAACGCTTCGGCCAGAATTTCCTGACGGACGATGGCGTCCTGCACAACATCATTCGCGCGATCGATCCGCAACCGCAGGATACGATGGTGGAAATCGGCCCTGGTCTCGCTGCCATGACACGGCTGTTGCTGGAGGGAGTGAACCAGATGCATGTGGTGGAACTGGATCGTGATCTGGTTGAACGTTTGAAAAAAACCTTTGATCCAAAAAAACTGATCATCCATTCTGCAGACGCATTGCAATTCGATTTTTCGACAATTCCGGTTCCTGCCGGCAGCAAATTGCGCGTAGTCGGCAATCTGCCGTACAACATTTCCAGCCCTTTGCTGTTTCATCTGGCAGAGATGGCGCCGCACGTGCAGGACCAGCATTTTATGCTGCAAAAGGAAGTCGTGGAGCGCATGGTGGCGGAGCCGGGCAGCAAAGCCTACGGCCGCCTGTCGGTGATGCTGCAATGGCGTTATCACATGGAGTTGATGTTCGTTGTGCCGCCGACCGCATTCGATCCGCCACCGCGCGTGGAGTCCGCGATTGTGCGCATGATCCCCTTACCGAATCCCTTGCATTGCGATCAGGAGAAGCTGGAACAAGTCGTGTTGAAGGCATTTTCGCAACGCCGCAAAGTCATACGTAATTGCCTGGCAGGGATGTTTGTCGAAAGTGATTTGATCGAAGTCGGCATCGATCCGCAAATGCGCCCGGAAACCATTCCACTCGCGCAATACGTCGCGCTTGCCAATCGCCTGTAAGCAAATTGGCTGCAGCGTATCGTCGGCAGGAAATACGCGATCGGCATAAAATAGGCGCTTCATTCAATTCGTATTGCGGAGATCTCCATGCGCATTCTTCACACCATGCTTCGCGTCGGCGATTTGCAGCGGTCCATCGATTTTTACACCAGGGTACTGGGCATGAAAGTGCTGCGTACCAAGGAAAATACCGAGTACAAATACACGCTGGCCTTTCTCGGATATGGCAGCAATCCCGATCATGCCGAACTGGAGCTGACATATAACCACGGCACCGATCATTACGATATGGGTACGGCTTACGGGCACATCGCCATTTCGGTCGATGACGCATACAAGGCGTGCGCGGATGTGAAAGCGGCCGGTGGCAATGTGACGCGCGAGGCAGGGCCGGTCATGGGTGGCAACTCGGTGATTGCCTTCGTGACCGATCCTGACGGTTACAAGATCGAGTTCATCGAACGCAAAGATGATGAGCGTCCGGAAGAGTCTGGTCGCCATGTATAGTTTGGTTGGAAATTACAACTGACAGTGCAAGTTTGAAGCGGTGCCGTCAGCCGGCATCGTTCAAAAGATGGGCAGCGTCTCCGGCGCGTGATCGCGCAAGGCTTTTTTCGCTGCCGCAAATTCCGGAAAGACAGATTGTACGGTGGCCCAGAACTGCGGGCTGTGATTCATCTCGCGCAAATGCGAGAGCTCATGCGCAATCACATAATCGATCAACGGCAAGGCGAAATGAATCAGGCGCCAGTTCAGGCGTATCTTGCCATCCGCTGTGCATGAACCCCATTGCGTCATGGCTGACGACAGTGCGAAAGACTGATAACTGACGCCGAGTTTTTCCGCATAGACCGGCAGACGTTCGGCAAAAATACGTTTGGCCTCCAGTTGCAACCAGCCTTGTACGCGATCCTTCAACTGCTGCTCGGCAGCATCCGATGGCAGACAGACCGTCAATTCTTTCGTGGCCGGATCGTACAGAATGCCGGCGGCCTGCGTGGCAAGAATGCGCAGCGTGATGTCATGGCCCAGATAGGGCAACGTGCCGCCGTCGCGCCATTCCATTTGCGGTTGCAGACGACGCGCAGAACGTTCGCGCCGTTCATTGAGCTTGGTAAAAATCCAGCGCTGTTTTTCGATGATGGCATTTTCAATTTCCGTCAGCGTCACCCATTTCGGCGCCGTGATGCGCAAGCCGTCGTCGTCGATCATGAATCCGATCGAGCGGCGCTTGGAGCGCACCAGCGTGTAGTCCAGCGCATGTTCGGCGACTTGCACGCGGCGTTTGCCGGTTGGTATGGGGGCGGGCGTTTCGGTTTTCGGCGCCGGTGTATTGGGCAGCAGTGAGCCAGGTGAGTGCTTGGGAGCTGGATGATCGATCCGCGGTTGCGACGAAAAATCGGACGAAAAGAAGTCTAGCTGCAGCGCAAGCTGTTGCGGATCGGGCGATGTATGACGAAGCAGCTTCAAGGATAGGTGCGCCGTTTATTATTGGTTTTTCGATGCTGTTGCAGGATAGGCATCTGGTGAGATGACCCGCATTTCAGATTCTATCCAATTTTCGACCTGCTGCATCAGTTCCACTGCAGTTAATCCTTCCGGCGATATCGGTTTGCCGATGGACACGGTCACCAGTCCCGGTTTCTTGATGAATGAATTTTTCGGCCAGCACTCGCCCGGATTCAAGGCGATAGGCACGACGACGGTATTGGTTTCGACCGCCAGTCGCGCACCACCGCCTTTATAACGGCCGGTTTGTCCGACCGGAATGCGCGTACCTTCCGGGAACATGATGATCCACTGACCATCTGCCAGACGTTTTCTACCTTGCGTGATGACTTGCGCAAATGCGTCCTTGCCGCTGTTGCGATCGATGGGAATCATGCGCAGCAATCCGAGCGCCCAGCCGAAGAAAGGCACGTAGAGCAATTCTTTCTTGAATACGAATACCAGCGGGCGTGTCATTTTGCACAGCAGGAAAATCGTTTCCCATGCCGATTGATGTTTGGAGAGCAGGATCACGGGTTGATCCGGCAGATTTTCATAGCCCTTGATTTGATAGCGGATGCCGCACAGGACTTTTGCCAGCCAGATGATGAAGACGTTCCAGCGCGAGGTGATGAAGTAGCGTTTGTTGTAAGGCAGTGGCGCTGCCAGAAAGCAGACCGGTGCCCAGATCAGGGTAACGACCAGCATCACCAGCGCAAACAGCAGGGAACGCAAAAACAGAATGGCTTGTGACATTAAAACTCCAGATAGATATGCGGTGCGATGGTCTAGACGGCGTGACCGAGTACAGGTGTTTTCAGTAAGTGATCGACGACGGCTGCAAGATTGGCGTGGCTCGTCGTTCCCGGCGGCAAACCGCCTTTTTCCCGCGTTTTTTCGCCTTTACCGGTGAGTACCAGGTAAGGCGTGCAACCAGCCACGAAACCGGCTTGCAGGTCGCGCAGTGAATCGCCGACCATAGGCACGCCCTTGAGATTGATTTCAAAGCGCTTGGCAATGGCATGCAGCATGCCGGGCTGCGGTTTGCGACAGTCGCAGCCATCGTCGGCTGCATGCGGGCAAAAGAATACGGCGTCGATTTCCGCACCTACCGATAGCGCTGCCGCATGCATTTTCTGATGAATGGCATTGAGCGCCATGATATTGAACATGCCGCGTGCGATGCCGGATTGATTGGTGGCGACGACCACGCGATAGTCGGCCTGATTCAGGCGCGCAATCGCTTCCAGCGAGCCCGGAATCGGAATCCATTCATGCGGTGCCTTGATGAAGGTATCCGAGTCGTGATTGATGACGCCATCGCGATCAAGAATTATCAGTTTCATCGGATCAGCTCCAGAAAATTGCATGATGCCAGTGTGCCTTGATTCGAGTGCGGCTTAGGCAGCCAGCTTGGAAATATCGGCGACCTGATTCATCGCATGGTGCAAGGTGGCCAGCAAGCCCAGCCGGTTGTTGCGCAATGCTGCATCATCGGCATTCACCATCACGCTTTCAAAGAATGCATCGACCGGTGTTTTCAATGCCGCCAATGCCTGCAGGGATGCCGCATAGTCGCCACGCGCAAATGCTGCATCGGCTTGCGGCTTGACCGCCACCAGCGTTTGATTCAAGGCGATTTCTGCCGCTTCCTTCAGTAGTGCGGAATCGACTTTCGCGGTTACTTCGCCATCGACCTTTTTCAGGATATTGCCGACGCGCTTGTTGGCGGCGGCCAGGGCTGGCGCTTCCGGCAGAGCGGCGAAGGTGCGTACTGCGGCCAGGCGGCTGGCGACATCAGCCAGTTTTTGCGGTTGCAAGGCAAGCACGGCATCGATCTCTTGCGCGCTATAGCC
>NZ_JBEBPO010000010.1:0-42539 GCF_040395855.1 Herminiimonas fonticola | reverse complement strand
TACGCATGGTCGGCAAAAACAACAAATAGGGGAAATGTCACAAAATTTTGCGTTTAATCAAATTGTGCAGGCGTGAATGAATACCGAAAATATTCATCAATGATGAAGAAATAATCATTATTGCTGTTTCAGTCGGGATGCCGGCTTGAGGCGTAGCGTTGTTTGACTATACGTACGACGTCAAAATGTAAAACACACCCAGCTGGGTATGTTTTCAAGTGGGTATGTGAGGTGGAGTTGAAAACAAGCCAGGAATCCTTTCTTGTATTTCATTTGATAAGTGCTCATTGGAATTGAGCCAACAAAGACAACGATAAAAAGGAGTCTGGCGTTGGTGTGCTACCGGGGCGATAGCCTTTGCAAGGTATGGCACAATCCGCGCGGTACTTTGCCTGCACGTTAGAGTATCGCGAATAGAAGAAGCAGCCGCAGCATCATGGCAATCATATTGCCTGTCATCAAGTTGAAATCTTTATTCGTTACTCTTCTACTCTCGCATCTTGCGTCCATGACGCCGATATTTATAAAGTGTCATTTTGCATTCTGTTCTCCAATTCCTGAAAAGGTATATCAGCAATGTTTTCCTGACCGAGAAAGGTCTAGTCGGCGGCCCCGTCTTTCTGGTGTTGGCGATGCTGGCGATTATCTGGTGGGGAACATGGACGCGCGTGGAACATGAAAAGGCGCTCACATTAGAAAATTCCATCGCTGAGAGCAAGAATATTGCTGCGATTGTTGCCAGTAATCTGCATGGAGTGCTTGAGCGGGCTACACGCTATGCACAGATTGCGCAGGCCATGATGGAGGGAGATCCATCGGCAGCGCAGCAATTGAATCCGACTCGTGATGGCGATCGCGCCTACTTGCGGGTTGCCGTATTTGATGATCAGGGAAATCTGCTTCAATCATCCGCTAATCGCACATCGGAGCCTGAGCTTTTACAACTGGTTTTGATGGCGAAGGCAAACCAGCATGCTGAAATTCAAGATGATCAATTGATCGTAGGCCGGCCCTCGCGTAGCGATAGTTCGGCATGGCGCGTGCCTATTCTTATTCCTTTCACTTCTTCGGCCCAGAGGCGCGGATTTTTTACCGCAATAATTGATCTCGGTTACTTTCTGCAATTGTATAAGGACGTCAATCTTGGCGATGCCGGACGCATTGAAGTTCTTGCGCACGATGGCTATCAACTTGCCGAATTGAATGGCGCGATGCTTTCTGCCGGTATCGATTTCAGCGCCTCTGAGTTTGGCAAGTCTCTGGAACATGCCGAGGATGGCGTGATCGATGCCAAACGGCCAGGGATGCCGTTGGAGGACATCGGCGTGCTGCGTCGAGTGCGCAATTATCCGTTTCTGGTAGTTGTCACGCACGATCAAAACTATCTGATGAGCCGACTGGCAGATCGTCACCAGGACTATCTATGGCGCGCGGTTGTCGTATCGATGGCGGTGGTGCTCCTTCTGTGCGGTTTGTTGATGGTCGCATTCAGACAGCGTCGCCTGTATAACGTGCTGACTTCTTCCGAACAGGAAAAACTCAATCTGATCAGCCAATTGGAACAGGAAAAAAGTCGCGCATTGCTGCAGGCATCGCATGATTATTTGACCGGGATTCCCAACCGCAGACTCTTCTATGAGATGGCAGCAACTGAATTGGCACGGGCCAAACGCAGCCGAAAATTGTATGCGCTGTTTTTTCTCGATCTCGACAAGTTCAAGTTGATTAATGACACGCTGGGACATGCGGTCGGCGATTTGTTGCTGCAAGGCGTAGCCCGACGTTTGCGTGAATCGCTGCGCGAATATGATTTGCTGGCGCGCCTTGGTGGCGACGAGTTTGTGATGCTCATATCGGAGATGGCATCGGAAAGCGATATTGCCAGAGTCGCAGCCAAGCTGGTTGATGTGGTGCGTGCTCCTTTCCTTGATCTGGATGGAAACGATATCGATGTCAGTCCAAGCATCGGCATTGCACTTTACCCTCGTGACGGCCAGGATGTAGAGGCGTTGCTGATACATGCCGACTTGGCCATGTATAGCGCCAAATCGGCGGGCGCCGCAACTTACCGATTCTTCGACACATCGTTGAATGCATCTTCTGCGCGTGAGGCTGAATTGCTCAGTCGCTTCAAGCGCGCAATCAGGGATGACGAGTTTTGCCTTCACTATCAACCCCGCGTCGAATTGCAGGGGTTCTCTGTGGTGGGTCTGGAGGCATTAATACGCTGGAATCATCCTGAACATGGCCTGATTTATCCGAACGATTTTATTGCCCTGGCTGAAAGCAATGATTTGATCGTGCCTTTGGGGAACTGGGTCGTCGATGCTGCATGCCGGCAGTTGGCTGCATGGCGCGTGCAAGGTTTGCCTATAGTGCCAGTGGCGATCAACGTTTCTTCGCGCCAGCTTAAAGATGACACATTGCTGGAAACGGTGATGACGACGCTGGCGAAATACCAGATCGCGCCGGACATGCTGGAAATCGAAGTGACGGAGAGTTGCTTCATCGAAGATTTTGACGCCGCAAGCCAGGTGCTGGAACAACTGCAGAAAAACGGCATCAAGATTGCGCTGGACGATTACGGAACAGGTTTCTCTGGTTTGAAGAATCTGAAAATCCTGCCAATTTATGCAATCAAGATTGATCGTTCATTTATTCGCGATATCCGGAATGACAATAGCGATGCAGTGATTGTCGCCTCGACCATTTCATTGGCACACAATCTGGGTTTGCAAGTAGTCGCGGAAGGCGTGGAAAGTAAGGAACAACTGGTGCATCTGAAAACGGCTGGTTGCGATCAAGTCCAGGGATTCTATTTTCAGCGGCCAGTTGCCGCGACGGAAATGGGCACACTACTTCAACGAGGAAGGTTCACGCCATCATGACAGAATTGCCGATGTTGAATGTACGTGGTTTTTTTCGGCCTTTGATCATATCGATAGCAGCGTTGCTGTGCATTTCCATTGCGCAGGCGGCTGAATGCGAAAAACCGGGCCATCTGCGATTCTCGTTCGTTCCCCAGAGTGACGTACAAACTGAAATCGAGGCTCTGCAGCCCTTGTTCGACGAGCTGCAACTGGCGCTTGGCATGTCGGTTGATGTGGTGACGCCATCTTCTTACGGCGCTGTGATCGAAGGATTGCTGGCGGGTACGGTTGATCTGGCGCGGCTTGGGCCAGCTGCTTATATTTCGGCAAAGAAGCAGGATCCTGGCATCACCGCATTTGCAACTGTGGCACGCAAAAATCCGGCCCAGCCAGACGAAGATATTTTTTATCGTTCCATCCTGATCGTACGCAAAAATAGTCCTTACAAAACAATCGAATCCTTGCGCGGAAAAAAAGTGGCATTGGTCGATCCCGACAGCACTTCCGGCGCCTTGATCCCGCGGCATGTTTTTTCAAAGCAGATCGGGCTGCCTCTTGAAAAATACTTCTCGCAAGTGGTCTATAGCGGCGCGCATGATCAGTCCATGCTGAACTTGAGCAAAAAACGGGTCGATGCAGCGTTCATATCGAGCACGATTCTCGCTGTGCCTGTTGAGAGTGGCAAGATCAAAAATGATGCGTTTCGTACCCTGTGGACTTCCAAACCAATACCACGCAATCCATTTGTTTTGCGTAATCAGCTTTGCTCCGACCTCAAGCGAAAAATCATTTCTGTGTTTTTGGAACGCGGCGGCAATGCAAATAAGAATTTGATGCAGAATTTAAATGTGATGCGCTTTGTACCCATCGGCGATCAGGACTATGAAATCCTGCGCAACTTGCCTTGATTGCGTGCTGACTCGAATCGGCCTGGTGGACGGGAGTTTCCAGTAACGCCAAGTTTTGCGGAAAAAACTATATTTTGCGGAAATAAAAATGCGGCGCTCAATTTCTTGAGAACCGCATGTTTATTAGTGGTGCCGAGAGCCGGAATCGAACCGGCACGCCTTGCGGCGCGGGATTTTGAGTCCCGTGCGTCTACCTATTCCGCCATCTCGGCAACGCAAGCTGAGCATTATGCTCGATTTGCGGAATTTGAGCAAGATTCACGTGCAGGAATATTGAGGGCTATCGATTGCTTCCATGCGATGCCGGTCGCAAAGGTCACCTTGTCATTTTTTAAATGACGATGGTGCGTATCTATTATTCCTGTGCGGGTTGTGGCGCGTAAATGCGTTTATACAGACGGAAGCGTTCATCGCGATCGGCAGGGCGGCGGCCGTGCCAGATCAGTTGCCATTGCAACTTGTCGCGTGTGATGGTTGGCGCGGCATCGTTGCCGCGATGATGGTCTTGCAGCAGCAGATAATCGCAATTCCTGTCGCCGAAGCGGGCGAACTGGACGTTGCCGAAATAGGCGAACGAGGCGCGCTGCGAGGCGCCGACATTGCTGGAGACGCAGCGTTTTACTTTCGGCAGGGCAGCGTCAACTTGTTGCGCAACGCTGGCATAACTCTTGATGTAATTACCCCATGGCAGCCACAGTGTCATCAGCAGCAGCCAGCACAGAATAATTCCACCGGACGACAGCACCACGGCGCGCCACAGCACCGAAGGGCGGCGCGATATGCGCCAGTACACAATCCAGATCCATCCAGCCGTTGCGGCGGCGGCAACGATGAAAGCCAGCAGATTGAATTCCGGTTTGAAGCCGGGTGCGATCTTGAATGCATTTTTGGCAATCTGTGCCGGCCAGCCGGTTTGCTTGGCGATCCAGCCCAGCCAGATGAAGCTGGCGCACGTGCTGAGCATCATGACCGAGAACCAGTCCACTGCATTGATGGCGCCGCGTTTCATGGTGGGCAAACCGAATGCGGCGAGGATGGCCAGCATGGGCAGCAGCGGTAATAAAATCGCTTCCTCGCCACGCGGATTCAGCAATGCGAGTGCCAGCAGGGTGATAAAAAAAGTCAGCGGCAATGTGATATGCAGCGCTTCATGCTGACGGCGCCAGGCGTAGATGGCCCAGATTGCAAATGGCCATGCCGGCCACGCAAACCAGATCGCGTTCTTCAGGAAATACTGCAGGGTGGACCACGACGGCAACCCTATCTGACGGATATTCCATGCCATCCATGCATCGCTAGGCGAATTGCCGAAAGGCTGAACCTGCTGGCTGGCAAATATCCACGCGCCTGCTACCAGCGCTGCCAGCGGCAATGCAACCAGTATCAGGCGCAGCAGCAGTGCACGTTCGCGCGCAGATGCCAGCACGAGCACGCCCAGCCATAATGCCAGCGGAACAACCCAGCCACGTGATAGCACCAGCAAGCCCAGCACCAGGCCGAATGCCATTGCGCTGCGCAGAGAGTGCGATTCAAACAGGCGTGTAACGGTATAAAGCGAGAATGCGATCAGCGATACCTGCAATGCCTCGGTAGTGGTGCCGTGACTGTGCACCAGCAAGCCCAGGCAACCGAGGTAAATCAGTAGTGCGCCATCGGCCAGTGTGCGGCCGAAATCGCGCGGCTCGGGCTGGCCGCCGAAGGCGAGTTTCAGCGGTTGTGCTTCCGGTCTGCGACCGAGCAAATAGGTGGTGTACCAGACCGACGTCGAGCCGAGCAGGAAGAAACAGATAGGCGCGATGCGGGCGGCCATCGGATCGCCCAGCAGCCAGCCGAATAACTTGATGCAGATGGCGCCCAGCCAGAATGCCAGCGGTCCTTCGTCCGGCATCGCCAGGCCGACGATGTTCGGTGCAAGCCAGTCGAGCAGCGAGCCGTGCGCCATCGTCCACATGATGCCGAAACCGGCGGCATCATCAGGCTTCCAGGGATCGCGGCCGATCAGACCGGGCAGGATATACAGCAGACACAGTGCGAACAACGCCCAGCGCGGGAGAGCATGCGTAGCGGAGGCGGGGAGGCGGACTGGCTTCATGGAAGGCGATGACTGTTTTTATTGGACTCGGCGTATTGTGCCGGAAAAATTCTTTGCTAACAAAAAAGGCAGCCGTAGCTGCCTTTTTGAAACGCGGTGACGAAATTATTCAGCCACTTGCGTTTTGGAACCGACGGTACCGAACTTCTTGCGGAATTTATCCACGCGACCTGCGGTATCGACGATTTTATGTTTGCCGGTGTAGAACGGATGCGATTCCGACGAAACCTCGATCTTTACCAGTGGGTATTGTGCGCCTTCGAATTCGCCGTTTTCACGAGTTTGAATCGTCGAACGGGTGATGAATTTGAAATCGTTGGAAACGTCGTGGAACAAAACTTCACGGTAATCCGGGTGAATGCCAGCTTTCATGATTTGCCTTAAATAGTTTGGTAGCCAATGAGCACTTCGTCGGTCGCACTGCTTCTTGACCCGATTGCCTATCACTTGCCGAGGTTGGAACGAGCCGAGAATTATACATTGAAAATTCAATAAAATCATGGGTTTGCGGCAAGTTTGCTGATATCGTTGCCGCTGTTGCAATCGCGTCATATTCGGGAGGGGCTGTGGCAATTGGTTTGCAGGATGGCATGAGTACCTTGTTACAGGCGGTGGAAGTCTGCGGCATCATCGCCTTTGCCTGCTCCGGCTTTATCGAGGCGCGGCGCAAGGAAATGGACCTGGTCGGCGTATTTATCGTGGCATTTATTACCGCATTTGGTGGCGGCACCTTGCGCGACATGCTATTGGACAGGCGTCCGCTGTTCTGGGTTGAGCATCAGGAATACGCGATCCTGGTTTTTGTTCTGGCGCTGCTGGCCTGGCCGTTTTTCGCACATCTGCGTTCGGCTGTGGCTGAAAAGACAATAGTGATTGCCGATGCGCTGGGTTTGGGATTATTCAGTGCGGTCGGCGCATCGCTGGCGCTGGAAGCGCAGATGCCGATTTTCATTTGCGCGATGATGGGCGTAACGACCGGTATTTTCGGTGGCGTGTTGCGCGATGTATTGTGCAATGAAATCCCGATGGTATTCCGGCGCGGCCAGTTGTATGCCACCTGTTCATTTGTCGGTTGCTGGGTTTACCTGCTGATGGAGTTGTTGCAGATATCTTCCGCGCTGGCCCTGATTGTCAGTATTGTCGTGACATCGGCGATGCGCTTGCTGGCGGTCCGGCTGGATTTGAAATTGCCGAATTGAACGCAGCAGCATTGAAAAGAACAGCGTAATAAAAAAGCCCGTTTTCATTTGCAGAGCATGCAAGGAAAACGGGCTTTTTGATATCAGCCTGATCGGCTGAAATGCTTTAAATAATGATTACGAATTACCGCGACGCATCATGTCGAAAAATTCGGCGTTGTTCTTGGTCGCCTTCATCTTGTCGAGGATGAATTCCATCGCTTCGATCTCGTCCATGCCGTACAGCAGTTTGCGCAAGACCCAGATCTTCTGCAGTTGATCCGGCTTGATCAGCAACTCTTCGCGACGTGTGCCGGATTTGTTCAGGTTGATTGCAGGGTAGACGCGCTTCTCGGCCAGACGGCGTTCGAGATGCACTTCCATATTGCCGGTACCTTTGAATTCTTCAAAAATCACGTCATCCATGCGGCTGCCGGTTTCGATCAGTGCGGTTGCGATGATGGTCAGCGAGCCGCCTTCTTCGACGTTACGCGCAGCACCGAAGAAGCGTTTTGGACGTTGCAATGCGTTGGCATCCACACCGCCGGTCAGTACTTTGCCGGAGGCCGGAATCACGGTGTTGTAGGCGCGTGCCAGACGGGTGATCGAGTCGAGCAGGATCACGACGTCTTTTTTCATTTCGACCAGACGCTTGGCTTTTTCCAGAACCATTTCAGCAACTTGCACGTGACGCGTAGCCGGTTCATCGAAAGTCGAAGCGACCACTTCGCCGCGTACCGAACGCTGCATCTCGGTCACTTCTTCCGGGCGTTCGTCGATCAGCAATACGATCATCACGACATCCGGATGGTTGGTGGTGATCGCATGCGCCATGTGTTGCAGAATCACGGATTTACCGGATTTCGGCGATGCCACCAGCAAGCCACGCTGGCCTTTGCCGATAGGTGCGATCAAATCGATGATGCGGCCGGTGATGTTTTCTTCGCCGCGCATGTCACGTTCAAGCAGCAAGGGCTTGTTCGGATGCAGCGGCGTCAGGTTTTCAAACAGAATGCGGTGTTTTGATGCTTCCGGCGGTTCGCCGTTGACCTTGTCGACCTTGACCAGTGCAAAGTAGCGCTCACCGTCTTTCGGCGTGCGGACTTCACCTTCGATCGAGTCGCCGGTGTGCAGATTGAAGCGGCGGATCTGCGACGGGGAAATATAAATGTCGTCGGTGGACGCCATGTAACTGGCGTCGGGCGAGCGCAGGAAGCCAAAGCCGTCAGGCAATACTTCGAGGGCGCCATCGCCAAAAATTTGTTCTCCTGATTTCGCGCGTTTCTTGAGAATCGCGAACATCAGTTCCTGTTTGCGCAAGCGCGCAGCGTTGTCGATGTCCAGGCTGATTGCCATTTCTAGCAGGGCGGAGACGTGTAACGCCTTTAATTCGGATAAATGCATATGTTTGAGTTTCCCGGGATGGGATATAAAAAAGGTGGGGGAGGGAACTGCGTGGTGGTGTTAGCTTATTTAATAAGGCAGCGATGCGGGCGCATCGCTGCAACTTTTTATTTATATCAGATGTTGCTGTCGATGAAGGCGGTCAATTGACCTTTTGCCAATGCACCGACTTTTTGCGCCGCAGGTGCGCCGTTCTTGAACAGAATCAAGGTCGGAATACCGCGAATGCCGAATTTGGCTGGAACAGCCTGGTTCGCGTCCACGTCCATTTTGGCGATACGGATCTTGCCTGCGTATTCCTTGGCGACGTCTTCCAGGATAGGTGCAATCATTTTGCACGGACCGCACCACTCGGCCCAGAAGTCGACCAGGACAGGCGTATCGGATTTCAGTACGTCTGTATCAAAAGACGCATCGGTAATATGTGTGATGTTTTCGCTCATGTGTGTCTCGAGTTTGAGAAGAAAAGAATAAATCAGCGCCTTGGTGACAACCGTTCTTGTCGGTATTTTCCTGCAGCGCCTCCGGTTACTGGAACAGAGATGGAGACGTTACGTTTTAATTCAAGTTTTGAAGGTGTGGCAAGAGGTAATCAGGCGGGGTCTGGGCAAATCATAACCTATTTTATAAAAAGTGGGGCATTGCCCATAAAATTTTGCGTCGCCTCGCATAAAATGCCCATTACTCTGCCCGCCATGACGGTTTTTCCTGACGCACCACATTTCACATCGAGCCCCGATGCCGCCTAGCACCACCATACTGATTCCACCTTCCGCTGTCTTTTGGGATGGTGCTGCGCGCGCATTACTGCAAAGCGAAGTGATTGAGCGGAATCAGGATGCAACGATCAGCGATCTTTCTGCGCTGCGCGTACTGGTGTCGACCTTTGCACATATACAGTTGTTGAAAAACGCATTGGCGCGCCAGATAGGTGGCGCCTTCATTCCACCAACGATTACCTCATTGTCCGAATATATCCGCCAGTTGCCGCCAAGTGCTGCAACAGCGACTGCGGCGAGCGAACGTCTGATGTCGCTATATGCGGATTTGCGCCAGCATGCATGGCTGAAAAAACTGTTCAGCGCACGGCGCAATACCGATTTGCT
The DNA here is from genome assembly GCF_040395855.1 of Herminiimonas fonticola. Lineage (GTDB taxonomy): Bacteria > Pseudomonadota > Gammaproteobacteria > Burkholderiales > Burkholderiaceae_D > Oxalicibacterium > Oxalicibacterium fonticola_A. Next base: position 32,981 of record NZ_JBEBPO010000010.1, on the reverse strand, counting down.
GCCGCTGGCAGAAATTCTGCTGGCGCTGTCCGATGAGCTGACGCAAGCCATGCTGCCGTCGCTGAAGGCGTCGCCGGATGCCGGTCATGCACGCTGGCAGGCGGCGCTGGAACAGTTATCGCCGGTCGCACGCAATCTGCTGTCGGATGAAACGCAACTGGTGTGGACGATCTGGAAAAGCCAGCTCGACGCCAGCGATGCGAACGTCGTGCGCTACGCACAGATGATGCGTCTGGTGCAGCAGGTGGAACACATACGGCAGCCCTTGTTCTGGATCAGCCCGGTCGCACCGGATGCAATGGAGCAGGCCTTTCTCGACGCCTATGGCGCACGGCAGGCCTTGACCGTGATCACGCTGGATTGGCATCTGCACTCTATTAATAGTACGTACGCCGCAGCCTGGCCGGAAATGCTGGTCGATGAGGCGGGCAGTGATGCCTTGCCGATTGCCACGCCGCCAGGTTTGAAGTTGCATGCGGCACCAAACATGGAAGCGGAAGCCAGAGCCGGCGCACAAACCGTGATCGACTGGCTGCAGCAGGGTAAAACGAATATTGCCATCGTCGCGCAGGATCGCGTCGTGGCACGTCGCATACGCGCATTGCTGGAACGCGCACAGATTGTGGTTGCCGATGAAACCGGCTGGAAGCTCTCCACGACGCGCGCGGCGTCTGCCATGGCGGCCTGGCTGGAACTGGTTGCGGCACGTGCTGAAATAGTAGGTTTGCTGGATTTCCTGAAATCGCCTTTTGTCTTTGCCGATATGGCTGACAAGGCGGAACTGGTCATGGTCAGTGAAATTGCATTGCAGCGCGCGAAAGTGTTGAGTGGCTGGGAAGCCGTCAGCGATGCATTGACTGCAGTCCCGGCAGCACAAAAGATGATGACGCTGCTGGCGCAGCAGGCTTCCGGTTTCAGCGGCCGCAAGACTTTGTGCGAGTGGATCAGTGCCACGCAGCAGATGCTGACAACGCTCGGCATGCGCGACGCCTTGCAGGCCGATGCCGCCGGTGCGCAACTGCTTCAATTGCTGCAGGATGTTGCGCAGGATTGCGTGCAGGTCGGCCATGCATTTTCATTTGCGGAATGGCGCGCCTTCCTGAACCTGCAACTGGAAGCGAAAGCCTTCGTGCAAGTCAATCAGGACAAGCGCGTCGTGATGCTGCCCTTGAACGGCGCGCGCCTGCGCAGTTTCGATGCCGTCCTGCTGGTGGGCGCGGATGCCGAGCATCTTCCTTCGCAACCGATGGAGACGCTGTTTTTTGCCAATGTGGTGCGACGCGAACTCGGACTGGCCACGCGCGAAAGCAGGCAGCGCCAGCAATTGCGCGACGTGACTGAATTATTGTCGGCCAACGATTGCGTGGTGTTGTCGTGGCAGGCGCACAAGAATGGCGAACCGAATCCGGTCAGTCCGTGGATAGAACGACTGGAATTGTGTCTGGCGCGTGCCGGTGTGGCGCCGCTTGTGCAACATGCAGTGCAGATTGCGCCGCGCCATCTGCAGCCGACACCGGTGCTGATGCCGGCGCCTGCTGCACCGCAACTGCTGCCGCAAAAACTTTCGGCCAGCGGATACAACAGCCTGGTTGCCTGTCCGTATCAGTTCTTTGCCACCCGCATGCTGGGTTTGTCCGGTATCGATGACGTATCGGATATGCCGGAGAAGCGCGATTACGGCGATTGGCTGCATCGGATACTGGCGCAGTTCCATCAGACTTTGCAGGAAGCACCGATTCCATTGGCGGAACGTGCGCCCTTGCTGCAGCAAATATCGGATCGCATTTTTGCGCATGAACTCGATAAAAGCGCGGCTGCACTCGGTTATTACGCACGCTGGCAAAAAGCCATGCCGGCCTATCTGGACTGGATAACCGAGCGGGAAAGCCAGGGCTGGCATTTCGTCCTTGGCGAAGAAAAATTCGAAAAGCTGCTGCGCTGGGATGATGGTGAAATTGTGCTGCACGGCCGCGTCGACCGCATGGATGAAAATGCCGATGGCGAACGTGCGGTGCTCGATTACAAAAGCACGAACCAGGGCGCCTTGCGCGACAAGCTCAGGCAGGGTGAAGATCATCAATTGCCGTTTTACGGCCTGCTAGCAGATAGCGATTTAAGTACAGCCCTGTATGTGCCGCTGGAAGCGACGAAGGAAAAAATCAAGGAAGTTGAAGCGCCCGACTATCAGGTGTGGCAACAGAATCTGGAGAAGCAAATCGTCCACAACATGCAGGCGATTGCACACGGTGCGCCTCTGCCTGCCACCGGCCCCGAGCCAGTTTGCCAGTATTGCGATGTGCGCGGACTGTGCCGCAAGGGAGCATGGTAGTGAGCGAACAAAATACGAATACGTCTGTGCCGCGTGCATATGAAATTAACGGCGTGCAGGCCGATGCAGAGCGTTTCGTCGCACTGGCCTGCGATCCTGCGCGTTCGGTGGTGGTGGAAGCCTGCGCCGGCAGCGGCAAGACCTGGCTGCTGGTGGCGCGCGTATTGCGCCTGCTGCTGGCCGGCACCGAGCCGGCAGCGATACTGGCGATTACGTTTACGCGCAAGGCGGCGCAGGAAATGCGCGAGCGCCTGATGCAATTGCTGCATGAACTGACGCTGAAGCCGGAAGCGGATGTGCTGACGCTGCTGCGCGAACGCGGCGTTGCAGAACACGAACTGCCGGCGCTGCTGCCGGTGGCGCGCGGTTTGTATGAGCGTGTATTGCGCAGTCCGCAAGCGCTCTCTATCGATACCTTCCACAGCTGGTTTGCACGGCTGGTGCAGATTGCACCGCTGGCATCCGGCGTGCCGCACGGTTATGCGCTGACGGAATCCACCGGCGAATTGCTGTCGGATGCCTACAGCCGTTTCATGCAAGCGGTGAACGAGGCTGATAATCAGGATGTGAAAGATGCGCTGATCGCCTTGTACGCACAAGTTGGCGACAGTAATGCGCGCAATCTGCTGGATGCGTTTATAGCCAAGCGTGCCGAATGGTGGGCTTCGGTACAGGGTGGTGAACCGATTGAATGGCTGCGCGAATTATGCGGCGCAGATGCTGAAAACGATGCGCGTCTTGCGCTGTGGGACGATGAGAAAACTGTAGCACGCATCGGCCAGATTGCCTGGCTGCTCGGGCAGGGCAGCACCGTCAATCAGGAGCGTGCGACGGCCATAGAAAAAGCGTTGTCGAGCGGCGCATCACTGGAAAATTTCGCCGCGCTGACAAATGAGTTCTTTGACGCGAGTGGCAAGTTTCGCAAAAACCGCACGACCAAGGATTTGACCAAGGCTTTACTAAACAATCTCGGCGATGACGGCGTATATGCATTCGAGTTTGAATTCGAGACTCTGGGCGAAGCGCTGAAGACGATACTCCGTCGCAGCATGGAGCCGACCGTGATTGCGCTCAATCGCGCATTGTTTACAGTCGGCGCTGCCTATCTGGAAATCTATCAGGCGGTGAAGGCCGAACAGCGCGTATTCGATTTCGCCGATCTGGAATGGCAGGCCTATCGCCTGCTGACAAACGAAGAACATGCAGCTTATCTGCAAAGCCGTCTCGATGCGCGTTACCGGCATGTGTTGCTGGATGAATTTCAGGATACCAATCCGCTGCAGTGGAGCATCGTGCAGGCGTGGCTGAATGCCTATGGCGACGATGCCGACAAGCCCAGCATGTTCGTGGTCGGCGATCCCAAGCAATCGATCTATCGCTTCCGTCGTGCCGAACCGCGCGTGTTTTCCGCAGCGAGAGAAACGCTGGTGGCACAGGGCGCTGACTTTCTGCGCACCAACCAGACGCGACGTAATGCAGCCGGTATCGTCGAGGTGTTGAATGCGAGTTTTGTCGCCAATCCGATTTACCAGCCGCAAACCACGCTGGAAAAATCACCGGGCGCAGTGTGGCAGCTGCCATTGGTGCAGCAGGACAAGCAGGAAAAAATCGTCTGGTCGCCGACACAGTTACGCGACCCGCTGACCACACCGCGCGAGGAAGAAGAGGATGCACGCCGGCTGGAAGAAGGCAGAGCGGTTGCTTTGGCCATATGGCAGGCGCGAACGGAACTCAAAAGTGCACACTGGTCGGACGTGATGCTGCTTGTCAAGAAGCGTACGCATTTGCGCGCCTACGAGCGGGCCTTGCGTGAAGCCGGGATTCCGTTTGCCTCCGACAAGCGCGGCGGTTTGCTGGAATCGCTGGAAGTGGCGGACCTGATCGCCTTGCTGAATTTTCTGATTACGCCGCACGACAATCTGGCGCTGGCGCATGTACTCAAATCTCCGATCATGGCAGCTAGCGACGATGAGCTGATCGCGCTGGCAGCGCGTCGTGAAAAAACATGGTGGCTGCGCTTGCAGGCCGAGGTGACAGAGTTGTCGTCGCCGGCCTTGTTGCGCGCTGGCGGTTTGCTGGAAAAATGGCTGCAGCTGGCGCCACGCGTGCCGGTGCATGATTTGCTCGATCGTATTCTGCATGAAGGCGATGTGATCGCGCGTTATGCGCAGACCGCATCACCGCTGGTGCGCGGGCAGGTGCTGGGCAATATCGAAGCGTTTACCGAACTGGCCCTGAATCTGGATGCAGGACGTTATCCCAGTCTGCCGAAATTCATAGACGCCTTGCGCCGCCTGCAAAAATCTGCCGACAGCGATGCGCCTGATGAAGCTGATATCGATGCCGCGCTGGATGCAGTGCGCATCTTGACGATACATGGTGCAAAGGGACTGGAAGCGCCCATCGTCGTGTTGCTGGATGCGAATCACAGCGATGGCGCGCGCGACGATGCCGGCGTGTTGTGTGCATGGCCGCAGGATCGCGATGCGCCCACGCATTTTTCCGTCTTCGGTCGCCAGGCTGAACGCGGAGCGGCACGCGATACGCTGTTTGCCGAGGAAGAAGCATTGAAGCAGCAGGAAGACTGGAACCTGCTGTATGTCGCGACCACGCGTGCGAAAAACCTGCTGATTGTCAGCGGTGTGGCCGATCATCGCAGTGCTGCGGCAAATGGTGTGGCAGATGGACGCTGGTATTCGCGCTTTCAGGGGGCGCAGCCTGTGCAGCCGGATGCGCTGTTGGCGGCATCGGCTGCTGCGAGCGAAGCTGAATTCTCGCTGCCCATATTCAATCCGCCCGTCTTGCCGGCGCTGCAGATCGAGTCGGCCACTGTTTTTTCCAGTGCAGAAATTGACGAAGGCATCGCATTGCACGCCTTGATGGAGCTGTTGACGCCGCCACAAACCTGGCCGATTGCCATGCATGCACCGGCACTGATCGCCAAATGGCTGGCGTGCACGCATGACATGGCGGAAAAAGTAAGCGGACAGGCAAGTGTGATTCTGGCGCAGCCGGAGCTGGCGCGCTTTTTCGATCCGGCACAGCATCGCTTTGCGCGCAACGAGATGGAAGTTGTCAGCAGCACCGGCGTTGCACGTTTCGATCGCGCCGTCATGTTCGACGATGAATTGTGGATACTCGATTACAAACGCAATTTGCTGGATAGCGAACGTGCAGCGTACGCAGCGCAACTCGAACGTTACCGTACGGCGGCACAACAGGTATTCCCCGATGTGCGTATTCGCAGCGGATTGATTACGGTGGATGGGCGTTTGACGGAGCTGGCGTAAACAAGAGCAGTGCAGGAGCAGGGGAAAGCCGGCGTACGTGCTGCGTACGCACATTCTGGCACAGGATATATGCATGTAAATCTGGCAATCACGCGCTTGCTGCTACACTTGCGATGCCAAGTTTGCCGCCGGTGGCGAAAAACGGGCGGTCCGGCCTTGCTGTCTATTGACGGCTATTCGTATGCACAACTATAGTGGCGACATGATTTCCGACTTCCACCAACTTTCCGACAAAATCAGCCAACTGGCCGAGTTAACGCAATCGCTGCGCAGCGAAAATGCGGATTTGCGCATCAAATCGATTGCGCTTGCGGCCGAGAATGCCGAACTGGCGCGCCGCATGCGGGAAGCGCATGAACGCGTTGCCGCCTTGCTTGAAAAAATTCCAACGCCAGAACAAGATGAGGAAGCAGTATGATCCAGCTCGATGTATCCATCATGGGGCAATCCTATAAACTGGCGTGCAAGGAAGGCGAAGAAGACGCATTGCGGGAAGCGGTTGCCTATCTTGACGGGAAAATGTGTGCGATACGCGATGCCGGCAAGCTGAAAGGTAATGACCGGATCGCGGTGATGGCCGCCTTGGGCGTGACGGCAGAATTGTTGGCGACCAAATCGCCGGACGGCCCTTTGTCCGACATGACGATGTCGGAAGTCAAACAGAAAATTGCGGCGATGCACGAAACACTCGATGCTGCACTTGCACCGCAAGAAAATCTATTTTAAATATCTGCAGTAATTCTTTCCCCGCAGGCGCCGATTGGAGTAAACTAAGCGTTCCTGCCGTGTTCGCCATTGCCATAATTCCTTGAACCATTTATGCGCAGCGGCTGCGGAATTTTGTTCGATGGGAGTGATCGTCGCTAGCTCGATGAACCCGAAGTTGAACTAACTGTGGCCAACTTGAACCTCTTGGTTCAGGATGCCGGCAAAGCGGCATTGGCGGGGCCTGATTACTGAAACGGTTGCATGCAAATGCAGCCGTTTTTTTATTGCCCGTTTTTCTGTAATATCCTCAAGTGTTTCCTGGTTTTTCGTTTTCCGTTCTTCACTCCGTCGCTAACAGATAAAAACGTATGCGCTACTGGCTCATGAAATCCGAACCCGGCGAAGTCAGCATCGATGATGCACTGGCGGCGCCACATCAGACCGTGGCATGGACCGGCGTGCGTAATTATCAGGCGCGTAATTTCATGCGTGATGCAATGCAGGTTGGCGATGGGGTGCTGTTTTATCATTCCAGTTGCGCGGAACCGGGCATCGCCGGATTGGCCGAGGTGGCGAGTACGCCTTACCCGGACGAAACACAATTCGATCCGGACAGCCATTACTTCGATCCGAAAGCCACGCGCGAAACGCCACGCTGGATGCTGGTCGATGTCCGCATCCGCAAGAAGACACGCCTGGTGCCGCTTTCAGAATTGCGTCAGACGCCGGAATTGGCTGAAATGGTGGTGCTGCAAAAAGGTAGCCGCCTGTCGATTACGCCGGTCACGGAGCAGGAGTGGCAATTCATTTGCAAGAAATTGCTTAATAAATAGGCAGAATTTCTCTCTCGCTGTTTTTCATCTGTATTCATTTCCGCTATTCATCGTCGATAAATTCTGCGATGTCATTCCACAGTTACAAAAAATCCGCTTCCATTTGTAACCTTGTGTAACCCCATGTCTGCAACCGACATGTAAATATTCCTGTGTAAATTTTTCAAACGCGAAAAATACATTGCTTAAAATTTAAGCAGTGATGCGATGGATGCTTTCAGCATGTTTTTTTAATTTTCCCTGCTGCGTCAAAGAGATATCGTCGCTAGCTGTGCGAGGCCCTTCTGCTTGTCCTACAAAATATTTTTCAATCTTTTCTGTTCTCGAAATTAAGCAGTTTCTTCTCATTACTTCTTATAAATTCCAGCAAGAAATACTTCGACTCTCTCTGCACGCGCTTCCATTTTTTGTCGCGGAACTAATTCACATTTGTGCTTCTCATACCCCCGCATTTCATATCAATACGTCAACAAGGCATACGCAGCGATGCTTGCGTGACGGATTAATTTTTATCGCAGTGTCATAAAAAATTTCCGTCGTTATCTTGCATGTATTGCACTCGTCTTGTGTGAGTGCGCTGCAGAAACGACGCAGGAATAGGGAATGGTGAAACAATGATGTCTACATGGATTACAAGCAGAATTGCTTGCGTACAGATCAAGCGCACAGGTTCGCGCAAGGTTGCCGGGCAATTTTCCGGTAACAGCATCCGCATGCTTTGCGTCGCCTGATTGCGATTATTCATCATGAATCATGGACGTGAGAATCCGGTAGCCGGCTCGTATGTGCTGGTACTGCTTGCAGGTGCGCTGACATGTGTGTCGGCGCAGGCAGCTGAAGAGAGTGCGGCTGTCGATACGTTTACGCCGTATGTGACCTTCGGCGCCTACTACGATGCCAACCTGTTGCGCCAGCCGGAAGCGGCGAAGCAAAGCGGCGCCGCGCTTTCCGATCGCTGGACGCGTGCTGCGATCGGTTTGCGCATGGACAAGGAACTGGGTCGACAGCGATTGACCGCAGACCTGTCTGCCAATCATTCCGAATACGATCGCTTCAATCAATTCAGTAATGATGGCAAGGATCTGCTGGCGAACTGGAAATGGGTGGCCGGTAACCAATTTTCCGGCAATGTCGGCACCAGTTATTCGGAAGGCCTGACACCTTTCGACGATTACCGCAGTTTTGAACGCAGCATCCGCACCCAGCGCAAGAATTATGTCGATGGTTCCTGGCGCTTCCATCCAAGCTGGCAACTGAACGCTGCATACAACCGCTTCGATCTGCGTTACGACACGCAAGCGCAAAATCCTTCCGAACGCAATCTCGACATGACTGATATCGGGATCGACTATCTGGCGAAAAGCGGCAACAAGGTCGGTCTGGTTGCACGTCACATCGAGGGTCGTTATCCATACGCGGATATCAATTCCTACGACCAGAATGAATTGAAGGCCAAGGTCGATTGGCAACTTACCGGCAAGACCTATCTGCAGTTTCTCGGCGGCTGGGCCAAGCGTGAATACGCCGCCAATCCGCAACGCGATTCCAGTGTGCCTAGCGCACGCCTCACGGCGTACTGGAAGGCCACTGGCAAGACAGCTTTTTCGCTGGGAGTGTGGCGCGAACTGGGTGCGACAGACGATCTGGCGGCCAACTATGCGCGCAATCAGGGTGTCAGTGTGGGATCAACCTGGGATGCCAGCAGCAAGATCAGTGTCGACGGTTTGATCATGACCGAGAAGCGCGACTACAACGGCGTGGCGGTGATTCAGGGCATAGCGCCATCGGATCGCGATGACCGCTATCGCAATGCAATGCTGGGGGTGACTTACAAACCGACTACACATTTGCGCGTGCGTGCTTCCGTCTACCGCACGACGCTGGATTCAAATATCGCCGAGGCGTCCTACAGGACGAATGGCATTCAGATCAATACACGCTATGAATTCTGATATTAGTCAAATCAAGTATCCGGCGGATATGCCGGCGCGCAAGTTTTACCGGCACTTGCTTGACCCGCTGATTGCGATCGGATTGCTGTACCTGATCACGGTGCTGTCCGGACATGCCTTCAGTGCCAATCATGTGGTGCTGGCGATTCTGACTTTCCTCATCAGCTGCACGGTTTTCGGCTGGAGCGATCCGTGGCGCGATGCATCGGCAAGCAATGTTCTCATGCTGGGAAAATCCATCGTACTGGCGTGGATGGCAATCGTCGTGCTGCTGCTGTTCTTTGCGTATGTCGCCGGCTTGTCTGACTTGTTTTTGCAGCGAGAGGTCTTGATCTGGCTGGCGATCACGCCGCCGGCCTTGCTGCTGGGCCAGATCATTCTGCAGAAGGCCAGTTCTGGCTTGCATGGAAAAAGTACACGCTCGGTAGTCATGGTTGGTGTTAACGAACTGAGCGTCAAACTGGCGGAGCGCGTGGATGAAAATCCGGATTTGCGGATGGAAGTAAGCGGCTTCTTCGACGATCGAAATAGCGCGCGTCAACCGGAAGATCAAAAAGTACCGCTACTGGGCAGCATGGCGGATATTCCATCGTATGTACGCAACAACAATATCAACACGATTTTCATCAGTCAGCCGATCTCCGCCCAGCCGCGCATACGCAAATTGCTGAATGAATTGCAGGACACCACGGCCTCCATTTATTTTATTCCGGATATCTATGTATTCGACCTGATACAGGCGCGCTTCGACAGCGTGGCCGGCTTGCCGGTCGTGGCGATTTGCGAATCGCCGTTTACCGGCATCAACAGCATGATCAAGCGCGGCAGCGATATCGCGCTGGCATTGATCATTCAGCTGATGCTGCTGCCGGTCATGCTGGGTATTGCAATTGCGATCAAGGCGACATCGCCGGGCCCGGTGATTTTCCGCCAGCGTCGCTACGGTCTGGATGGTGAAGAAATCATCGTCTACAAGTTTCGTTCGATGACCGTGTGTGAAGACGGCGCACGCGTGGTGCAGGCAACCCGCAACGATCAGCGCATCACCCGCGTGGGTGCCTTTCTGCGTCGCACCTCACTGGACGAATTGCCGCAATTTTTCAATGTGCTGCAAGGACGCATGAGCATCGTCGGCCCGCGTCCGCATGCAGTTGCGCACAACGAGTTGTACCGCAAGCAGATCAAGGGTTACATGCTGCGCCACAAGGTGCGTCCCGGCATTACCGGCTGGGCGCAGGTGAATGGTTTTCGCGGCGAGACGGACACGCTGGACAAGATGGAAGCGCGCATTGCCTACGATCTGGATTACCTGCGGCGCTGGTCGCTGGCGCTGGATTTGTGGATTATCGCGCGCACCATCGGCGTCGTATTGAAACGCGATAACGCGTACTGACGATGAAAATTAAATGCATGCAGATGGAGAAAATAGTGAAAAAAATCACCATGAAAAATATAAGACAAGCCATGTTGATGGTGCTGATGGTAACGGTCGGCAGCTGGGCCTATGCAGCCGATGTACCGCTCGGGCCTGGCGATGTACTGAAGATCACCGTTTTCGGCAATCCGGACCTGACACTGGAAACGCGTGTCAGCGAAGCCGGCAGCATTTCCTATCCACTGGTGGGTGATGTCAAGGTCGGCGGGCTATCGTCGAATGAAGCCGAGCGAAAAATTGCCGAGCTGCTGGACAAGGGCGGTTTCGTGCGCAAGCCTCAGGTCAATCTGATGGTCACGGAGATGCAGAGCCAGCAGGTGTCGGTGCTGGGGCAGGTCAACAAACCGGGACGTTATCCGGTCGATGGCAAACGCAGCCTGACCGACATCCTGGCGCTGGCCGGGGGGGCGAATGAAGAGGCGGGCGATACCGTGATCCTCACGCATACGCAAGACGGCAAGACCAGCAAGGAAACCATCGACCTGCTGGAACTGGTGCGATCCGGCGATCCGTCAAAAAATCGTCAATTGTCTGCCGGTGATTCGCTGTTTGTCGAACGTGCGCCGCGTTTCTATATCTATGGCGAAGTGCAGAAGCCGGGCTCCTACAAGCTGGAGCGCGACATGATGGTCTTGCAGGCCTTGTCTTCCGGTGGCGGCCTCAGTCCGCGCGGCACCGAACGCGGCGTGCGCATCAAGCGGCGCGATGCGAATGGCGTACTGCAAATCATCAACGTCAAGCATGACGATCTGCTGAAGCCGAACGACATCGTGTATGTAAAAGAAAGCCTGTTCTGAAGCGGAAACTGTCATGACTCTTGCACAAATCCTGCGCACCTTGCGCGCCCGTTACAAGATCGCCCTGCTGTTGCTGGCGGTAACGGTGATCGCCGCCTTCGCCGTCAGTCTTGCGATGTCGAAAACCTACAAGGCCACGACCTCGCTGGTACTCAATAACAAGGGTATCGATCCCGTCACCGGTCTGAACGTGCCGGCGCAACTGATGCCGGGTTACCTGCCGACGCAGGTTGATGTCGTCAACAGCAAGATGGTCGCGCTGAAGGTAGTAGAGGATCTGAAGCTGGCGGAAGAGCCTGCGATCAAGGAGCGTTTTGCCCGCATCGAACATGGCCAGGCGACGATACAGGACTGGCTGGCCGATGGCTTGCGCGCCAATCTGACGGTAGAACCGGCGCGCGACAGCAGCGTATTGAATATCAGCTTCAAGGGTGACGATGCCGAGTATGTCGCCAGAATCGCCAACGCCTTCGCGGCAGCATATCAGCAGGTCAGCGTCGACCTGAAGGTGGCACCGGCGCAAAAAGCCAGCGGTTACATCAATGAACAGATCAAGCTGCTGCGCGACAAATTCGAGACGGCGCAAAACAGGATGTCTGCCTATCAAAAGGAAAACAATATTTTCAGCAGCGACAACAAGCTCGATGTCGAGACTGCGCGCCTGAATGAATTGTCCAGCCAGCTGGTGATGGTACAAGGGCAATCAATGGAGGCCGCTTCGCGCCAGCGCCAGGTGCAAAAGAATGCAGGCGGTTCACCCGATGTGCTGAGCAATTCGCTGATCCAGTCCCTGAAGGCCAGATTGTCGGAAGCGGAAGCCAAGTTTGCCGATACTTCGGCGCGTCTGAATGTCAATCATCCGCAGTACATCGCCGCCAAGTCTGAGGTGGATCAGTTGCGCGCCAACCTGAATCAGCAGATAGGACTGGCTTCAGCCGGCGTTGCCGGCAACGCGCGCATTCTGCAGCAGCGTGAAGCCGAAGTGCGGGCGGCACTCGATGCGCAAAAGGCCAAGGTGCTGGCCTTGAATAGTGCACGCGATGAATTGAGCGTGCTGGCCAACGAGATGGAAAACGCCAAGCGTGCCTATGAAACTGCATCGCAGCGTTTGACACAAACCAGCCTGGAAGCGCAATCGACGCAATCGGATATTTCGGTGTTGACGGCTGCCGCCGTACCGCGCAGTCCTGCCTCGCCGCGCCTGTTGCTGAATCTTTTGGTTGCGCTCGTCGTGGGCAGCATTCTCGGTATCGCAGCGGCGATTGCGATGGAGCTGTTCGATCATCGGGTGCGTTCGGCAGAAGACCTGCCACTGCTGTTCGATCTTCCGTTACTGGGAGTGATAGAAAAATCGCGAGCGATAAAACACCGCCCGCAACGCCGCCTGGGCGGCCCTCTGCCGGCTTGACGATGCGCACTTTGCCGATAGTCAACATCTGAAACAAGCGAATTGGAAAATATTATGTTCAGAACATCGAATCAACTGCAGGATGCGGCCAGGCTGCAGTATCAGCAGACTCCGCGTCTTGCGAGCAGTCAGATAGGCAGCATTCTGGTCGATAGCGGTCGCCTGACTACCGATGAAATGCAGAGAATTTTGCAGGAGCAGTCCGTCGGTCGCCAGCGCTTTGGCGATGCAGGGATTGCGCTGGGTTTGCTGACGCCGGCCGATATCGATTTTGCCTTGTCAAACCAGTTTTCCTATCCCTATCTGATACGCGGTCAAAGCAATGTCAGCGAAGACGTGATTGCCGCTTATGACCCGTTCAGCAAACAGGTCGAGGCCTTGCGCGCCTTGCGCAGCCAGCTGGTCATGCGCTGGTTCGGCGCCGGTGAAAAACGTTCGGCGATGGCGATTACCAGTGCCGAACGCGGTGATGGTCGCAGTTTCATTGCGGCCAATCTTGCGGTGCTGTTTTCACAGCTCGGCCAGCGTACCTTGCTGATCGATGCAGACATGCGCAACCCGAGCCAGCATCAGTTGTTCGGTATTGAAAACCGCAGCGGACTTTCTTCCATCCTGTCCGGCCGTAGCGGCGTGGCTGACGTGCACCGGATTGCATCGCTGGTGGACTTATCGATTCTACCCAGCGGCGCCACGCCGCCGAATCCGCAGGAATTGCTGGGGCGTGCGGCGTTTCCGCACATGCTGCGCGAGTTCGGCACTGAATTCGACGTGATCCTGATCGATACGCCGCCCGACCACGACTATGCCGACAGCCAGACTGCCGCTGCACGGGCCGGCTCTGCATTGGTGGTGGCGCGCAAGGATATCAGCCATGCCGGCGCGATCGGCAATCTGGTCGATTCGATGAAGCATGCGGGCGTGATGGTGGTGGGAGCAGTCCTGAATGAATATTAGTTTCATGAGCATCGCCTCGCAGGCGATGAAATGGCATGCAGTCTGAAAGTACGCACGAAAAACTGAGCGCCGAACTGATGGCGCGGCACGAAGTATTGCGCGATCTGATCGGCTGCGCGCCTTTCCATTACGTCGATATTCCAGTGCACGGGAATATCGGTGATTTGCTGATCATGCACGGCACGCTGGCTTTTTTTCGCAAGCAGGGGCTGACGCCGAAATTGATTGCGCCTTACTTTGCCTACGACGCGCGCTGGATTGCGCCGGAAGATGTGATCGTGTTTCACGGCGGCGGCAACTTCGGCGATCTGTATCCGTACTTCCAGGAATTGAGGGAACGGATCGTGCAGAGCCATCCGGAAAATCGCATCATCATCCTGCCGCAGTCGCTGCATTTTTCGACGCCGGAGAAGATGGCGCAGTCGGCAGAAATATTCCGTACGCATGCGGATGCGCATCTCTGTGTGCGCGACCAGGTTTCGTTCGAGATGGCGCAGGAATTCACCGACCATGTTTATCTCTTGCCGGACATGGCGCATCAGCTGCATCCGATGCGCGCGCATGTGCTGCAACCTGGCGCAGGCAGTTTGCGCATCAGCCGCGTCGATGACGAAAGCAGTGACCACAGCCGCATGCTGCCTACGGTGTCGAGCACGGTAACGGACTGGCCGCAGTTTGTCGGTGAACGCGAAGCGCGGATCAACTTGTTCCGGCGCGCCATTGGCGGCTTCTTTCGCCGCGGCCTGGGTCGACAGGCCAATCGCATTCTGGTGCCTTTGTGGATGGCCTATTCGGGACGCCTGATTGCAGATGCCGCGCGGCTTTTTGCGCAGCATGAGCTGATTGTCACCGATCGTCTGCACGGCCATATTCTGGCCTGCCTGCTGAACAGGAAAAACATCGTGCTGGACAACAGCTATGGAAAAAATTCGCGTTACGTCGAAGCGTGGACCGGCGACAGCGAACTGGTCATGTTGCAGAAACCTCAATCTGCTTCGCCTGTGGCACAGGCCAGCTTGAAGCTGGCCACACTATAAGGAACATTATTTTGGCAACCATAGATGTATTACTGCCGGTAAAAAACGGTATCGATTTTCTGGCGGCTTCGCTGGACAGCATCTGCGCGCAAACCTTCAAGGATTGGCGTTTGCTGGTGCTGGATCACGGCTCTACCGATGGCAGCCTGGAACTGGCAGAGGATTATCACCGCCGTGATGCGCGCATACAGGTGCACAGTTTTCCCGAGGCGGAAGGCCTGGCCGGTTTGCTCAATCGCGGCCTGGAGATCAGCGATTGCAAATATGTGATGCGGCATGATGCCGACGATGTGTGTTTCATCGATCGCATGGAAATCGTATTGGCCGCCTTCAAGCGCCAGCCGGATTGCATTGCCATCAGCGGGCAATCGGAAGTGATAGACGGCAGCAGTGCGATCAACGGCAGTATCAAGATGCCTATTGGTCGGCAGCGCGTGGCGGCAGCGAGTTTTTTCCGCAATCCGATCACGCATCCGGCAGCCATGATGGATTTTGCCGCGATACAAAAGCTGGGTGTGCGTTATGGCGTCGATTTTCTGAATGTGATGCCGGCCGAAAAGCGTCTGACCGTCAATGCGCTGGCAGAAGATTACTTCCTGTTCGGGCAACTGGCGATACTCGGAAAATGCACGAATGTACCGTCGCAGCTGATTCAGTATCGCTGGCACGGCAGCAACGTCAGTGCGACCCGCTTTCGCGAACAGGTCGAAGTATCACTGGCGATTTCGCGCTATCTGGCGCGCTCGTTCAGCATCATGCATGGCTTGCCGTATTTCGATCCGGCACCATTCTGCAATCACGGCGGCATCCTGTTCGATGTTGCCGGGCAAACGGATTTTTCCGACGCCTTCGAGCGCATGGCGTATACATTGCGGCGCGGTCTGGGCGATTCGGAAGAGCTGGAACGCGAGCTGGCATTCAGAAAGATGGCGACCACCCGTCAGGAAGCGCGCCTGCTGTGGCGCTACTTCCGCTTCCAGTCGCGCAATGCGCCGGAAACCGGTGAGTGGAATGCGATACGTTCGTGGCTGATCCGGCATTTCCCCGGCAAGGCTCAAATGAGCGTGGCGCAAGAACTGCTTGCATGACGGCATGCGTGCTGCGATGAACATGCAAACCGAATCGACCATGCAAGCCGGCAGTGCCACGGTGCATACGCGCTGGCTGCCCGGTGCCGGCGATGCGTATACGCGATTCGTCGTAATCGTACTGGCGCTGGCGATCGGCATCGTCGTGCCGTTCTATGCCGAGCTGATGGATTACAAGCCGGCGCGCCTGCTGGCCTTGCCGGCCGTGCTGGTATTCGGCCTGCTGCTACTGTTCAACCGTCTGCTGCTATTGGCGCTGATCATCGTGTTCCGCTCGGCCGGCGACGTGATTCTCGACTCCACGCGTTTTTCGATAGGCGGTTATGAAACCGGCATAGGCGGCCTCATCAATCTGTGCGTGATCATGCTGGCGTGCATGCTGGTATTTGAAAAGCCATCGCGCCTGCCGAAAAAGATGGTGCTGGCATGGCTGCCTTTCCTGCTGGTTGCCTTGTTCGGTTTGGCGATGTCGCCGGAAAAGGGCGATGCCATCCGCAGCTATCTGACCCTGTTGTCCTACTTCTCGATGTTTGTCATTGCCTTTTATTTTGTGCGTGCGGCGCCGGATTTCCGGCGTTGCGTGAAACTGGTTTTATGGTCGTCCGCCTTGCCGGCTGCGTATGCGCTGGCGGATATTGCCCTGCACGGTGCCGCGGGTGGTGCAGAAGGATTTCGCCTGCAATCGACATTTACCCATCCGAATATTTTTGCCTTCTACCTGACGCTGATCATTCCGCTCACCTTGTATGCGCTGAAGGACAAGACGGTGGCACTGGGTAGCGGTAGCCGCCTTGCACTGACGCTGTATCTGTTCTATCTGCTGGCGCTGCTGGTGCTGACGCAGACCAGAAGTGCGTGGCTGGCCTGCATGATCGTTTTCTTCGCGTATGCCTTGTTGTTCGAACGCCGCTACCTGCTGTATCTGATGCTGTTGCCGCTAGTCGCATTGCTGGTTCCAGAAATTCGCGAGCGCCTGCTCGATCTGGGCAGCGGCACGACAGCGGTTGCTTATGCAAAGCTGAATTCATTTGCGTGGCGGCTGTCGATCTGGGAAAGCGGCTTGCAGTGGATGCGGCCCAGTCATTATCTGTTCGGTTACGGCCTTGAGGCATTTCGCCATTATTCGCAAACGTTTTTTCCTGCAGCCAATCACATGAACTGGGGTGCGCACAATGTGTATGTGCAATGGTTTTTCGATGCCGGCATGATCGGCTTGCTGGCCTATCTCTGGTTGTATGCGCGGGTAGCGTTGACGCTCAAATCGCTGATGCGTATCGACAGGCTGGCAGCCTTCGTCACACTGGCGCTGGTGTTCAGCTATCTGGTGGTGTCCTCGTCCGACAATATATTCGGCTATCTGGTTTTCAACTGGTATTTCTGGTTCAGTGTCGGCATAGGCTGTGCGCTGGCAGTCAGCGTTGCCGTGCCGGATAAGAAAAGCGGCGGCCATCCGCGCCCATTGGAGCGGCCATGAAATCAACTCCGCATCTGAAAGTGCTGGATGGCTGGCGCGGCATCAGCATCCTGTGCGTGCTGGCGGCGCATCTGCTGCCGGTCGGGCCGAAATCCCTGCAACTGAATGCGATGTTCGGTTTGCTGGGGATGGCATTGTTTTTTACGCTGTCCGGATTCCTGATCACTTCCTTCCTGCTGAAAAATCCGTCCACGCTCGATTTTCTGGTGCGCCGCTTTTTTCGCATCATTCCCCTGGCGTGGCTGTATCTGGCGATTGCATTGGGCATGGCCGGTGCATCGTCGGATAGTTGGCTGGCGCATTATTTTTTCTATGCAAATCTGCCGCCCACGCACCTGGTCAGCCTGACCGAGCACATCTGGAGCCTGTGCATGGAGATGCAGTTCTATATCGGCATTGCCCTGATGTTTGCCGTGTTCGGCGTGCGCAGCCTGCTGGCAATTCCATTGATCGGTTTGCTGTTTACCCTGCTGCGCGTGACGGATGGCGTGTATGCATCCAGTGTCAGTTATTACCGTATGGATGAAATTCTGGCCGGTTGCACGCTCGCCCTGATTATTCATCGGCGTCTGGGAACGCATTTGCTGGCGTGGCTGCAACGGATACCGCAATGGCCGTTGTTGCTGCTGTTGCTGATCTCCTGCCATGAACAGGGGGCAGCACTGAATTATCTGCGGCCGTATCTGGCAGCCTTGCTGGTCGGTGCCACCATCCTGAATCCGGGGCGGGCCATTGCGCCGCTGCTGGACAATCGCGTGCTGGTTTATCTGGCAACCATTTCCTATGCACTGTACGTCATCCATCCGATGCTGGCAGTCGGCACCTGGCTGGGCAGCGGTGACGTGATTATCAAATACCTGAAGCGCCCGCTGCTGTTTATTGTTCTCTTCGCGCTCGCGCATGTCTCCACTTTTTATTACGAAAGCTGGTGGACGGGAAGCGGCAAGACCCTGGTAAAAAAATTGAAACTCAATACGGCGTGAAGCCGATCTTCCATGAAAAAAACTCTTGTATCTGTCTCCCCGCGTTTCAAGCCCGTCTTTTCGACTTCGGCAGCAGTGCTGGCCGGCTTGCTGCTTGCAGTACCTGTGCATGCCGCCGATGCCTGGGGAACGTATGGCAAACCGTTTGCTGCCACTTCACCCTGGAACAGCCGTCCGGTGGCACCTGTTTTCGACGACTTCGTGATTCCCGTCTCTACCTATAAACCAGGCGTGGCTGGTGGCGAGTGGTCGACGGGCGTGTTTCTCGCCAATGCCGGCGATGCACCCATGACGGTCACCGGCCTGCCGAAGACAAAAGGTTTGTGGGATCCGGATGCAGAAACCTTTCACGACGTGACGGTGCCGCGCTGGCCGGTGGATGTGGTGGCCGCCAGCGCCAGCGATGGTCATGCCGATATCGTCGATCCGGTGACGGGTATCGTGCATTCATTCTGGCAACTGAAAAAAATCGATGGGAAATGGGTAGCGGCGCAGTACGCATGGACGCGTATAGATGGCCGTGGCTGGGGCGATCCGGCGCATTATTTTCAGGGATCGCGCGCAGCCGGTGTGCCGACGGCGGCTGGCCTGATACGCAAGCATGAAATCAATGACGGCGACACCATGTATCGCCATGCGCTGGCGATGTCTCTGACCTTCAACGCGCTGTCGCCGAATCCGACCTATATCTTTCCCGCGACTTCGGCCGATACCAATGCCGCCACGACGAACACCGGGAAAATTCCGGAAGGCGCATTGCTGATGCTGCCGTCGTCTTATGACACACAGAAAATCAGCAACCCGGATTTGCGCAAGGTGGCAGAGACGCTGAAAACCTACGGCGCTTACGTAGTCGATCGCAATTTCGGCACGCCGTTTTTCATCTATGTAGAGAATGGCGCCGGTTTCGATCTGCACAAGGGCGGCTGGAACAATGCCGTGGCCGACGATCTCGAACGCATACGCCATGCATTGCGCCAGGTGAAATCTGCACAGAGCTGGGTGGATGGGAACGGCAAGCCGGTAACGCCGCAAAAGAATTTCAATTTACTGTCGATGCGCGGTCCATGGCAACTGAATGTAGGCACGGTAGCGGGCGTATTCGATACCTGGCAACAGGCCGTGGTGTTCCCGGCCAGCAGCACGCGTGTGACGCAAGTTAATTATTCATCGCGTGGTTTGCATCCGCTGGCGTGGGCTGCACCGCAAGTCGGCAAAACTTATCGCGTGCGTGCGCTTGCCAGCGGCGGTGCAAAACTGCGCTTGCAGGTGCGCGAACCGTCCGGCTCATCCATTCATTTCGATAGTGGCGAACTGGGCAATGGCGAGAGCAAGATTTTTACCTGGCCATCGAAGACTGCCATTGTGAATGTGCATGCGATCAGCGGTGTCGGCGAGCCATCGACGGTACGCGGCGAATTGCTGTTACAGGATTGAGTTGTCTGATGAAGCGACTTTCACAGGACAGCGACTGGCAAGCCGATGTGCAGCGTTATGCCTTACGCCGTCCATTTTTAAAAGAGCAGTCGATATGGGCTGTATGGACTTATCGCTTTGGGCGTCGCGTCGATCGCATGCCGGCAGGTTTGAGCAGGAAATCACTTACGTTTTTTTACTGGTTCTGGTTTCGCCTGGTCGAGACCGCAGTCGGCATCAGCCTGCCGAAGGCTGCAGCGATAGGGCCCGGTTTGCGGATATGGCATTTCGGCGGGATTTTTTTACATCCGGAAGTGCGCATAGGCGCGAACTGCACCTTGCGCCAAGGCGTCACGATAGGCAATCGCGTCGCCGATGGCCCGGTGCCGGTGATCGGCGATGACGTGGAATTCGGTGCATATGCACAGGTGCTGGGCGGTGTGCGTATCGGCAACGGTTGCCATATCGGTGCGATGTCTGTGGTCTTGTGCGATGTGCCGGATGGCGCAACTGCCGTCGGCGTGCCGGCCAGAGTGATACAAAAATATGATCTGCCGCAGTCCGTGGCAGCAGTGGAAGAAATCGATAAGGAAAGTAGAGAGGAACTGGTTTGAGCGCATTACGTATAGCCTACCTGATCAATCAATATCCCAAGGTCAGCCATAGTTTCATCCGCAGGGAAATCCTGGCGCTGGAACGGCAGGGTCTCGCGATACACAGATTTTCCTTGCGCGGCTGGGAAGGCGATCTGGTCGATGCTGAAGATTTTGTCGAGCGTGAACGCACGCGCTACATCCTGCAGCGCGGCGTGTTTGGTCTGTTGCGTTCTGTGATCGAGATCAAACTGACTTCGCCTATCCGATATATCAAGGCTTTGGCTTTGGCGTTTCGCATGAGCCGGCGTGCCGACAGGTCATTGCCGTATCACCTGATCTATCTGGCCGAAGCATGCCGCCTTGCCTTGTGGTTGAAACGCGATGGCATCACGCACTTGCATGCACACTTTGGCACCAACTCGGCCGAGGTAGCGATGCTGGCGAGTGAATTGAGCGGCGTGCCGTACAGCCTGACGATTCACGGTTCGGAAGAATTCGACAAGCCGGAATTCATCGGCCTGCCGGAAAAACTGCGACGCGCGACCTTTGTCGCGGCGATCACTTCCTACTGTCGCAGTCAGTTGTATCGCAGCCTGCCATATGCGCAATGGGACAAGGTGCACATCGTGCATTGCGGGCTGGAGCCGGCTTTTTACAATAACGTCGACATGACTTTGCCTGAGCGTCCGCGCTTCATCTGCGTCGGTCGCCTGTGCGAGCAAAAAGGTCAGCAGATTTTGGTGGAAGCTGCCGCCATCCTCGCAAGAAAAGGCATCGCGTTTGAACTGGTGCTGGCCGGCGACGGCGAAATGCGCAGGGAAGTCGAAGCCTTGATTGCCAAACACAGTTTGCAGTCGCGTGTACGTATCACCGGCTGGATCAGCAGCGATCAGGTCAAGCAGGAAATACTGGATTCCCGCGCGATGGTGATGGCGAGTTTCGCCGAAGGCCTGCCGGTCGTGATCATGGAAGCGATGTCGCTACAGCGGCCTATCCTGAGTACATGGATTACAGGTGTGCCGGAACTGGTGATCGACGGCGAAAATGGCTGGCTCTATCCGCCCGGTTCGGCTGAAGAATTGGCGCAGGCGATGGAACGCTGCCTGGCAACATCGGCTGAAGAGTTGACGCGCATGGGGCGGCTGGCGCGCGCACGCGTGCTGGAGCGTCACGATATCGATCATGAAGTAGCACGCCTGCAACAATTGTTTCAACAGGCCTTGCAGCCGCAGCGTCGCTTGGTAGAGGCTGCGCAATGGTGATCCTGTTGCACATCGGATTGATCATTGTTCTGGTATTGGCCGCAATACCGGTTGCGGTTTTGCTGGTGCAGACTTTGGCGGCACTGAAAAAGACGCGTGTGACGCCCTTGCCAACCGAGTGGCGTCCCAGTGTTGCAGTAGTCATACCGGCACACAATGAAGCGAAAGGCATCGCGGCGACGATTGCCTCGATACGCGAACAACTGCGCGATGGTGACCGTATTCTTGTCGTGGCAGATAACTGCACGGATGAAACGACGGCGCTGGCGCTGGCGGCTGGTGCGCCTGTACTTGAACGCATTAACCCGGAACAGCGTGGCAAGGGCTATGCACTGGATTACGGCGTGCAGCATCTTGCGCACAGCCCGCCGGAAGTCGTGATCATGATCGATGCCGATTGCCGCTTGCTGGAAGGAGCCATAGACCGGCTTGCCTGCCTGGCGATAACGACGCAAAGGCCGGTGCAGGCGCTGGATCTGATGCAGGCGAAGAAAAATTCCGGCTTGAAGATGCGGATTGCCGAGTTTGCATGGATAGTCAAAAACCATGTGCGTCCACTGGGCTTTCTCAGATTGGGTTTGCCGTGTCAGTTGATGGGTACCGGCATGGCGTTTCCATGGAAGCTGATAAGTCAGGCGGATCTGGCAAACGGCAATCTGGCGGAAGACATGCAGCTAGGCATAGAGATGGCGCGCAAGAATGCGGCACCGATTTTCTGCCCCGATGCTTGCGTGATCAGTTATTTTCCGGTTGGTGAAGAAGCTGCACGCATGCAGAGGACGCGCTGGGAACATGGCCACATGAGCATGATCCTGCATCACGGCTTGCCTTTGCTGATTCAAGGCCTGCGACGCGATGATCGCATGTTGATCGCGCTGGCACTGGATATGTGCGTGCCGCCTGTAGCCTTGTTGACGCTGCTTGCCTGCGCATTATTTTCCGTTGCCATCGCTGGGTATCTCATGTTCGCCTGGATCGCGCCATTGTTGCTGGCTGCTTTCAGCCTGTCTGGATTGATACTGGCTGTCTTGCTTGCATGGCGGCGCTTCGGCCGGCATGTAGTCAGTCTTCACGATCTGTTTTCCACAGTGACGTATGTATTCTGGAAGCTGCCTCTGTATCTGAAGTTTTTTGTCAGCCGCCAGGTCGAATGGGTGAGGGCGAAACGCGATGCAGACTAATCGTCTACGGCGGCAATCTGAAGCCGAGCTTGATGCAGGCATCGAGCATGTTGCAATCAGCACCAGCAGCAAGATCAGCACCGATTTTCAGCGTCCCGTTTATTGCATCCTCGGTCTGCCCTTCGATGCGATTTCCATGGAACAGGCGACGGCAAAAATTATCGATGCGGCACGCAGTCACCAGCGCTGCTTCTTTTCCACACCGAACCTGAACTTTGCCGTTGCCAGTCTGGATGGCGGCGAGTTTCGCGATTCCGTCATACGCAGCGATCTGTCGGTGGCCGATGGCATGCCGCTGGTCTGGATTGCCAAACTGTTGGGATTGCCAGTCACGGAGCGTGTTGCCGGCTCGACCTTGTTCGAGGCTTTGCGTCATCGACCGGGCAAAGTATTGCTGGTGTATTTCTTTGGCGGGCCGGATGGCGTCGCCGAGATTGCAGCCAACAAACTGAATGCGACTGCATCCGGCCTGGTTTGCGCAGGACACAAGTCGCCGGGTTTTGCCAGCGTCGAAGAGATGAGCAGTGATGCCGTCATCGACGATATCAATGACAGCAAGGCGGATTTTCTGGTGGTGGCATTGGGTGCAAAAAAAGGCCAGGCATGGATAGAACATAATCTGCCTCGACTTCAGGTGCCGGTTGTCAGCCATCTGGGGGCAGTCGTGAATTTTGTCGCAGGCACGGTCAAGCGTGCACCGACGTGGGTAGGCCAACTTGGAGGTGAATGGCTATGGCGTATCAAGGAAGAACCAACGTTGTGGAAGCGCTACTTCAATGATGGAATAACGCTGCTCAAATTGATGGCACTGCATGTGATTCCGTGCGCAGTGGCGACGCGTTTGCATCGACGCGACAGCAATGCAGTTGCAAACGCACGTGTATCGCTGACAGTGCAGGGGGGCAACTGCATCATTGCTGCAAGCGGTGCATGGGAAGAAAGTAATCTGCAACCCTTGCGCGAAGTATTTGCCAGTGTGACGGCGACGCCGTTTCATATCCGGCTCGACTTCAGCGAAGTGACGCACATCGACAGTGCCTGCATAGCGTTGCTGATGCTGCTGTTCGGACATCAATCGAAAATCGGATACGAATTTTCCCTGTGCAATATGCAAGCTGCAGTGCAACGTTTATTGCATTTGTTTTGTGCCGATTATCTGATAGGGAATAGCAATGCCGAGCGGGGGAAAACTGTGCAGATGGCTATGCGCTGAGAAATAAAACAGGATTGCGAGAGGGCATTTTTCTTCGATTGCATGGAAAAATTTCTGAATAAAAATATTTTATTACTCCGAAAATTTCCGAAAGAAAATAATTTGCATATCTATCCGTATAAATTTTACAAGGATACTTTTTGTTACGATTTCCTCTTGTCTAAAAGTGAACTTTGCCCTCACTGATGTCTCTTTGTAAAGGTACGCTCATGGAGCTTCCTGGATAAATTGATCATGAAAATATTGGTAACGGGAGGAGCCGGTTACATAGGCTCACATACATGCGTAGAACTTATCAATGCCGGTTATCAGGTGGTGGTGATCGACAATCTGTGCAACAGCAAGGCATCGGTGCTGGAACGTGTGGCGGCCATCACCGGTGCGACGATTCCATTCATTCAGACCGATCTGCGGAATCGCAGAGCAATCGAAAGAATATTCGAGCAATACAATTTTGATGCGGTCATGCATTTTGCCGGACTGAAGGCAGTCGGGGAATCGGTAACGAAACCGTTGGACTATTACGACAACAATGTCGAAGGCAGTCTGGTGCTGTTTCAGGTCATGGCAAAGCACTATGTAACGAATCTGGTCTTCAGTTCATCGGCGACCGTGTACGGCGATCCGGCAACGGTTCCGATACAGGAAGATTTTCCGCTGGCGGCCACCAATCCCTACGGCCGCAGCAAGTTGATGATAGAAGAAATGCTGCGCGATCTGGCGCATTCCGATCCCGCGTGGCGTGTGGCCTTGCTGCGTTACTTCAATCCGGCCGGTGCGCATGAGAGCGGCTTGATCGGTGAAGACCCGAACGATATTCCCAATAATCTTTTTCCTTACGTGGCGCAGGTTGCATCCGGCCGCCGCGATTTACTGTCGGTGTACGGCGACGATTATCCGACCGACGACGGTACTGGTGTGCGCGATTACATTCATGTGGTGGATCTCGCCATCGGACACGTCAAGACGCTGGAAAAATTGCTGGGCAGCGAAGCCGGCGTGCAGGTTTATAACCTCGGTACCGGTTGCGGCAGCAGCGTGCTGCAAATGATCCAGGCCTTTGAACGGGCGAGCGGGCGGCGCGTACCTTATCAAGTGGTGGCGCGACGCCCTGGCGATATTGCCGTGTGTTATGCCGATGCGTCGCTGGCGCAACGCGAACTCGGCTGGTGTGCCGAGCGCAGCATAGAGCAGATGTGTATCGATACCTGGCGCTGGCAAAGTATGGAGGGAGAACGTTTTGCCTATTCATGAGTAAACCGGCTCCGG
Organism: Herminiimonas fonticola; assembly: GCF_040395855.1. GTDB lineage: Bacteria > Pseudomonadota > Gammaproteobacteria > Burkholderiales > Burkholderiaceae_D > Oxalicibacterium > Oxalicibacterium fonticola_A. The sequence continues at coordinate 7,756 of NZ_JBEBPO010000010.1, read as the reverse complement.
CTTTTGCTTCCACCCATCTCATTTCTACATTTTCAGTCAATCACATCATTCAGGGGAAACATGAAAGCAATGATCCTTGCGGCAGGCAAAGGAACGCGTGTCCAGCCTCTTACTTATGAATTGCCGAAACCGATGATTCCGATACTCGGCAAGCCGGTGATGGAATATCTGGTCGAGCATCTGGTCAAATACGGCATCCATGAAATCATGGTGAACGTCAGCTATCTGCATCAGAAAATCGAAGATTACTTTGGCGAAGGCCAGCGTTTCGGCGCACAGATCGGTTATTCGTTTGAAGGTTATATGACCGACGACGGCGAAGTCATGCCCAAGCCTATAGGCTCGGCTGGTGGCTTGAAAAAAATCCAGGAGTTCGGCGGTTTTTTCGATGAAACCACGCTGGTGATTTGCGGCGATGCCCTGATTGATCTGGATATCAAATCAGCGCTGTTTGAACATCGGCAAAAAGGCGCGCTGGTCAGCATCATCACGAAAGAAGTTTCGCCTGAAAAAACCGTTGATTACGGCATGGTGGTCACTGATGAAGAAGGGCGTGTCCTGTCATTTCAGGAAAAACCCAAACCGGAAGAAGCGTTGTCCAATCTGGCCAGCACCGGCATCTATATTTTCGAGCCGGAAGTGCTGGAGTTGATTCCATCCGGTGAAGAATTCGATATCGGTTCGCAGCTGTTTCCCTTACTGGTGGAAAAAGGCGTGCCATTTTTTGCGCAAAAACGTTTTTTCAACTGGATAGATATCGGCAACGTGAAGGATTACTGGGCCGTTTCGCAAAGCGTGATGCAGGGAGAAATGGCGCATATGACGATGCCCGGCACGCAAATTTCAGAAGGCCTGTGGGTCGGACTGAACACCAGTATCGATTGGGAAGGCACAACGATAGAAGGACCGGTCTATCTCGGTTCCGGCAGTACGATAGAAGCCGGCAGCACCATCATAGGTCCGACCTGGATAGGACATGGCAGCCAGATCTGCAGCGGCTCGACAGTTGAGCGCAGCGTGTTGTTCGAGTACACGCGCGTGTCGCCGCATTCACATATGCAGGAACTGGTGGTGTGCAAGAATTATTGCGTCAGTCGCGAAGGCAAGATGCGTCACGTATCCGACTGCGTGCAGGATTCCTGGCGCGATGCGCGCGATCGCCGCAGCAAGACGCGCGAAAAAAAATCCCCGACAGCGAAAAATAAAGCGCTGCTTAAGGCAGATGCTTCCGCTACCGGCCAGAAAACATGTGCAGGTGCCGTGTGACAATTTATCCGGTCATACTATCCGGTGGATCTGGCAGTCGCCTGTGGCCTTTATCGCGTGCCGCTTCGCCCAAGCAATTGCTGCCGCTGGTTTCCGATCGCACGATGCTGCAGGAAACAATATTGCGCGTTGCCGGCTGGCCCGAGATTGCGCCACCGCTGGTCGTATGCGGCGACGATCACCGTTTTCTGGTGGCGGAGCAGCTGCGTCAGATCGATATCAGGCCAACTGCAATCCTGCTGGAAGCAGAGGGACGCAATACCGCCCCCGCAGTTGCCGTGGCGGCCAATTATTTGCTGGCGCTTGATCCTGATGCATTGATGCTGGTATTGCCGGCCGATCATCTGATTATCGATACCGACGCATTCCATGACGCAGTGCTGGTGGCAGCGCATGCTGTTGGCAAGAAGGCATTGGCGACGTTCGGCATCCTGCCATCGGCTGCGGAAACCGGTTACGGCTATATACGTCGGGGCGCGGCGATCGATCGTGCTGAAAAATGTTTTGCCGTTGAGCGCTTTGTGGAAAAGCCCGATCTGGCGACGGCACAAGCCTTTGTTGCAGATGAACGCTATTCATGGAATAGCGGCATGTTCCTGTTTCGTGCCGATGCCTATCTTTCCGAGTTGGAGCGCCTGCAGCCGGAGATGGCGGTCTGTAGCAAGGCTGCAGTAACGAATGCCTACAACGATTTATCTTTCTGCCGTTTGAATGAAACTGCGTATGCAGCATGCCCAGCGCAATCGATAGACTTTGCGGTGATGGAGCATACGCAACAGGCGATTGTGATTCCTGCCGATATAGGCTGGAGCGATATCGGTTCCTGGTCAGCACTGTCCGAAATGCAGGATGGCAATGCGGAAGGCAATGTGCTGCAGGGCGATGTGTACACGGACAAGGTGCAGCGTTCGCTGATACGCGCCGAGAGTCGTTTCGTTTCCGTGATCGGGCTGGATAATATCGTGGTGGTGGAAACCAGGGATGCCGTGCTGATCGTCAACAAGGATCAGGTACAGCGGGTCAAGAACGTGGTTGATTTTCTGAAGCAGAAAAACCGCTGCGAACACTTGAATCACACGCGCGTGTATCGACCGTGGGGGTCGTATGAGCCTATCGATGCCGGTGACCGTTTTCAGGTCAAGCGCATTACTGTCGATCCGGGTGAAAAATTATCGCTGCAGATGCATCACCATCGCGCAGAACATTGGGTAGTCGTGACCGGCACTGCGCTTGTCACCTGCGGCGACACTGTCAGGCTGCTGACGGAAAACGAATCCATTTACATTCCGATCGGCATGACGCACAGGCTGGAAAACCCCGGCAAGATGCCGCTGCACCTGATCGAAGTACAGTCGGGTGCTTACCTTGGAGAAGATGACATCGTGCGTTTCGACGATGCTTATCAACGCGCATGATGGATTTGCAGGACATCCCTTTCATAAAAGCCGCAAGCGGAACACTGGTTGTGCAATTGCGTGAAGTACGCAGCGATGGCCAGGTCAGGCGTATCGCCAGTTTTGGCGACCAGCAGGTGTGGTGGGAGTTGGCGGGGCAGAATGAATCTCTGCCGGCACCCTTGCAGGTGCACGATATGGCGGCGACGGCGCTGGTATTTGTCGCCATGCATCGCGGGCAGGATATGTATATTGATGGCCCGGTGACATTTTCTCTACTGAAAAATCTGGAGGATCTGATCGCATGCTGGGCGGCATGGCGGCCGGATCTGTATCAGCAGATTCATGTCAGCGCCGCGCGCGAGCTGCCTGATGATGCAATCCGCCTGCCGCAGACGCCGCAAGCGGTGGCGGCATTTTCCGGTGGCCTGGATGCCTCGTTTACAGCATGGCGGCATGTGACCGGGCGCGCCGGCCGCCGTAGTTATCACTTGCTGGCCGGCGTGCTGATCCAGGGTTTCGATATTGCATTGAATGCGGATGCTGCATTCGATATCACGGTGGCTTCTGCTGCGGATTCCCTGCATTCGATCAACGTGCCCATGGTGACCCTGAAAACAAACTGGCGCGACGTTGCATGCGTGAACTGGGAAATGGAATTCGGCAATGGCGTCGCAAGCTGCCTGCGCAACTGGCAGGGCAGCGCACAGGCCGGTCTGGTCGGCTCCGACGAAGATTACACACGGCTGGTATTGCCGTGGGGTGGCAATCCGATTACGTATGCAATGTTGTCCAGCCGCGATTTTCAGATTGTGTATGACGGTGGCGAATTTGCCCGCACTGAAAAAGCCGAACGCATCCTCGATTGGGAAGTTGGCTTGCGCAATCTGCGCGTCTGCTGGGAAGGGCCGATCACGGGGCGGAATTGCGGACGCTGTGAAAAATGCCTGCGCACCAAGCTCAACTTCATGGCAGTCGGCGCCGAATTGCCGGAATCCCTGTCTGGTCGTCCGAGCGATGCGCAGATACGTGCGCTGCGTGCCGGTAATCATGCACAACTGGTATTGCTGGACGAGATCGTGCAGATTGCCGGGAAGCGCAACATCAAGGAGCCGTGGGTTAGCGCATTGAAGCTGACGATACGCAAGAATCGCTTGCTGAATAAATTTTCATTTATTTCTGGCATCAGAAGAACACTGGGAAAAATAAAACGCCAGCTGGTGTCGCGATGAAGAATATGCGGCGTGTGGTGCCGTGGGCTATTGTCGATAGCGTCGGCGTCGGCCTGCTCGGTTTTCTGACGCTGGCGATCATGACGCGCGTGTTGACGCCTACCGATTTCGGTAGCGTCGCGTTTGCGCAATCCATCGTCGTGCTGACGCAACTGGTGATCGGTCTCGGCATTAACGAAGCACTGATCCAGCGCAGGCCGATAGACATGCTGCATATCGATAGCGCATTCTGGATGTCCATTCTGCTCGGCCTGTCCGGCTTCGCCTTCTGTCTGCTGGTCGGGCTGTACTTTATCTACTTCATGCAACAGCCTTTGGTTGGCGCCATCCTGATCGCCGAAGGCAGTGCCTGTCTGTTCACCGGTTTGAATCTGCTGCCGTCGGCGATGCTGGATCGCAAGTTGCGCACCAAGGCGATTGCAAGGCGTACGGTCGCTGGCAAGTTGAGTTACTGCTTTGTCGCGATTGGTCTGGCGCTGGCGGGTTTTGGCGTCTGGAGCATCGTGGCGGCGGGTATTGTGCAAAACATTTTGCTGACGCTGATTTTTTGGCGCGGCCACAAGCGCAAGCCTTTGCGACGCTTCTCATGGATGCACGCGAAGCAGTTGATCGTGTTCGGCTTTCCTGTGATGCTGGAAGGTGCGCTGTGGGCTTTCCTGACGCGCGTGTTCAGTTTGCTGATCGGTGCGATGCACGGTTTGAGCATGCTGGGTTTTGTCAGCGTGGCATTCAAGGCAACCGATGCGCTATCGAATATTGTGGGTAGCGTTGCGGGCCGTATCGGCTTGCCGCTGTTCTCGTCGATGCAAAAGGACAAGGAACGTTTGCAAGGCGCCTTCCTGCAGGTGACGGAAGTGATGGCCTTTGTTTCGACACCGATCTTTGTCGGCCTGGCCTTGACGACAGGACAATGGGTGCCCTTGCTGCTCGGCGATAAATGGTCGGAAGCAATTGCCATGATCGTGATTCTGTGTCTGGTGTGGGCGATCAGTTTTACGCGCGTATTCGTCAGTCCGTATTTGCGTGCCCTGGGCTATCCGCGTGCATTGCTGTTGCCGGCAGTATGCGCGAGTGCCTGCACGATCGCAGCTGTTTTCCTGACGGCGCACCAATCGGCGATCTATATCATTGCTGCGTGGTCATGCCGCGTTGCGGTGACCTATCCATTGGGTCTTTATCTATTGCGTAAATATGCGCACATCAGTTTCCGCAGACAGTTGCAACCATTGCTCACACCGTTCTTTTGCGTGTTCGTGATGGCGACTTGTGTAGAGGCGGCGCAGATGGCGATTGCACGCGCAGGGTGGTCGAATCTCGCCGTGCTGATATTGTCAGTGGCAGTGGGCGTCATCAGTTATGCGGCAGTCGTCTTGCTGATGTATCGCAAGGCGCTACCGGATATGCTGGCGAACTGGCGTGGTGCAGGATTGGAAAAAGCGAATTGAAGAGCCGCCAGGCCGAGTGTTTTCAGCCCGGTGGTTTAGTGATATTCAGTCGTCACCGATTCAAGACTGGTTGTTTTCGCCGGACGCTCTTTTCCGGACAGGTAATAGGCAACGCTTTCCATCCATGAGTCAGTCGGTGCCGGTTTCAAACTGAGTACCGGCAACAAGGCGATTACACCAACTAGCAATAGCTTGCGATCAAAAACGATAGGCCGATTCCGTATCAGCCACGCAAAACCAAGGCCGACAGCTGCACCCAACAGACAGCCGCTGACGACTTCAGATACCGAATGCACATGAATCGCCAGGCGTGAAATGCTGATGGCTATGCCGAAGGCGAGTCCGGCCAGCAGGCCGATTTGCTGTAGCTGGCGCGTTTTCTTTTGCAGCAGTATTGCCATTAACGCAGGTGCGATGGCGGTGGCGCGCATCGCATGACCGCTGATACCGGTGAAATCAAGCGCGGGTATGCCTGCGCCCCAACCGATATAGGCGATCTTGGTCGCGACGACCAGAAGTATTCCGGCACCGAACAGAAAGCTCCACTGAAAAAACGGCTTCCATGCGCGTGCGCCGGCCAGCCACACTGCCAGCAAGGCAGCGACCGGCATCGTGAAATTGCTATCTGCAAGTTTGGTAAAGGCAGCCCAGGAAATCATCGGTGCTGCCCATCACGGAATGTTGAAATTAAGACTTCTATACGTGTGTCTGTTTGTATCTTTGTCTGCATCCTCAAGCAGCCTTTTTTTCAGCTTGACTACGATAAGCCAGAAACAGCATGACGATGCCCACCAGGATTAATGGTACGGACAACATCTGCCCGGCAGAAATCGTGATACCAGCGAAATGCACTTCGTAATCCGGCATGCGGAAGTATTCGGTGAAGAAGCGTGCCGAGCCATACAGCAGCGCGAACATGCCGCCGACCGCCATGCGTGGGCGCGCCTTGCGCGAGAAGATCCATAGCAGGATGAACATCAGCACGCCATCGACCAGCGCCTGATACAGCGGCGATGGATGACGGGGCAGGTTATCGACATTCGGCCAGATCATTGCCCACGGCAGCGATGCGTCGGCAATACGACCCGGCAATTCGGCATTGATGAAATTGCCGAGGCGGCCGAATGCATAACCAAGCGGCACCATGGGCGCGATGAAATCCCATACGTCGAGTACATTGCGGCCCTGCTTGCGCGCCCAGATGCTCATTGCAAACAACACGCCGAGGAAGCCGCCGTGGAAAGACATGCCGCCTTTCCATACCTTGAAGATTTCCAGCGGATGCGAAAAGTAATAAGCCGGATCGTAAAAAATCACTTCACCCAGACGACCGCCGACGATGACGCCGAGCACGCCGTAGAACAGCATGTCATCGATGTCTTCCTTCTTCCAGCCGGCATTGGCAATATGCGGCTGCCTGATGCGTATGCGCGCCAGCCAGATGAATTGCGCAAACGCGGCGAGATACATCAGGCCGTACCAGCGTATCGCAAGTGGACCGATGGAGAGTGCAATCGGATCGGGCATAGGATGTATCCACATGTTCTAGTTCTTTCGCAACAGTTCAAGAAAAGCCTGCAGCACCGGTGACGCATTATCGCGTCGCCATGCGAGGCCGGTTTCGACCAGCGGCGTTTTATTTGCCAGCGGTTTGTAGTCGACACCCGGCCGTTTTAAATTCGATACGGATTGTGGCACAAGCGCGATCCCCATGCCGGCAGAGACCAGACCGATGATGGTTTGCATCTGGATTGCTTCCTGCCCGATATGCGGCGTCAGGCCGGCATCGCGATAGCAAGCCAGAATCGCATCGTGGAAGGCGGGAGCAATACGTCGCGGGAAAATAATCAGCGGTAGGTCAGCCAGTGCCTGAAGGGCGACGCTCTGCTTGCCGCGCAGCGCCTTCAATCCCTTAGGTGCAGCAAGAATCAAAGGTTCCGATAACACCGGTAAATAATCCAGTTGCAATTTTGCCTTGTCTGGTATTGGGGGGATCAAAAGGCCGACGTCTATGCGGCCCTGCATCAGGTCGTCCAGCTGCACGTCGGTGGTCGCTTCACGCAAATCGATTTCGACACCGGGATACGATTCGCGGAATTCGCGCAGGAAGGGTGGCAGCACGCTGTAATCGGCAGTTGAGACGAATGCCAGCGATAAACGGCCGGAAGCGCCGGATGCCGCGCGGCGCATCAGATCAGGCAGCGCAGCGGTTTGCTGGAGGATACGTTGCGCTTCCGGCAACAAGGCGATACCGGCCGGCGTCAAGGCGACGCTACGACTGGTGCGGCGAAACAGCTGCACGCCCAGCATCGCTTCCAGCGACTGGATTGCCTGCGACAGTGGTGGCTGCGTCATGTGCAGCCTTATTGCCGCGCGGCCGAAATGCATTTCTTCGGCGACGGTGACAAAGTAGCGTAAT